>PLBM01000140.1 GCA_003134515.1 Acidimicrobiaceae bacterium | reverse complement strand
CCCGAACCCACGATGTACGGGGTCGATCTGATTCTGCCGGACTTTCGATGGCTCATTGAGCGTCGTGATCGAGTCGACGCCATTGTTCTCACGCACGGACACGAAGACCATACGGGTGCTCTTCGCTACCTGGTAAAGGACGTCAACGTTCCTATTTACGGCGCGCCCTTAACGCTCGGTTTTGCTCGTCATCGCCTGAGCGAAGCCAAAGTCGCGCACGATCTCACCTTCATCGAAGTCGCTGACGGCGAACGTCGGCGCATCGGACCTTTTGAGGTGGAGTTCATTCCCGTGACCCACTCCGTGCCGAGCGCCCACGCCCTGGCCTTTCACACCAAGGTCGGCATCGTGGTGCACTCGGGTGACTTCAAACTCGATCTCACGCCCATTGATGGACGCCGTACCGACATCAATCGACTGGCCGCCTTAGGCGACGAGGGTGTCGTCCTGCTGATGGCCGACTCTACGAACGCCGAAGAGCCCGGCTTCACGCCCTCTGAGCGCAGTGTGGGCGTGGCGCTTCGCCGACTCTTTCTCGAACGACCGGGGCGGCGCATGGTGGTGGCCTGCTTCGCCAGTCACATCCATCGCATCCAACAGATCGCCGACGTCGCGCACGAGACGCATCGCAAGATTGCCTTCATGGGACGATCGATGGAGGCCAACGTCAAACTCGCGCGCAAGCTCCACCAGCTGCGCGTGGACCCCGCGGACATCATCGACGTCGAGAACATCAGCCGCTTCACGCCCGGCGAGGTCTGCGTCATCTGCACCGGCAGCCAGGGTGAGCCCCTGGCCGTTCTCTCGAAACTCTCGCGCGGCGACGCGAGAAACTTCAAGGTCGGTCCCGACGACACGGTCATCCTCAGCTCGCACCCCATCCCGGGCAACGAATGGTCGGTCGGACGGGTCATTGACGACCTGCACCGCGAAGCGACCGAGGTCATTCACTCGGGCCACGAACTGGTGCACGCGAGCGGCCACGCGCGTCAAGGTGAACTGCGTACATACCAACAGCTGCTTCGACCGAAGAACTTCGTGCCGGTGCACGGCGAGTATCGCCATATGGTGCACCACGCTGAACTCGCCGTGTCGATGGGGCTCAGCCAAAAGCACGTGTTGATCTGTGAAGACGGTGATCAGATCGAGGTCTCCGAGAAGGGGATTCGCCGCGCCGGCAAGGTGCCGGCCGGCTTTCACTACATCGACGGCAGTGCCGGCGATCTCGACGAGCGTCCGCTCGAAGAGCGCCGAATGCTCGCCGAATACGGCGTGCTGCTCATCTCGGCGGGCGTGGATCGTGCGAGCGCCACGATCGCTCAGGCGGTCACGGTGAGCGCGCGCGGGTGGTTTGAGGGGTCGAGCGACGCCGAACTGCTGGTGAATCTGACGAGCGCGGTGCGTAACGCTCTGCAGGAGTCGCTGGCCGAGGGCAACCTCGACGCGGACGCACTTTCGAAGGTGGTCCAGAAGGCCGCGGGCCGCCTGCTCGGGCAGCGCTACCGACGCCAGCCGGTCATCTTGCCGGCCATCGTGGTGCTCTAGTCCTCGATCTTTTCCGGTTCGCCGTGCTCGGCGTTGCTCCGGCCGCTTCGCCAAAAGGCCTTGTGACTGATCTGCTCGGGTTCGAGGCCCCGGTCGAGCAACGCCTCTTGCAACACCCGCATGACGTGAAACTCACCAAAGAGATAGGCGTGACCGGTGTCGGGGGGCAGGGCGAAGGCCGCCAGTCCACTCAACAGTCCGGCCGCGTCGCTCATCGAGCGATGCTGGCGGTCGACGAAGATGCCAGTGACGCCCAGTCCTTCGCCAAAGGGTGCGCTCACGGCGTCGTCGGCGGCGTCGATTTCGACGATGAAGATCGCGCGTGACGGCACTTCGATACTTTCGGCCATTCGATAAAACGCGGCGAGTCCGCTGGCGTCGCCGACGAAGAGGTGCCAGTCGGCCAAGGGATCGAGCGCAATCTTGCCCCGTGGGCCGATGACGTCGACGAGGTCACCCGGTTGGGCCGCCTTGACCCAGATACTCCCGGGTCCCTCGTGTTCGATGGTGATCCACAGAGTGAACTCATCGGTCCCTTCGTCGAGACCTCGCACGCTGTAACGGCGCCGAACGTGGCGACCCTTGTCGTCGTCGAGGCGAATCATCACGTCGTTGCCCGGCGTACCGGCGAGGGTGCGAGCGTTCCCGCGCAACGCCACTTGATAGATCGAGGTGCTGAGCTGCTCCGTAGAGGCCACTTCGCACAAGCTGGCCACGGCGCCGACGCGTTGGGCGAGTTGCTTGGACGAGTCGTCGGGTTCGCGCGTCACGTGGACAGCCTAGGTGAGCGCGATGATCGAGAAGAAGTCGTCATTCGACCCCTCGAGGGTGTTGTGGCGTGTGCCACGCCTCGGTGCGGGTGCTCTCTATAAATCGCTCGAGTGGTTCGAGAAGCGAACTAGTCGTTAGTAAGTTAGAGGGTTGTGGCACAGTCGCGACACCAGAAAAAGCCGGTAAAGAGGGCGACCAAACGCTCGGGGGCTCGAAGCGCGTCGTCCGAGAGCCCCAACGTGTGGCAACGCCATCAACGCGATCTATGGATCGTGGCGATCATCGTCGTGGGGTTCTTTGTGGCCCTGGCGGACGTGGGGGCGCTCGGGCCCGTGGGCCGCACCATTTCAAGGGCGCTCGCGGACTTGCTCGGAATCGGCCGATTCGCACTGGCGATCGTGCTCTTGGCGTTGGGCGTGGCGCTGGTGTGGGGAAAGATCGAGTTCGACCGCGCGCGGGCGAGCTGGGGTGTCGTCTTTGGTCTCATTTCCATTAGCGGCATCGCTGACCTCGCTGGAGGGCGGCCGGGTCTTCACGCGACCAGCAAAGTTCTTGGCCACGACGGCGGATGGCTCGGCGTGGCGATCGGTGGGGGACTTTCGAAGGGTCTCGGCGTGGCGGGAGCGGTCGTCGTGTTGCTCGCGATCTTTGTGATCGCGACCATCGTCACCACGGGCCTCGGGCTACGAGCCCTCCTCGTGGGCGGCGGTGCGTTTCTGCGAGGCCTCGGCCGACTGTTGACGAGATGGTGGATGAGTAGACCCAAGCAGGAACGAGTCGACGCAGCCGATGACGGTGAGATGATCGCTATCTCGCCCGTGGTTGAACCCGCTGGCGAGTCCGGGCCGGAACTGTATGCGTCCAACGAGTACGGGGACGACGACGACGCCGAGTACGGGGACGATGAGGACGTCGAAGACGGATTTGACTACGAAGAGGAAGAAGAGTCGGATCCCTTAGAGGAAGTCGCTCCCGCGCGTACCGCGCACGTCGCGGTGCCCAGCGCGTGGGAGTTGCCATCGCTTTCGCTACTTCAGCGAACGAAGGATCAGAAACTCGATCGCTCGACGACCGACGCCGCCGGCGAGGAGCTCGTGGACGCCCTGGGCGCGCACGGCGTCGAGACGACACTCGTCGGCTACACGGTGGGCCCCACGGTGACCCGGTTCGAACTCGAGCTCGGCGCGGGCGTGAAAGTCTCGCAAGTGACCTCGCTCAACAAGGACATCGCCTACGCCATGGCCTCGCCGGACGTGCGCATACTGGCGCCAATCCCCGGTCGCTCCGCGATTGGCGTGGAAGTGCCCAACCGCCAGCGATCATTGGTCGCGCTCGGTGACTTACTGGTATCAGAAGAGTCCATCGCCGCCACTCATCCACTCGACGTGCCTCTCGGACGTGATATCTCGGGACGCACGGTCGTGGTCAATCTCGGCGAGATGCCCCACGTGCTCATTTCGGGCGCTACGGGGGCGGGCAAGAGTTCGGCGATGAACTCCATCATCATGTCGCTGGTCATGCGCGACACCCCCGATCAACTCCGACTGCTACTCATCGACCCCAAGCGCGTCGAGATGAGTCACTACAACGACCTTCCGCACCTGCTCGCGCCGGTGGTGGTCGACCCGAAGAAGGCCGCGAGCGCCCTGGCCTGGGCGGTCAAAGAGATGGAGCGACGCTACGACATCTTGGCCGACAGTGGCGCTCGTGATATCGCCAGTTACCAGCTCATGATCGCCGAGGGCGCGTTGACCCCCGAACCCACGACTCGTGAACAGGTGGCCAACGTCATCGAGCGCGCGACCGGCCTCGAGTCGGACGTCGAACTGGCTGGCCCTGAGGAACTCCCGTACATCGTGATCATGGTGGACGAGTTGAACGACCTGATGATGGTGGCGGCGCGCGATGTCGAGGAGTCGGTGGTGCGCATTGCCCAGATGGCCCGGGCGGTCGGCATTCACTTGGTGCTGGCCACCCAACGGCCCAGCGTCGACGTGATCACGGGCGTGATTAAGGCCAACATACCCAGTCGCATGGCCTTTGCCGTGTCGTCGCTGGCCGATAGTCGCGTCATCTTGGATCAGTCGGGGGCGGAGCGGCTCATTGGCAAAGGCGACATGTTGCTCGTGACGGCGTCGAGCAACATCGCACGGCGCCTCCAGTCGCCATGGGTTTCGGAGGAGGAAGTGCGCCGTGTGGTCGAGGCGTGGCGAGTCCAGGGGGGGCGAAGCGAATCGGTCGTCGCGCTCGACGGCGCGCGCGTTCGAGGGTTCTCCTCCAATGGCGGTGCGGGCGACGACGACGAAGAGATCTTGCGCCAGGCCCGCGATCTCATCATTCGAACCCAATCGGGCTCAACGTCAATGCTCCAGCGAAAGCTCCGCGTGGGCTTTGCGCGCGCGGGACGCATAATGGACCTCTTGGAAGAAGAAGGGGTGGTGGCCCCCGGCGACGGTTCCAAGGCCCGTAAGGTGCTCGTTACGCCCGAAGAGTACGACCCGCAAACGTATCTGTAGTACGTGTCTCGTTCTGCCCCCTCGCGCCGTCCCGCCCTTCGTGGGCTGTTCACGCGTTTTCTCGGTCTCTTGATAGGACTCGTCGTCGCGGGCGCCCTTATTGTGAGCATGCAACTGCCGCTCTTGCACGAACTCTCGAGCGTTCGCGTCACTCTGAAGTCCATTCCGTCGGCGAACCCCACTACACCTCTCGCGTGGCCCGTGGTGGGCTCGGCGGCGCTGGACATCCCCTCGCTGGGAGTACTGGAGGGCTACCACGACCATGTAGTGCCCATTGCCAGTTTGACCAAGTTAATGACCACGTACATCGCGCTGGAGAAACTGCCTCTCGTGATCGACCAGACCGGGCCCTGTCACGTGGTGACGAGCGACGACGTGACGACGTACCAAGAGATGATGGGTTTGGGCGAGTCGGTGGTTGAAGTGGTAGCCGGTGAACAGCTCTGTGAAATGGATCTCTTGAATGGGCTCTTGGTGCACTCGGCGGGAAACTACGCCGTGATGCTGGCCAACATGGTGTCGGGCACGAACGACGCCTTCATCGCGTTGATGAATCACGAGGCCGCCACGATGGGTCTAGTTGGTACGCACTACGACGACGTCACCGGGTTCTCGCCCGGCTCGGTCTCCACCGCACTCGACCAGGCGAGGCTCGCCCGGACGCTGATGAAGTCCGCGCTCGTGCGCGCCATCGTCATCCAAACGAGCGTGACCCTGCCGGTGGCGGGAACGGTCGCCACATTCACGCCCCTGCTCGGGCTCGACAACATTATCGGTGTGAAGTCCGGGCGCACCCTCGAAGCGGGCGGCTGTGACGTCATGGCCATGACCTTTAGCGACGGATCGTCCACCAAGGTGCTCTACGCGGTGGTGTTGGGCCAACGCGGCGGCGACCTCTTGGGACCCGCGGGCGAGGCGGCGCTGGCGCTGGCGAACTCGGCGGTGGCCAGTCGTCTCCACCACGTGTTTGTCAAGGACCTCGTCGTAGGTGAGATCTCGTGGGACGGACATCACGTGGGTGTTGGTCTGACCCATCAGCGCGAAGTGTGGTGGTGGCCGGCCCAGGCCGCCCTGCGCGTCAGCGTTCGGGTACGGCGATTCACCTCCGCCATCTATCGCGGCGAAGTGGTGGGCCAACTCGTCGTGCACGGAGTGAAGCGACACACCTTCACCCTTCGTGCGTTGGGCGATCTCTCGCCACCGACACTTCTCCAGCGCCTACGCTGACGTCATGTTCGCGCGCGCGCCCGCCAGTTCGGCTAATCTCGGGCCCGGTTTTGACACCCTGGCCGTCGCGCTGACGCTGTACGTTGACGTCTCACTGGAGCTCGCTGACTCGCTCAGCATCGTGAGTGACGGCTGTGGCGCCGGACACTTCGACGACGAGCGACACCTCGGTGTTCGAGTGGCGCAGCGTGTCCTGGGCCATACCAACTTTGCGATGCGGGTCACCTCCTCGATACCTCTGTCGCGCGGACTTGGTTCTTCGGCGGCGCTGGCGGTGGCCGCGGCCGCGGCCGCGGGGTCCGAGAGTCCGCTCGCTCTCGCCACCAGCCTCGACGGTCACGCGGAGAACGCGGCCGCGTCGGTACTCGGCGGGCTCGTCGTGGCGAGCGTGAGCGAACGAAACGGCGTCGTGGCGCGACAACTACCGTTGGACGACGAATGGCGCTTCGTGGTCGTCGTGCCCGACCAAGAGCTCGCCACGGCGGACGCGCGACGAGTGCTGCCCACGCAGGTCACGCTGGTCGACGCAGTGCACAACTTGAACTCGATGGGTCTTTTGATCGCAGGGCTCGCCAACCATCACGAATTTGTCGCCTCGTCGATGGATGACGCTCTCCACCAGCCCTATCGCATGGGGCTTCTCTCCTTCGCGGCACCACTCTTGCAACTGTTGCGCGAGAGCGGCGCGGCGTCGTCGTGTTGGTCGGGCGCGGGGTCGAGCATGTTGGCGCTGGTCACCAACGACACGGCGCGCGACGTCGCCGACGCGGCCAAAGTCTTTCTGCACGATCACGCCATTGCCGGCGAGGTCCACGTACTGGACGTGGATCGCACCGGACTGGTTATTCGTTGAGCCGGGTCAAAGGACAACTCGATCAACGCACCGTAAGCGGCGTGGGCTTCATGCTGCTCGGGGCCACATTGATCCAGTGGACGGCGGCGTTGGTGATTCGGATCTTTCCCGTCATTGGACCCTCCGCGACCAGCGCGTGGCGTTTTCTCCTAGGTGCTGTCGTGCTGCTCGCTTTCACTCGCCCTCACGTTCGTCACTGGACGAGGCGCCAGTGGTTGGCCGCTCTCGCCCTCGGGGCCGCGACGGCTTTCATGAATCAGTGTTTTTACCAGGCCATCGCGCGAATCCCCTTGGGCGGCGCCGTCGCCATTGAGTACCTGGGACCGTTCTGTGTGGCCGCGCTCGGCAAACGCACGCCGAAACATTTGGCGCTGGTCGCTCTAGCTGGTGTGGGCGTCGTGGCGCTGACACGCCCGGGTAACGGTTTAAACGTGACCGGCGTGCTCTTTGCGGCTGGGGCGGGCGTCGGTTGGGCGGCGTACGTCTACGCCTCGCACCACCTCGGCGGCACGACGACCGGATTTGAAGGACTTGCGGTGTCGATGTCGATCGCGGCGATGCTGACGCTGCCACTCTCGGTTGCCGCGAGCGCTCGCCTCGTGGACCATCCCGACCTCTTAGTGCGACTCTTCATCGTCGCAGTGATGGCCGTGGTGCTTGGCCTTGGATCGGAGTTCCAAGGGCTTCGACGTCTGAAACCGTCGATCGCCGGAGTCATCTTGGCGACCGATCCCGCGATTGCGTTTTTTATTGGTTGGTTCTTGTTGCACCAGAGCGTGCGGGGCTGGGACGTCGTGGGGCTGTGCTGCGTGGTGCTGGCGGGCGCGGGAGTGACCTACAACACATCGGTGAGTGAGAGCGAACTCGCTCAGTAGGCTTGCGGGGTGTCAACACCTCGTTCGTTCACGATCCGTACCTTTGGCTGTCAGATGAACGAGCACGATTCCGAGCGCCTGGCTGGGCTGTTGGTAGCCGACGGACTGGTGCGCGCGTCGAGTGAGGCTGAGGCCGACGTCATCGTCCTTAACACCTGCACCATTCGCGAGAACGCCGATCTCAAGCTCTACAGCGCACTCGGACAATTAAAGGCCCTCAAAGAGGAGCGACCCGGTTTGCAGATTGCCGTCGGGGGCTGCATGGCGCAAAAGGATCGCGGCGCCATTCTCGAGCGTGCCAACTGGGTGGACGTGGTCTTTGGCACCCACAACCTGGCCTCGGCGCCCTCCTTATTGCGCCGTGCGCAAAGTGAGGGTCCGCTGGTGGAGATCTTGGACGCGCCCGATCCCGTGACCAGTCGCGACATGGCGCCCGCCCTTTACGCGGTGCGCGAGTTGGGCTTCGCCGCGTGGATGACGATCCAAACGGGCTGTGACAACAGTTGCGCGTTCTGCATCGTGCCGAGTGTGCGCGGAAGAGAGATCAGTCGTCCCTTCGAGGATCTGATTGACGAGGCAACGATGCTGGCCGAATCGGGCGTCAGCGAAATCACCGTGCTCGGCCAGAACGTCAACTCCTACGGACGCGACATCACCGGTCGACGTCCGCTCTTTGCGGATCTGCTGCGTGCGCTCGGCGAGGTGTCCGGTCTCGAGCGAATTCGTTTCACTAGCCCTCATCCAAAGGACCTGCGTCCCGAAACCATCGCGGCGATGGCCGAGACCAAGGGTGTCTGTAACCAGCTGCACCTGCCTCTGCAGTCGGGATCAAATCGAGTTCTGTCAGCGATGCGACGCGGCTACACCGTCGAGCGCTACCTTGAACGACTGAACGCCGCTAGAGAGGCCATTCCCGATCTCGCGGTCACGACCGATCTCATCGTGGGCTTTCCCGGTGAAAGTGACGATGAGTTTGACGAAACCTTGAAGGTTGTCGCGCAGTGTGAGTTCGATCTCGCCTACACCTTCATCTTCTCGCCGCGCGCGGGCACCCGCGCGGCCACGATGTCGGACGCCTTTGTCGCCAGCGACGTCATCAAGGCCCGATTCGAACGCCTCAAGGAGGTGACCGACCGCTCGGCGCTGCGCCGCCACCAGGCGCGCGTGGGCCGACGCGAGGAGGTGTTGGTCGAGGGTCCTTCGCGGCGCAACGATCAGATGTTCACGGGACGTACGCGTCAGGGCAAGCTCATTCACTTTCCGGTCAGTGAGCTGGCCGTGCGCTCGGGCTCGCTCGTGAGCGCGGACGTCACCTACGGCGCGCCGTACTACTTGATCGGCGAAGTGGTCTCGATTTTGCGTGCCCCGCGACACAAGATTCGCGTGCCACTGCTCTCAACGTGAGGGTTGTGGAAGGGCGCGCCGTCGCCCTGGTGGGACCTACGGCCTCTGGCAAGTCGGCGCTCGCCCACGAACTCGCGCTTGAAAGTGAGGGCGACGTCGAACTGGTCAGCGTCGACTCGATGGGCGTGTATCGAGGGATGGACTTGGGAACCGCGAAGCCCACTCGACAACAACGCGACGAGGTGAAGTACCACTTGTTGGATTTGGTGGATCCGAGCGAGGAGTTCACCGTCGCTCAGTTTCAGCGTGAAGCTAAGTTCGCCGCAGCGAACATCGCGAGCGCCGGTCACGGCGTCGCTTACGTCGGTGGTACGGGACTCTACGGTCGAGCGATACTTGACGACCTGGACATTCCCGCTCGTTACCCTGAGATTCGCCGTGTGCTCGAATCGCGCGTCGAGGGTGAACAACCCGCGCTCTACGAAGAGCTGCGTGTCCTTGATCCACTGGCGGCTAGTCGGCTCGAGGCGACAAACCATCGACGGGTCGTGCGAGCGCTCGAAGTGACCCTTGGCGCGGGCCGCCCGTTCTCCTCTTTTGGGGCCGGACTGCTCAGCTACGGTCCGGTGCGCGTCGTCCAGGTGGGGCTAGAGAGCGAACTCGAGGTGCTCGATGCGCGGATCGCGACCCGATTTCGTCGCTGGATGGATCAAGGGCTGCTCGAGGAAGTCACGCGGCTCGCGAGTACTCGCGGGGGCCTCGGGCGCACCGCACGTCAAGCCGTGGGCTATCGCGAACTGTTGCGACACGTGGAAGACGGCGAACCACTGGAACGCTCCGTAGAAAACGCCATCACCCGGAGCCGTCGCCTGGCCCGTCGCCAACGTTCGTGGTTTCGACGTGATCCACGAGTGGAATGGTTTGTCGATACCGCGTTGGCGAAGGACCGCTTACGCGAGGTGTTGAATGGCGCCGACGGGTTCGTGCGAGACTAGATCCGTGGCGTTGCGCAGTCTTCAAAAATGGCACGGGGCCGGAAATGACTTTCTAATCGACGTGCAAGAACACGGTCTGGCGCCGTGGTGGACCCCCGAACGGGCTCGGGCCATCTGTGATCGCACGACCGGCGTGGGCGCCGACGGGCTAGTCCTGGCGACGCTGGGCTCAGAAGTCGCCATGGTCCTTTATAACGCCGATGGGTCATTGGCCGAGATGTCGGGCAACGGCATTCGCTGTTTGGCGGCGGCGGTTCATCGATCCACGAGGGCGACGTGGGACACCCTGGAAGTGCACACGCCCGTCGGTCTTCGAACGGTACGTCTGACCATGGACGACACTTCTGGTTACGGCAGCGTGGCGATGGGCGACGTGAGCTTTGCCGAGAACATCGACGGCACGCTCGGGGTCGCGAACGTCGGAAATCCTCACGTGGTCGTCCTGGACGACGACGCGTGGAGTGACGCATCGCGCGAAGATCTCGCGGCGAAACTCTCCGCCCAGGTCGGCGGCGCCAACGTCGAGTTCGTGCGCGTGATCGACGTCGAACGGGTACGAATGCGGGTGATCGAGCGCGGCGTGGGCTGGACGCGGGCCTGTGGCACCGGTTCGTGCGCGGCGGCGGCGTTGTCTCGTCGCGCGGGGTTCACCGGCGACGCTGTCACAGTGGAGAACCCCGGGGGAGAGCTGCGCGTAGAACTTGTCGGTCAGTCCGCGATCCTGAGCGGACCGGTGCAGTTCGTCGCCAACGTGGAGTGGCTCGAAGCGTGACCAATCGACCTAGTACCCTCATTGACCGGACGTTTCGAGAGAAGATTGTATTGGTCGGCGTCCTCTTTCCCGGTGTCACGCCCGATGAACTCGAGCAACAGCTCGACGAGCTGGCGCTCCTCGTTGACACCGCGGGGGCCGACGTCGTCGCGCGCGTTGTTCAACGCCGCGACAGTCCCGATCCGGCCACGTTTATTGGTTCAGGCAAGGTGCATGAACTGCGCGAACTCTCTCTAGCGCTCGACGCGGACACCGTCGTCTTTGAGCACAACCTCTCCCCGGCGCAACAGCGCAACCTCGAAAAGATTCTTGGCCGTACGGCCATTGACCGAACGGCAGTGATCCTCGACATCTTCGCCCAGAACGCGCGAACGCCTGAAGGCAAGGCCCAGGTCGAGCTGGCGCTCTTGGAGTACCGTCTGCCTCGACTTCGTCGCGCCAGTGAGTCGCTCTCCCAACAGGCCGGTGGCATTGGCACGCGGGGCCCCGGTGAGACCCAGTTAGAGGTCGACCGGCGCCGATTGGTCCAGCGCATCCATCACATCCGCGCGGAGCTCAAAGAGATTGACCGTACCCGCCAAGTCCAGCGCCAAGGTCGAGATCGGGGCCGTCACCGCGAAGTGACCCTCGTGGGCTACACCAACGCCGGCAAGTCGTCGATGCTCAACGCGCTAACCGACGCGGGAGTCGTGGTAGAAGATCGACTTTTCGTAACTTTGGATCCGCGTACCCGGCAGCGTCAGCTGCCCGGTGGTGAGACCGTGCTCTTCACCGACACGGTGGGTTTCATTTCCAACCTCCCGCACGAACTTGTCGAAGCCTTCATGAGCACCCTTAGGTCCGTGCAGTTGGCCGATCTCTTGGTGCACGTGGTTGACGGGGCGAGCGACCACGCCGAAGAGCAGATCGCCGCAGTGCGCGACGTGCTGGTTGAAATCGACGCCGATCACGTGCCAGAACTGTTGGTCATTAATAAGGTCGACATTTCGGAATCGAGGGCGAGAGTTCTCGCGAAACTCTATGAGGGCAGTGTGTGGGTCTCAGCCAAGACCGGCGAGAATCTCGACGAAGTGATCGCCACCATTGGAGATCGTCTGCGCGCGAACGACCGGGTGCTGACCCTTCAACTACCGCTCGATCGAGGCGACTTGCTCGCCGCGGCGCACCGCGAAGGCGA
>PLBM01000106.1:435-12753 GCA_003134515.1 Acidimicrobiaceae bacterium | reverse complement strand
TCGCTCACGCTGCGCCCGCGCTCAAAGATGTCGCACAGTGGGTCTTCGCCCTTGGCCACTTGGCTTAAGGAGATGGCCCGACGCGCCACGATCGAGATACGTCGCTCGGAACTCTCGGTCGGTGACGCGAAGACGTCGGTCGCGGTGACCTCAAGTGGCATCTCCAGCCCACCGATGGGCGCGAGGTCAATCGCCAGTCGCAACAAGTCGGGACCGTGGGGCATCGGCGGCAGACTCCAAGTCAGAACGAGAGGGAAGTGAAACTCATCGGGTGGATCGACCTCGTCGGGTAGGCCCAGCACCGCGTCTTCAAAGGCGAGGAGCGTCCGAGGGTCGACGTCGAGCTCGATGTGAAGATCGACCGGTCCACCGCAGCCGTCCTCGGGGTGCAGATCGACCTCCCAGGCCTGGCGAAGTGAGTAGGTCTCAACAAAGTGCCGCTCGTCGTGCACGTGGAAGCCGTGAGTAACGGCGTGGTCTTTAAGGTCGGCAACGAATCCAGCGACGTCAATAGCGGCCATTACTCCTCAGGTTAGCGTGCACCCCACTACCGTTACTACGTGACACCATCACTTTTGGCCCCACTTCGTGCGTGCGCGCACGAGATTGGCGAGATCGTCCAGTCGGGGCAACACGGCGGTTTCTCCGGTTTTCGTTCCTCGCAATATCGCCTCGATATAGTCGCCGACGAGATCGCGCTACGCGTATTACACGGAGCTGGGTTTCGCGTGGTGAGTGAAGAGTCGGGCGTGTCGGGCAACGGTGAGTTCACGGTGGTGGTTGATCCGATCGACGGTTCGACTAACTGCGATCACGGCGTGCCGTTCTTCGCAACGAGTCTGGCGGTACTTCGAGGAGATGAATTGGTGGCGGCCCTGGTGATGAATCAAGCGACGGGCACTATCTACGAAGCAGAGAAGGGCAGCGGAGCGTTTCGTGACGGCACGGCGATTTCGCCCAGTGGTCAAGAGGACATTGCTGACGCCATCGTGAGTTTTTCGGGTCTGCCGTCGCGCCACCTCGGATGGGCCCAGTATCGCTCGCTCGGCGCGGCGAGTCTCGAGATCTGTCTCGTGGCCGACGGGTCGCTTGACGTCTTTTCCGTAGCGTCGCAGTCCACACTCAATCCGTGGGACTACCTCGGAGGACTCTTAGTGGTCCAAGAGGCCGGCGCGGCCGCCGGCGAGTACGACGGTGAGGCGCTCGTCACGTCAGAACGTGTGCGCCGACGTCCCGTCTTTGCATCGACCACAGAACTGTTGACGTTCTTTCAGCGAACGGGAACCATCTAGGCTTGGTCTCTCCGGGCGCTTAGCTCAGTTGGCTAGAGCAGCTGATTTACACTCAGCAGGTCGGGGGTTCGAGTCCCTCAGCGCCCACTCAGCACCCACTTGTTGTCGAAATCACAACACTCTTCCAGATGAACGACACTTTTCGTGTCCGATCGCTTTCGGACCTTCTGTCACGCGTTCAAACCCTGCAAGAATCCTTGTGAATTCCAACTCGTAGGCGGCGGTATGGGTACGGGGACCGTGGTGAATGAATCTGAGCTTTCGCATAGCCGGCAAGCTCGACGACTGAAACTTGCAATTTGAATTCTGAGTGCCCTGGTTCTCTTGCATGCGGCAGTCCTTGCGATTGAACTGCATGGACGATCATGAACTTCATTTTTCCCATTTCCAGTCCCGTACGACCTCTGACGGTCTTTGGAGATTGATGCTCTAAGAACGCTGTCGCGAAACGGGTTTGGACTTAGTGAGGATCTCGAGTGCGTCTCGCTGTTCCGTCTGGAACAAGATGTGGAGGCTGCACGAGACCTCATGACCAAGATCGTCGGTCAGTGAAAGACCGCGGTAGTGATCCCAGTCTTCGATATGGTGAAGCCTTCGTGACCCTTCGCTTGACAGGTGACGCTCTTCGCTTGTGCCGTGCAGGTGAAGTTCCTACTGTGCACGACGGTGTTGACAAGCAACGTCGGCGTGCCGAGACCTGGGTTAGAGAGGCACCCCACTCCCTTGCAAGTCCTCAAGGTCCCACCAGCGCTCAAGACCGCTCGCTGAGCTGGTGCATTGGTGATGCACAAGGTAGAAATCGTCGTGACTTCGCACTCGACACCACTCGAGGCCGGGGCGTAGAACTCGAAGACCTTGTCGGACACTGCGAGTTGAATTGGATCTAGACCGTCCGTCGTGACCACGGTGGGCGTCATCGTGAAGGTCGCCGAGGACGAGTTGCCACAACGCACACCGGCCGCGGTGACGTCGCAGTGGTGTTTCCCTGAGACGACGCGGGTACCGACCTTCAAGTACGGCGTATTGAGGCCCGGGTTCGCGAGGCACTGTATCCCAGTGCACTGGTCAACCTTGCCCACGTCATCGAGCGCAACTCGACGGGCTGGCTGGTTGGTGAAGCACGTGATTGAGTTCATCGCCACGGGGCCGTTATCGGTGAAGTTAGTGAGGATCTCGCACTGGACGCCAGTGTGTGCTGCGAAGAACTCATAGACCGGCTGGTTGACTGAGACGGTCGGGACTGGAGGCGTCGAGGTCGAATTGAGGAACGCTGCGACGACGAGTGTGGCAACGAGTGCGAGCGTTGCGATGCCACCTATGAGAATCTTCTTCGAGCCCACAGGTCGGGCCATCAAACACCTCCACTGTTCATGATACGAAAGTTCCCAACTATCCCTGTGTGCTGATAGAGCAGGGTGTCGATAACGCAGGTGAGTGGAAGCCCAAGTGAGCAAATCAGGGATTCCGCCCCCTGCGAGACCGAATCGGAACTCCCGCCTTCTGAAGTTCCCGGGTAGGGGCTCCTTCGTGGACGCTGAACTCGGCGGCAACTGACGCGAGCGAAATCTCCCTTGCATCTCGGGTGACAGCCTCCATGACTTAGGGGTCCAACATCTTGTGCAAATTGCGTCGTCGTGACGCGCCACACCCTTTGAGGTGGTGGATGACCGTCGTGCGGTGAATTTCCATGCGATCAGCGATCGCGTTGATCGTGAGGCTGCTCAGGTAGAGTTGACCAATCTGATGATGTCTCCTTCACGTAGCCGTCGCTGCAAAGTGTTTGAAAGCCGTCCCTTTTCTTCATTGAAATCTCCGTCATCCTTCATCGGAGGCTGTTGGCACGTGTTGTTCACGGCGGGCGACGAACACAGTCTGGCTATCGACCCCTGTTGGAGAAGGGCTTCGGCAACTGTCGAAGGGTTTGAAAGCCGTCCCATAAGGTCCACCAAGTTTGAGTAGCGTCCCTCAAGGTTCTCTCCACAACGACTACGAGAACAATTGCGTGCAGACCCATTTTGTCACCTTGGATTATCAGACGTGCTCTCTTACAATAAACACATGGTTGTGGAGAAAATGACTCAATATCCCGAATTAGATGGCGTGCTAAATGGCCATGCTGAACGACTCCAGGACGTTCTTGGGGATTCCTTGATTGGTATGTATCTGCTCGGTTCACTCGCAATCGGTGACTTCGACGGAACGAGTGACATTGACTTTGTCGTTGTGACGGCCGATGAAATGTCGGAATCGGAAGTTGAGCAGGCTCAATCTGTTCACGATCAGACCTACGGTCAAGATACCCGATGGGTTAAGCATCTTGAGTACTCGTTCTTTCCATCGAACATTCTCAGGCACCCATCGTCTCCGTTTTCAAATGATGGGCGTGTCCAAGACAAGGATCGAGAACTCTGGTACTTCGAACACGGCAGCCCAAGAATTGAAAGATCGGATCACGACAACTCTCTCGTAACTCGTTGGACGCTCAGGGAAAAAGGGGTAACGGTTGTCGGCCCCGAACCCTTCTCACTCCTCGACCCAGTGTCGCCAAACGCACTGAGGGTAGAAATTCAAGATTCACTTGTCGGATGGGGAGACGAGCTACTTGAGGATGCCGAACCTTTTCGGAATCGCTTCTTTCAAGCCTTCATAGTGCTGCACTATTGTCGAATGCTGCAAGACCTAAATGAAGGAAGAATCACGTCGAAACGCGAGGGGGCACAGTGGGCGAAATCGAATCTAGATCCTAAGTGGACTTCTCTCATCGAATATTGCTGGAATGACCGACAGGATTCCGAGATTCACATAAGTCAACCCGCGATATCTGAGATATTTGGCGAAGTGTTGTCATTCGTCGAATACGTTGTAGCGCTAGGTAAAGGCTTTGTGATTGCTTAGTCGCTGTTTGACCCTCCCGCAGATACTTCCGCACGGTGTTGGCGGAGTAGCCAAGTTGCCTACCGATCTCGACGTACGAAAGTAATCCCTCGAAATTTGTTTCTGTAAAATTGTCAACTTCAATCCAGACCCGAAGGCTTCTCACTCCGTACTCAGTTCTTTAAAAGAACAACAGTCCGGACCCGAGGGTCCGGACTGTTGTTCTGATCTACTACTTGTTCTGTACTGAGTTACTTCTTACTTTTTTGCGGGTTGGCACCAAGTGCCGTGATCGCAGCAGCGCGAGCACTCTGCGCGGCGTCAATAGCTGATTGCAACGTGGTGCGCGCCGTCATTTTGGCCGTGGTTGATACTGAACCCTTAACGGCTGCCGTGAACGTCTTCAATGCCGTGGATCGAGCCGTGGCCCGAGCCGATAAGGCGGCACTGTCAGTGGCCGCGGTGGCTCCAGGAGCGTTGATCGCCGTGTTGTACGTCGCTTTAGCGGCTGCGAACGCACTCTTTAGCGCCGCGCGAGCAGCTTCCCTCATAGCCTGGGTCACCGTCACTGTGACGGCCACACGGTAGGCGGCCTTCGCCTTTTGAACGGCCGCCACGAACGTCTGGTCAATGACCTTCAGTTGAGCGTGCCACGCGGCACCGGCGCTGGTAGTGGTTGTACTAACAGTCGTCGTGGTGGTGGGTTTGTCCGCACCGGCGAGTAACACCGGTCCGGTGACCATGGCGCCCGTAAGAGCAACGCCAACTAATCCTCTGATAATGGTGTTCTTCATAATCACTCCCTAACGCGGATAGTTTCCAATTAAATGGATGAGCAAGTAGCTCACTTACGAATGTACGGGACCAAATTTAAGATCTGGTGTGAGAACCCTGCGAGAACTCTTGTGATACGAGTCATTGCTTTAGAAATTGGTGTGACAGTCCCAATTCAATGTCGTCTGGGCGGACAGTCTCCGTTTCATACACTTTCGACACGGATGGCTGTTCACAGACCTTACGAATCCGTAAGTAAGTATCTGTTAAGGGAATCCACCGTCGTCTCACAAACCATTCACAATTTCGAGCGAGATACTTGGAATTGTTCGAGATCAACTTGAATGTCCGTAATTGGAAGGTCGAATCGTTACGAATAAGAACAAGAAGAAGGCGGTCGGACGATCAACGCTGTCAGCAATGCTGGCGCTGGGATCGACATCGGCTCTGGTGGTCGCTGGTTTGGCATTTTTCTCTGCGTCCCCCGCTATGGCGACGGGCACTACGGCGAATACCATCACCGCCAGCAAGGCGCCCGCCGCTGGGAGCGTGGGTGGCTCGTATACGCCTAGTGCGTCGGCCACCTCGGGTGACCAGGTCGTCATTACCCTGGACCACACCTCGAAGGGCTGTTCGATCACTGCGGGCAAGGTGACCTTCATAGCGCCTTCCGGCACTTGCCGGGTGGACTTTAACGACGCGGGTAACAGTTCTTACGCCGCGGCCAACCAGGTTCAACAAAGCATCAAGGTGTACTCGGCCAACACCATCACCGCCAGCAATGCGCCCACCGCCGGGAGCGTGGGTGGCTCGTACACGCCCAGTGCGTCGGCCACGTCGGGTGACAAAGTCGCCATCACCCTCGACAGCACCTCGTCGGGCTGTTCAATCAGTGGTGACAAGGTGAGTTTCACCGCGACCGGTACTTGCAAAGTGGACTTCAACGACGCCGGCAACGGTGCCTTCGCCGCGGCCAGCCAGGTCCAACAGAGCATTAAAATTAGCGCCACTGGTCTCAAGACCCAAGCGACCCTATTCCTAACGAGCACCAGCGGCATCGTGGGAAACAGCCTGCTACTCGCCTCAAAGGGCGGTTCGGGCACCGGAACGGTCAGTTACGCGGTGACGAACGTCGGCACCGCGGGATGCACCATCTTCGGGACCGTGCTCCGCGCGACCAATGCCGGAACGTGCACGGCCACGGTCACCAAGGCGGCCGACGCCAACTACAAGGTGGCCCTCTCCTCGGCTACGACGGTGACCTTCACCGTCAGTGCCACGGGTCACAAGACCCAGGCGGCCCTCACCTTGACGAGCACCAGCGGCATCGCGGGAAACAGCCTGACGTTCACTTCAAAGGGTGGTTCGGGCACCGGTGCAGTCAGTTACGCGGTGACGAACGTCGGCACCGCGGAATGCTCCGTCTCCGGGACCGCGCTCAACGCGAACAAGGCCGGAACGTGCACGGTCACGGTCACCAAGGCGGCCGACGCCAACTACAAGGTGGCCCTCTCCTCGGCTACGACGGTGACCTTCACGGGCCATAGCGTGACGAGCCCGAGAGCGATTCGAGTGATTTCAGCCGTGTGGACTGGCCGGTCGGTGGTCACCACCATTATCGGCTCGGGCTTCTACGGCCAGCCGCGAATCACCAGCAACGTTGGTGGAACGAGGGTGGGCGTGCTTCACGACACGGGTCACGTCCTCACGATCCGCGTGACGGTGGCCAGTAGCACTTCTCGCGGCGTCCACACCTTCATCATCGTGTTCGCTCACGGACAAAGAATTACGGTGAAGTACAACCAGCGCTAACGAAAGTCCTCTCTTCGGAGTAGCAAAGGATCCCCTTTCGCGAGGGGGTTCTTTGCATTCCGGTCGCTATTCATGCTTGCTTTGTCAAACGGTTGCGCGCTGGTACAGACTTCGTAGCGCGCGGTCGCACGCCATTAATTGACGAAGTCCTGAACTCGGCTCAGTGGTGAACCGGCACCGCCAGGTGATGTGGTCGTGGTCGACGTGGTGGTAGTCGTGGTGGTAGACGTTGTAACGGGGACCTTCAGCGTGACGGCATGGGCAATGCTCGGCGTATGAGTCGGATCGCCGGTGTACTTGGCGACGATAGTGACGCGGTTTCCCGAGGACCATCGCGATGAGTCCAGGGACACGCTGGCGCGCCCGTTGCTCAGACTTGAGACAGCGACCACCTTACCGTTCACGGAGAACTGGACGACTCCCGTTGGCGTTGAGTTTTTGGCAGAAGTCGCCACCGAGGCACTAAAGGTCACGGGTTGACCAAAGACCTTGGGAGTGCTCAGGGATTCGATTGTCGTCGTAGAACTAACGGGGGAATGGTGTTTGTTGGCGGCGGCGCGGCAGACCTTGACGTCGTCGACGAGAGCGCCCCCACCGCCTTGAGCGTCACGCACAATGATCTCGTTGTAGTAGCCCGTGGCGACGACCGCGCCTCCAATCTTCGCCCAGCCGCTGGACTCAGGAGCAGACGTGTCGTAGACGACGGCGCTCTGAGCGCCGCTGCCGCTGTTGGCCAGGCGCAACGAGACCACGCCCGCCGTCGGCCATTGAACGGAGTCCACCATCAAGCTCAGCACGTAGGTAGTGCCCACCGTGGGAGCGGGCGTCACCACTCCACGCATACCCGAGGGGAACGTCAACTCCATCCCCGCGTAACGCTGGCCGCTCGCCGCCAGTTGCGTCACACCGCTAATGGTGCCTCCATTAAACACGGAGGGCTCGTTGGTATTGTCGCGCGTCCAGTGTGGGACCATGCTCGTCGCCGGGGTCGATATATACCACCACGTTTCGAGGGGGTTCGTGCTACCGGTATAGACCCCTCCGTCATCCACCGATTCAAAACTTGGGTTCAGCACCAGATTGGGCGCTCCGATCGCGCAGGGCGGCGCCGGAGGTGGCGGGAGCAGTCGGTAGGTCGCGGTGATTGCGCCCAGGGCTCCGCGCGCTACCGACACGCGGCACTGGTTACCCAAAGAGCCGGGCGTACCGAGGTTGCATCCAGTGATGTGTCCCGGCGTGAGTACGTAGTGCAGTCCGCTAATCACGGTGGAGAGAGGAAAGGTGTAAGTGGTTGGCGGGATGCCCTCGACGTCAGTGGAGGTCCAGGGCCCAACCCCGCACGTTCCGTAGCTCACCGTGTAACACGTCGGGCTAATCAGGACGACTCCTGCGGGCGACGAGCCCACGCCCAGCATGCCGATTCCGCTGGCGGCCTGAGCGGTGGTGACGAGCGCGAGGGTCGCCAGGCCAAGACTGGCCAACACTGTCGCTAACTTCCAGTGCCGAGAAAGCAACGGTGTCGGGTAA
This sequence comes from Acidimicrobiaceae bacterium, assembly GCA_003134515.1. Lineage (GTDB taxonomy): Bacteria > Actinomycetota > Acidimicrobiia > Acidimicrobiales > RAAP-2 > RAAP-2. The sequence goes on along the minus strand of PLBM01000106.1, from coordinate 4,474 downwards.
TGGTTAATAGAGGACTCCTCTGGCTGCACCCTATCGTGGCGGAGTCGGGCGCTGGCGTAAGAGAGATCTACGAAGTATGGGCGCGGGCGTACATTCTTTCTTGACGGCGCGCGGGCGGTACCATCAGGCAATGAGCCAGAGTTTCAAGACCATTATTGAACCGTTCCGGATCCACTCGGTCGAGCCGTTACGCATGACCACTCCCGAGGAGCGGTCGCTCGCCATAGAACGGGCCGGCTACAACCTGTTCAATCTTCACGCCGAGGACGTGTTGATCGATCTGCTCACTGACTCTGGAACCGGCGCCATGTCGCGCGACCAATGGGCCGCCATTCAACACGGTGACGAGAGCTACGCCGGTTCGCCTTCGTGGTTTCGTTTCGAGGCGGCCGTAAAGAATCTGTTTCCCTTTCGTCACGTCATTCCCACGCATCAGGGCCGCGCCGCGGAGCGGATCCTCTTCTCGGTCGTGGGGGGACCGGGCAAGCTAGTTCCCAACAACACCCACTTCGATACCACGCGTGCCAACGTCGAATTCTCTGGCGCCGAGGCGAGAGATCTGGTCATACCCGAGGGCCACGACGCGTCCGCGCTCCACCCCTTCAAGGGGAACATGGATCTGGACGCCCTCGAATCACTGCTCGGTGAACGCGCAGCCTCGATCCCCGTCGTCTTTATGACGATCACCAATAACTCAGGCGGGGGACAGCCCGTCTCGTTGGCCAACATTCGTGGCGTGAGTGAGATCTGTCGGCGCTACGAAGTCCCCTTCTTCTTGGACGCGTGCCGCTTTGCCGAGAACGCCTGGTTCATCCACGAACGCGAAGCGGGTCAATCCGAAAGGGACATCGGCGACATAGTTCGAGAGATCGCGTCCTTGGCCGACGGGATGACGATGAGCGCGAAGAAGGATCCCTTTGGCAATATCGGAGGTTGGCTAGCCCTCAACGACGATGATTTGGCCGAGCAGTGCCGCAACATGTTGATCTTGACTGAAGGTTTTCCCACGTACGGTGGACTGACCGGAAGGGACCTCGAAGCGATTGCCCAGGGTCTCCAAGAGGCGGTGGAGCCCGACTACCTGCGCTACCGCATTCGCTCTACCGCGTACCTAGGTGACGCGCTTGACGCGGCCGGCGTTCCGGTCGTGAAGCCCATCGGGGGTCATGCCGTCTATTTAGACGCGAAGGCGTTAGTCGATCACGTAGCACCGTTGCAATATCCCGGTCAAGCGCTCGCGATCGCGCTGTATCAAACGGGGGGCATTCGCAGTTGCGAGATTGGCACGGTCATGTTCGGCCGTCAACCGGACGGCTCCGAAAAGGCCGCCGCGATGGAGTTGGTTCGATTGGCCGTGCCCCGGCGAACCTATACCCAGAGCCATATTGATTACGTGATTGAGGTCGTCACGGCGGTGGCCAAAGACGCCGCTTCCTTGCCCGGGTATCGAATGGTTCATGAGCCTGCCGCGTTGCGCCACTTTACGGCAAAGTTCGAACCAATCATTTAGCACTTTGTCCGTTTTCCAGTTCCAGGAATGCGGAGCGTCGCGGTGACTTTGGCGACGGCGCCGCAAGATCTAGGTGTGTCGACGCCGCCGGCCACGACTCGCGGAACGAATGAGAACTCGCAACACGCTGAGCGCCGCTAGGGCGATGAGCGTCACGTTCACTGCCGGCACCCACGTGACGTCTTCACCCTTTACGACGTAGGCGCCGACAGGCATGACGACGCCGCCGAATCCCCCTCCCGAACCGCTGGGGACCTCGTCGCGGGCTAGATCATCTTCCAACAATCCATCCAGCTCATTGGGGTGCGAGTGTGGTGAGGGGTTGTCTGACCCTCCGCCGCCGCCGCCGCCAGCCACCACCGCGACTGGGATTATTAGCAGTCCGTCTTTTTTGTAGGCGACGCCGAAAGAGCGGCTCACCGAAAGATTTTCGCCCACTCTGGCGAGCAACTCTTTAACGTCCATTTCCGTCTCCTCAGTCCAGCATTGAACGCTACGTCGAATGACTTTCATTCGGTCGTCGACTCGCCACAGAGCAGTTTCAGTCCGTGAGGAACGTCCTCACCACATGATACGTAGGACCTGTCTTTGACAGGTGGTCGCCAGTACGGCGGCATCTTGGTGAACGCTTAGAGAGATTTCATGAAGGTCAACTAAGGTGCGAAGGCGAATCGAAATGAGGAGGACTCAGTGCTGGGCGATAAGGAAGAACACTTTGCGGGCAAGGGCACCGATCTGACTGCACTGCAGTCGCACGTTGAAGAGTATTTGAAGACCAACGGATTCACGGTCCAATCCTCGTCCCCGAGCGAACAAGGTACGGTCATTCAGGCCAAGAAGGGCGGCTTTCTGAGCGAAGTCGTCGCTGCCGATCGAGCCCTCACCGTGACGATCAAGGGCGACCCCACCGACTTTACGGTCAGATTTGGAATTGGCAAGTGGCTCGAACACCTCGGTGTCGCGGTTATCGAAACGTTGCTGCTCTCGGAGTTGTTCCTGGTCGTGGACGTGGCCGACTCACTCTGGAACTTGGAGATCGAGAACAAACTCATTGCCGACGTCAAGACCTTCGTCGGATAACAGCGTCGTGCCGCTGGCATAGTTCTTCGTCCAAGCAGGACGAGAGAATCGTTACAGCCAGTTGGCTCCGCACCGGTTTCGAGGCGAACTGTAGCCGACCTTTGGGCGAAAACCTTAAGGCGATACGCAGAAGTTAGTCGCGGCGTCGAGTATGTCGAATGATGCGGGCTGGTGACTCGAAGTGGCTCAGCGAAAGCCGAGGACACCGTGGGGCCGGTAGTTCGATTCCAACAGTGCTATCTCCGCGTCGTCGAGGCGCACGTTCAGCGCGGCCACGGCGTCGTCGAGGTGTTCGGTCTTGGTCGCGCCCACGATGGGACTGTTGACCATGGGCTTTGAGAGAACCCAGGCCAGCGCGACCTGGGCCGGTGAGACCCCGCGCTGCTTCGCGACGTTGAGCACCGCGTCGACGACGGGCCGATCCTCGTCGGTGTAGAGGCTTCGGCCGAACTCGTCGGTCTCGGTGCGGTGGGTCTGTTCGTTCCAAGGCCGCGTCAGTCGACCGCGCGCCAAGGGGCTCCACGGAATCAATCCGACACCTTGGTCGACACAGAGGGGCAGCATCTCCCATTCCTCTTCGCGATAGAGCAAGTTGTAGTAGTTCTGCATGCTCACGAACCGAGTCCAGCCGTTGAGGTCGGCGGTGTAGAGCGCTTGTGCGAACTGCCAGGCGTACATCGACGACGCGCCGAGGTAACGGGCCTTGCCGGCTTGGACAACATCGTGCAGCGCCTCGAGCGTCTCTTCGATGGGCGTGTCGTAGTCCCAGCGGTGGATCTGGTACAGATCGACGTAGTCGGTACCGAGGCGAGTGAGGCTGTTATCGATCTCGGCCAGGATGGCTTTGCGCGAGAGGCCCTGACCGTTCGCCCCGGGGTTCATTCGCCCGTTCACTTTGGTGGCGATGACTAACTCGTCACGCGGCGCCATGGATAATAGGGTCCGCCCGGTGATCTCCTCGCTGCTCCCCGCGGAGTAGACGTTGGCGGTGTCAAAGAAATTGATGCCGGCGTCGAGGGCCTGGCGGAAGAATGGCGCGGCCTCCTGCGGGCCGATCGTCCACTTCTGGTTCCCGCGAGTGGGCTCGCCGTAGCTCATGCAGCCNNGTACCGAGTGCGACGTAGTCCATTGGAGAAATGTACTTCGTGGTGCCGACTTCGGTGTTCCACACCGTGCCCGCGCCTTCACCGGGCTCGGGCGAACGGCGTCTTTCACTTACTAAGAGAGATCGATCGAAGGATGGAGCGGGTGAAGGAATTGGTGCGCGAGTAGACCTTGCGCNNCGCGCGTCGCGGTAGAGCTGTGAGCGAAGACTGCGCTGACGGGCCATGGTCACCTTTCGGGTTCGTGCTCCTTTCTAACAAATCGCCACTCGCGGTGCGGCGGTGACAGTATCTATGGTGCCCGTTACTTCTGAGGAGACCAAATGGACAATCGACAGATCGTGCT
>PLBM01000106.1:0-356 GCA_003134515.1 Acidimicrobiaceae bacterium | reverse complement strand
GCCGGGCTATCTTCCCCCGATTGAACTGGGCGACGTCGTTCGCGGGAGTGGCACCGGACTCGTGGTGGAGTCGCGCAGTGAGCGTTACCACGTCGGTGAGGTCGTCTTTGGTATGACCAATTGGCAAGAGTGGGTGCTCGCCACCGACGANNGTGTTGGGCGTGACGGGCATCACGGCGTTCTTTGGACTCACCGAAGTGGGACAGATGAAAGAAGGCGACGTGGTCGTGGTCTCGGGCGCCGCGGGCGCCACCGGATCCGTTGTTGGACAGATCGCCAGAGCCCGCGGCGCCGCCAAAGTGGTCGGCATCGCGGGCGGAGCCGAGAAGTGCGCCGAGGTCGTGGAGAAGTACGGC
>PLBM01000057.1 GCA_003134515.1 Acidimicrobiaceae bacterium | reverse complement strand
CGCGCAACGAGGCGCTGCGCGAGTCGAACCAACGGGCGCTGCGTCTGGGCTACGACTACGCGACGGAGAACTTCGAGTGCCCGCTGGCATTTCACCTGACGCCACTCGATAAGAACACCGATTCGATTCTCATTGACGGCAATACCGCGACGGCGCTCGGGTGCCTCTACGCCGGCGCCACCGTNNCCATCACCCCCGCCACAGCCGTCATGGACAACTTCACGCGCCTGTGCGCGAAGTATCGACGCGTGAAGATCGAGAGCGACGATCCCGACGCACCCGCGAAGTACCAGAACAACTACCTCATCANNCAGGCCGAGGACGAGATCGCCTCGATCGGCATGGTGCTCGGCGCGTCGTGGAGCGGCGCACGAGCCTTCACCTCCACCTCAGGTCCGGGGATCTCGCTGATGAGTGAGCTCATTGGCCTCGCGTACTACACCGAAATTCCCGCGGTCATCATCGACGTGCAGCGCGTCGGTCCTTCGACGGGCATGCCCACCCGTACCCAACAGGGCGACATCTTGATGTGCGCCTACGCCTCACACGGTGACACCAAACACATCTTGTTATTCCCGGCCAATCCCCACGAATGTTTTGACTTTGCCGCCAAGAGCTTCGACTTGGCTGAACGGTTCCAGACCCCCGTCTTTTTGCTCAGCGACCTCGACATCGGGATGAACGACTGGGTGGTACCCAAGCTCGAGTGGGACGACGCGTACGTGCCCGACCGGGGACGGGTCTTACGCGACGAGGACTTGACCGAGATCGCCGAGTTCTTTCGCTACAGCGACGAGGACCACGAGTTCGTCACGCCGCGCACCCTGCCCGGTTCACACGCGAAGGGCGCCTACTTCGTGCGGGGCTCGGGCCACGACAAGTTCGGCCACTACACCGAAACCCCCGACGAGTACCAAGAAGTGGTCGATCGCTTGAAGCTAAAGCACGCTGCCGCTTCGTCACACGTGCCCGCGCCGGTCGTCGTCCGACGTAAGGGCGCCCCCATTGGCGTCATCACGGTGGGCAGCTGCGATCTGGCGGTGCGCGAAGCGCTCGACGAGCTAGCTGCGCAAGGTCTCGTAGCCGATTTCATGCGCGTGCGGGGCTTTCCTTTTGTCGCCGACGTTCGTCAATTCGTTGAAGAGCACGAACGCTGCTTTGTCGTTGAGCAGAACCGCGACGCCCAGCTGCGCTCGCTCATCTCGATCGAGACCGGCGTCGACATCGAAAAGATAAAGTCGGTCCTGGCGTACGGGGGATATCCCTTGAGTGCCCAACAGGTCGTCGACAGCGTGTTAACCCAAATGGAGATTCCCTGATGCCCTCAATCGTGAAACCCTTCATCCCGCTCAGTCCGTTGCCGAAGAACGAACTGGGCCTCACTCTTCGCGACTACGAAGGCGCAATGTCGACCTTGTGCGCCGGGTGCGGTCACGACTCGGTCACGGCCGCCATCAGCCACGCCTTTTTTGAACTCTCCACGCCCCCGCATCGGATCGCGAAGCTGAGCGGCATTGGCTGCTCCTCGAAGACTCCGACGTACTTCGTGCGCGGGGCCCACGGCTTTAACTCCGCGCACGGGCGCATGGCCACCATCGCCACCGGCGCGAACGCGGCCAATCGCGAACTGACCTACATCGGGATCTCGGGCGACGGCGATTCGCTGTCAATCGGCCTCGGTCACCTGATGCACGCCATCCGGCGCAACGTCAACATGGTCTACGTCATCGAGAACAACGGCGTGTACGGACTCACCAAGGGCCAGCTCTCGGCGTCGGCCGACATCGGTTCGAGCCCGAAGAAGGGCGAGCCCAATTTGCTCGCGCCCATCGACCCCATCATGTTGGGCCTGACGCTCGGCGCGACGTTTCTCGCGCGCTGTTTCTCGGGCGACAAGGAACAGCTCATCCCAATCTTGAAGGCCGCCGTGGTGCACCACGGCTTCGCCCTCATCGACGTGATCTCGCCGTGCGTGACGTTCAACGACCACGAGAGCTCGACCAAGAGCTACAAGTTCTTTCGCGAGCACGAAGTCAAAGAGGTTCAGACGGACTTCGTGCCCCTACAGGTGCCGATCCGCGCCAAGATTCCCAGCGATGAGGCCAAAGCCGTCACGATGCACGACGGCAGCGTGATGCGCTTTCGCTCCGTGCCCGAGGGGTACGACCCGAGCGACCGGATGAAGGTCGAAGAGTACATCCGCGACCGCCAGAGTCGCGGCGAGATCGCGACGGGACTTTTGTACCTTGACGAGGCCGGTTTGGAGTTACACGAGCTCAACCACACGCCCTCACAGGGTCTGAACAGCGTGCCGTTCGCGACGCTCTGTCCCGGGGCTGGGGAGCTCGCGACCTTGCAGGAAGACTTTCGCTAGTTGCGATCTAAGTGGTCGAAGGGAGATGATGGAGAAGAATCCTTTGACCGAAGAGGAGCTCGGTGGCGAGAGCGCCTGTTTCGCGCACTTGCTCTGTCGTGAGTGCGGCGCCGTATTGGACGAACATCATGACAAGACGTGTGGCTTGCGTGACGAAAGTGTGAACAACTAAGTCACCGGTAATGAAACGCCACGAAAAATAATTATGGTGGCCGTGGTTGCGCCCTTACGTCATGACGCGATGCCACCGTCGAGGAATAGAACCGAATGCAGCGTACTCCCGGGGCCACAAAATACCCTCAATTCTTGGCATTTACGCAACCGCGTCGCTAGCCTCAGTGAGTAGTGACCAATACTGTGTCCACACTCACCAGCGTCGCCGTGATAGATGATCACATCATGGTGGCTGAAATGTTGGCGCTGACAATCTCCAAAGAGAGAGATTTACGCCTCGTGGGCGTGGCCGGCAATATCGCTGACGCGCTGGTGCTGGTCTTCCAAGAACAGCCGAACGTCGTGCTCATGGATTACCGACTCCCCGACGGTGACGGTATCGAAGCCGTTGAGAAGATTCTGAACAAATACCCCGACACCCATATCATCATGCTCACGGGCAGCGGCTCTCCGGACCTCTTGGCTCGCTCCATTGAAGCCGGTTGCGTCGGCCTACTCAGCAAAGACCGCCCCATTGACGACGTCTTGAGCGCCGTACGCTCGGCGGCCCGGGGCGAACTCGTCATTCGTTCTGATGAGTTCTCGAATCTCCTGGGCCAACTGCGCAAAGCTCCCGAACAAAAAACCCATTTACTCACCGCGCGAGAGTTAGGAGTGCTGCAGTTACTGGGACGCGGCCACTCGACCGAGACGATCGCGGAGGAACTCTTCATTTCGGTGAACACGGTGCGAAACCACGTCGCCAACATCTTGAGCAAACTCGGCGTGCACTCCAAGCTCGAAGCAGTGGCCATCGCCGCGCGAGAGAAGTTAATCAACATCGTCGACTTCGAGTAATCAAATCCTCTTCGTCGAGTGAGCGTGCGACGCCTTCTCCGACGCAGGTCTCGTCTGCAGGGGCGTCTTTACGAGCGTGGGCGACGTCCCGAACTCGGACCAACAGACGACCGTCTGGCCCTTCACTACGGCACAGGTGTAGTGGTAGTCGTAACTGCGATTGATCTGGGTGACGCCGGCGAGCTTGTTCACGACCGCGGGTGCGTCGGTGTTAGTGGTCGCGCCAAGTGCGAGTTCGCCAGCGCTCAGATAGCCCCAACACTCGACGACGCCACTGGCGAGAAGCGCGCAACTGCTGTACGCGCTCGTCGTGAGTTGGCTCACGTTGGCCAGTCCCGTCACCGCGACTGGCGTGAGCGAGTTCGCCTGGCTGCCGTCGCCGAGTTCGCCGTCGCCGCCGTACCCCCAACACACGACCGATCCGCTGGTGAGTAGCGCGCACGTGTTGTTATAGCCAACGCCGAGGCCGCTGACCGAGCTGAGATTCGCCACCTTCACCGGTACGAGTGACGCGCTCGTGGAGCCGTTGCCAAGTTGGCCGTACGTATTCGCGCCCCAGCACGCCACCGTTCCTCCAGCGAGCAGCGCGCACGCGTGATTGAAACTCGAACGCACCTGCACGGCATGGTCGACGCCCGCCACGGCGGCGGGAACGTGGGACGCGGTCGTGGAGTCGTTGCCGAGCTGGCCGTAGACGTTGTCGCCCCAGCACTTGACGTTGCCGGAGGCGAGCACGGCACACGCTGAATGCGGACCCACGGAGATCTGAATCGCGTCGCCGATGCCCTTCACGCTCACTGGAAGACTGCTCGACACCACCGTGCCGTTCCCGAGCTGTCCCGAGACATTTTGACCCCAACACTTCACCGAACCGCCAGCGAGCAGCGCGCACGAGAAGTTCTCGTTGACGCCGATCTGGGTGGCCTTGGTGAGACCAACCACACTGACGGGAGCGGTGGGCGTCGACGTCGACGAATCCCCGAGTTGGCCGTAGGTATTCGCGCCCCAACACTCCACCGAGCCGCTCGAGAACAGGGCGCAGCCGTAGTCGTAGCCCGCCGCCACTTGGGTGATGGCGACGGTCTTGGCGGGCGTGACGGCGTTGGACGTCATCGACGAAGTGCCGCTGAGTGTGGCGTTACTCGCTTTCACACTGAAGTGATACGTCGTGCCGTTGGTGAGATGCTTGACGACGCATGTGTCGGTTTCGGGAGCCGCGACGGTGTAGGTGCACGACTGACCCTTGTTGTCGGTGATGACGTATCGCGCGATGGTAGAACCGCCGCTACTCAGCGGCGGCGTCCAACCGACGATCGCCTCTCTATTGCCGGGCACCGCGTCGACGTTCGTCGGCGCGCCCGGCGTCGTCGCACTGGTCGAGGCGATGAGCGGGAGTTCACTAGATGAAACCGGCGCGTTTGACGCACTCGAGAGATCTAAGGCCGCGAGACTATTGGGAACACCCCCGGGCGTGCCCAGACCGGTGGGCCCGTTGTAGCCATTCGAACTCTCGGCCGCACTGCAGAGATAGTTACCGCAGGAACTGTTGGATCCGGCACTCACCTTGTAGAGGGCGCCGGATCCGGCCTTGTAGAGGACCGCGCCCGGGGCGAACATGTCGGACGAGCCGGTGTTCGCTACGCCGTAAAGGGCGCTGACCAACGCCGTGGCGACACTCGTGCCACCAGCGACGTAGAGCCCCGACGCCCCAAAGGTGTCGTAGACCCACGCGCCGGTGTTGGGATTCGCCAAGGCCGCAACGTCGGCCACGGTGCGGCGACTGCAGCCCGGGTCGTGTTGCCACGAGGGTTTGGGTTCATAGAGACTGCAGCCCGATCCCGAATCGTTCCACACGTTCTCAAAGCCGTCGCGCGTTCCCGTGGCGAAGTTTTGAATCAACGTGGTGCCCCCCACGGCTACCACGTTGGGCGAAGCCGCCGGAAACTGCACGCCGTAGCCGTTGTCGCCCGCAGCCGCGACGATCGGAACACCGGGGTGTTGGTAGTCCGAGCTCGAGAGGGCGGTTTCCGTGGCGAACTCTGGCGACCCGTAACTGTTCGACACGACATTGGCACCCAGGCGCACCGCGGTGTCCACTGAGGCGCCGAGGTCACTCAATGACGCGGTCGTCGCTTCGACGATGAGGATCTGGCAGTTGGGACACAGCGCGCTGATCATCTCAGCATCGATCGCCTCTTCGAGGCCCCAGCTCAGGTTGGTCGAGGGAAGTGGTGAGGCCGCGCCACTCTGGTTGACAATTTCGAGCGCACAGCCACTCGCCGAGGACGAGACGGTGCCGCTCGGACACGCCGGCAGATTGAAGTAGTGACGGTAGTACACCAGGTCGCTCACCAATTTGGGATTGCTCGAGGCGTCGACGATCGCTACCGTTTGGCCCACACCATCGCTGCCGGCGGCCCCGAGCGACGCCACGTTATAGGCGGACTGCAAGTACGCCGGTGAGTACGCACCGCCGTCACCCAGCGAGGCCGAAGGTGTCGCGGCCCCTCGGCCGGGACGTTCGCTCAGGGCCGCGGCGTCCGTGCGAAGAAGCGCGCTGCAGTGCGCGTAGCCCGCGGGAACGACATTCGAACAGACGTTTACGCTCGTACCGCGGGGAATCGTTGCCATCGAGTGGCTACGCGACGTCGACGCCGACGCCGACACAATCTTCAGCGACGAGCCGCTCGAAGGGGTCACGGAGAGTAAAAAGGAACCGACTATGGCGAGGCTCGAGACGCATCCAAAAATTAAAAGCCGCTTCACAAAACGTCCTCATCGCTGGGGGCCACTTCGTCGTATCGAAGTGTCAGTGTTCTATGAAGAGGCTTGCAATTTGCGTCGTTATTGTCATGATGCGCGTTAATAGTTTCGGGTAACGAAGTTGAACGTTTCTCTACTAGCGATGGCGTGTCAGTGCGATTCGAGTGCAGTAGTGCACTACATCAAGCGATGGTCATTATTGACCACGACCGCTCGCACCTGAGCGCAGTGTCTGGTGCGGACCTCGTCTATGGCACCGAAGGCGGAGTCTCGCGGCAGTGAGCTCGCGGACGCTGAGATCGTCTCGCGGAACGAGGTCCGTGCTCGAAGTGAGAGGGGAATCCGCGCTCGACTTCGTCGAAATGCGCAAAATGGAGTTCAAAAATGTACCAAAACTGTGATTTTCTAGGCGATTTCGTCACAGTAGGTCTGACTACTATGACAGCAACGACAAATTGGGGGATTTTCGAGCCGCTAGTTCAAAGAGTTGAGCGGCGCGATTTCCGGACCTTCGAGAATCCAGGACAACAAGGGAGAACAATGATTTCAGCCAAGGGACTTCGCGTCGCAGTGAGTGTCGCGGTCGTAGCCATCACGGGGCTCTCGAGCGGTCTTGTCAGTCTCGCGAGCGCATCGGGCACCACTGTACCGAAGTTGGTGGTAACGCCTTCGACCAATATTCATAACGGCGAGTTGGTCAAAGTGACCGGCAGTGGCTTCAAGCCCGGCGATTCGGTGTACGTCGTCGAGTGCCTCGCCACCACAAAGGGCGCGGCCGGGTGCAACATTGCGGGCGCGATCGCGGCCACCATCACTCCCGGGGGTCTCCTGCCCAGAACCACTTTCAAGGTCATTACCGGAAAGATCGGAAACGGCAAGTGCGGCACGAGAACCTCGAATCTGAAGACTTGCGCCATCAGCGCCGGCAACGCCGCCGGGCTCGACTCCGCGGTGGGCCACATCACCTTTAGAGCCGTGAAGTAAGCCGCGGACTTCGCTCGCCCCGGTGACGTCACTTTTGCAAACTCGGTTCTCGAGGAAGAACAGCACCGTCGCGGCGCTTGGCAAGTTCGACCTTTTTAACTCACGTATGAGTTGCGAAGTCGGTTCATGACGACTGCGTCCTCGTCCTAAGTCAAGAGCACATGAGCGAGCGCCCAGACTCTCCGTCACCAATGAATCGATCGCTGCTCGAGCGGCGAGGTGCCATTGTGCATCGACTGAAGACCCACTTCAGTTTCGCCTCGCTGCTGGCGATTCTCTTTCTAACCTTCCTCGATAACACGATCGCCAGTGCCGTACTCACCAGCGTGCAGGCCAAACTGCACGCCGGCGTCTCACAACTGCAATGGGTCGTCGGTGGCTACGCCTTAGCTTTCGCCAGCCTCATGCTTATCTGCGGGTCACTCGGCGACAACTTCGGGCGCAAGAAGGTGATGTTGATCGGCGTCGTTATCTTTTGCGCCGGGTCGCTCGTCTGCGCCTTCGCCGCGTCGCCCAGTGAGTTGATCATCGGGCGCGTGATCATGGGCGTCGGCGCCGCCGGGTCCGAACCGAGCACGTTGTCGATGATCCGCCACATCTATCCCGACAAGAAAGCTCGGGCCCGGGCGCTCGGAGCGTGGGCTGCGGTGTCGGGTCTCGCGCTGGCCCTCGGACCGGTCATTGGTGGCGTCCTCGTCGGACTCTGGTCGTGGCGCGCCGTCTTTTGGTTCAACTTCATCTTTGGCGCGCTGGTCTTGGTCGTGGCCGCGATCGCGCTGAGCGAAAGCGTCAACGAGATACGCCGGCGCATCGACGGCTACGGCTTCGTGCTCGCGACGGTGGCTCTCGGCTTCGCCACCTTCGCCACGATCTCGGGCGAAACCTGGGGCTACCGCTCGAGTTCGGTGCTCACGTTGTACGCGATTGCCGCCCTGTCCTTCGTCGTGTACTTCATCGTCGAAGCTCATACCAAGTACCCGATGTTGAATCTGAAGTGGATCCGCAACCGAGCCTTCGCCGGTTCGACGGTCATCGCCTTTACGAGCTACTTCGCGATATTCTCCATCTTCTTCTTCGTCGCGCTCTACCTCGAGGTCGTGGCCGCGGTCAGCCCCTATACCCTCGCGCTCGACTTCCTGCCGCTGCTCGCGGGCATGGTCCTCGCCTCACTCTTCGCCGGAAGGTGGGTGGGCCGAGTAGGGTCGCGCACGCCTATGACGGTGGGCTGTTTGCTCGCGGGCGTGGGCGTACTGCTCACCGACGTCGCGATCAATCCAACGGCGGGGATCAGCACGCTCGGCTGGACCATGGGCCTGGCGGGCATTGGCTTTGGGATCATCGTCGTGCCGATCAACGCGACGGCGCTCATCAGCATTCCGGCGGCGAACTCAGGCATGGCCGCCTCGACCATCAACACCAGCCGAGAACTGGGCGCGGTGACGGGCGTGGCGATCCTCGGCTCGATCGTCAACGGTCAATTAACGGTGAACCTGACCCAACGGCTCATTCAGCTCGGCATTCCGGCCGCATATCGCCAGGAGATCATCACGGCCGTAATCACCGGCCAGGTCAACTCCCAAGCACAGAAGCAGAGCGGCCAAAGTAGCGCGACGGTTAAGGCCATCATCAAGCGAGTGGTGCACGCCGCGTACGGCGCGTTCACCCACGGACTCAATCTGGCGTTGACGACCTCGGGACTGCTGTTGCTCGTTTCGGGGGGAATCGCCTACTTCACGGGCACCGCGGAGCGTCATTCCATGGTCGAGAGCGAATGACGCGCCGGTTCGCTCTTTCGTCTCGCCACGCGCCCGATTGCCGGTACTAACGTCGCCAGTGGTTATTATTTCGAGTCGCCAGCGCCGTGGCGATTCCCTTTGCCGCTCCGACTCGTAAAGTCGGGAAAACGAATCAACGAAAGGACGAACATGACACACAATCTGCGTGCCGACACGATCACCATCAAAGGCCACCACGGCGACGAGATCGAGGCGTACCTCGCGGTGCCGACCGACGTGGAGCGTGGTGGATCCATCGTCGTGATTCACCACATGCCCGGGTACGACGAAGGGACCAAGGAGATCGCGCGAACGTTCGCCGCGAACGGGTACGCCGCGTTGATGCCGAACCTCTACCATCGCGTGGCGCCCGGCGCCAGCTCCGACGACGCGGCCGCCACGGCGAGAAGCCTCGGCGGCGTGCCCGACGAGCAACTGGTTGGCGACGTCGCGGGCGCCGTGACACACCTCAAGTCCCTGGCCACGTCCAACGGCAGAGTGGCCTCCATCGGCTACTGCTCGGGCGGGCGCCAGTCATTTCTCGTCGGATGTCGCCTCGCCCTCGACGGGGTGATCGACTGTTACGGGGCGTTCGTCGTGGTCGATCCGCCAGCGGAGTTTCCTCTCAAAGTGAAGGCAATCGTCAGCGAGGTCGAGCACCTCTCGGCACCCTTGCTCGGACTCTTTGGCGCCGACGACCAGTTCCCCTCAGTAGAACAGAATGATCAGCTCGCCGAGGCCTTGACCGCCGCGGGTAAGGAGTTCACCTTTCGCACGTTCGAGGGCGCCGGACACGCCTTTTTCAGCGTGGATCGACCGAGCTACCGTCCTGAGTCGGCCGTCGAGGGTTGGACGGACATCTTCAACTTTCTCGCCCGCACGCTCGCCTAAGGGGGCTCCATGTGCACGTACCAGACTGAACGATTAATCGTCGAAGCGAGCGCCAAGACGCCGAACGGATGGATGAGCATGACTCGGGCCAGCGTCTACTTTGATCACCCCGTGCACTACCCCGCGGGGCACGCCCTCATGATTGACGTGATGAACCCCGAAAAGGGTCCGTCGGCTCGCGTGGCGCTCGAACTAAGTCCCCAGAGCGCTCGAGCGCTGGCACTCGCGATTCTGCACACTCTCCACACCGTTCCAAGCGGGCTGATTGGCGAACTCGTTTCGTGAGCGTCGCCGCGACGCACTTCGGCCACTCTCGCGTCAAGGCAGCAAACCGCGACCTGAGGGCTCAGCGGGCCTGACGCCCACGTTGACGACCATTCGGAAACCAGGGCGCAGTTTACGAATTCATCGCCTTGTGAATTGTGGTGACGATGCGTTCGACGGAGGGAATGGCCAAATCTTCGAGTGAATCCGCGGCGGGCAACGGAATGTGCGGAGTCGTGATGCGCACGATCGGCCCGTCGAGGTCGTAAAAGATCTCGTCCGCCACGATCGATGCGAGCTCGGCGCCCCACCCGCAGAGTCGCGGATTCTCTTCGACGGTGAAGAGCCGTCCGGTAGCCGACACCTCTCGTAGCAGCGTCATCGTGTCCAACGGCACGAGGGAGCGAACGTCGACGACGGTGCAGTCGATCCCGTCAGCCGAAAGTTCCTCAGCGGCTTCGAGGGCACGAGGAACCATGGCGCCCAACGCGACGACCGTCGCGCTTGAGCCTTGACGCAGAACTTTCGCCGAACCCAGCGTGTCCACGATCTCTCCGTCAGGCACGTCCATTCTCGACGCGTAGAGCGCTTTCGCCTCGAGGAAGATCACGGGATCGGGGTCGCGCACGGCGGCGGCCATCAGGCCAATAACGTCGCGCGCGTTAGATGGAACGACGACCTTGAGCCCCGGGATCATCATCGCCCAGTTCTCGACGCTCTGAGAGTGCTGGGCGCCAAAGCGCAGGCCGCCGCCATTGCCGGAGCGAATCACGAGGGGAAACGACATCTGACCGTTGGTCATGTAGCGACTCTTCGCGATCTCGTTGGCAACGATGTCCCAACAGACTGCGAAAAAATCCGAGAACATGATCTCGGCGATAGGACGAAGGCCGGTCATCGACGCGCCCATGGCCGCGCCCAGTATGGCCTGCTCGCTGATGGGAGTATCGCGCACGCGTACGCCGCCGAACTCCTCGAGCAACCCGACCGTGCCCTTAAAGACGCCACCGGCGGCGCCGACGTCTTCGCCTAAGAGCACGACGGATTCGTCGCGACGCATCTCTTGAGCGATGCCGCGCGCGATTGCTTCACGAAATGTCAGTTGCGCCATGCGCCACCTCCGTCAGCCCATACGTCCTTTAACAGCAGATCCTCACCGGGCACCCCACCCAATTTGGCCTCTTCAGTGGCCCGGTCGACTTCGGCGTCAACGCCGGCTTCGATGGCGCGCAACTCGTCTTCGCTCACGCCCGCTTCGAGCAAGCGCGTGCGGTAACGGGCAATGGGGTCCTTAGCGAGCCACTCGGCCAGCTCCTCGTCGGGGCGATACTTGCCCGGGTCGGCGCGCGAGTGCCCGCCGTGACGGTACGTCTTCGCCTCGATCATGCTCGGTCCGTCGCCTGCTCGAGCGCGCTCGATCGCCGCGGCGGTGACCTCGTAGACCTCGTCGGCGTCGTTGCCGTCGATGATTATGCTCGCCAGACCGTACGCCGAGGCCCGGTCGGCCGCCGGATTGGCGACGGCCGTCACTTCTGAGGTTCGGGTGTACTCCATCCATAAGTTGTTCTCACAAAAGAAGATCACCGGTAACTTCCACACCGCCGCCAAGTTCAAGGCCTCGTGGAACGCACCGATGTTCGTCGAGCCGTCGCCGAAAAAGGCGACCGCGACCTGATCGGTGCCGCGATACTGGGCGCTCCAGGCCGCTCCGCAGGCGATCGGCAAGTGCGCACCGATGATCGCGTACGAGCCCATGACGCCGTGCTCCACACTGGTCAGGTGCATCGATCCGCCCTTGCCCGCCATGAGGCCATTCGTGCGACCCATCAGTTCTGCGAACACCGGCGTCATCGGTACGCCACGAGCCAGCGTGTGCGCGTGGCCGCGGTACGTCGCGAACGTCCAGTCGGTGGGACGCATGGCGGCCGCGACGCCCGACGCGATGGCCTCTTGACCAATGGAGAGATGACTCGTCCCCTTTACGTAATTCTCTAAGAACAGGTCGTAGGCGCGTTTCTCAAACTGACGCAACGCGAACTGGCTACGGTACATCTCCAGGCGAAAAGCAATATCGCTCGACACCGTCGCCATATTTGTGCTGGTCATTACTCTCTCCTAGTACTTGTTCGCGACCATGAGTTCTTGCGCCGGGAAGTGCGTAAGAATCGACGGCTCGTTCTCGGTGACGACGATCTCTTCTTCGATGCGCGCCGCCGACACGCCGTCCGACGCCGGGCAGTACGTCTCGAGGGCGATCACCATCCCCTCCAGCAGCTCGACCGGGTGATCGAGCGAGTTGAGACGGCTGATGATCGGCCGTTCATGGAGGCCGAGGCCGACGCCGTGGCCGAACTGGAGCCCGAAGCACTCCATCTCGCTGTCGAAGCCGAAGTCGGTCGCCTTGGGCCAGACCGCCGCGACCTTGTCGGTCGTGACGCCCGGCCGCATCAGCTCGATCGCCGCGTCGATCCAGCCCCGGGCGCGCTTGTAGGCGTCGCGCTGGGAGTCGGTCGCCTTGCCCACGGCGAAGGTCCGGTAGTAGCAGGTCCGGTAGCCGACGAACGACTGGATGATGTCGAAGTAGGCCTGGTCGCCAGGCCGGATCAGGCGATCCGAAAAGACGTGAGGATGCGGGCTGCAGCGCTCGCCCGAGACGGCGTTGATCGCCTCGACGTC
>PLBM01000074.1 GCA_003134515.1 Acidimicrobiaceae bacterium | reverse complement strand
TCGCCGCGATCGCCACGAGGCGACCAAGCAGGAGATACTTGACGCGGCGTGGCGAATGGTGCGCTCTAACGGCCTGAACGGGCTGTCGCTGAGGGCGCTCGCGCATGACGTGGACATGGAGCCCCAATCGCTCTACACGTACTTCGCCTCAAAGCACGCCGTCTACGACCACTTGTTTGCCGATGCCAACCGCGAGTTGTTGGTCCGCTTAGAGGGGATCGAAATCGGTGGCGAACCCCGCGAAGCGCTGCGCACAATCGCGAGACTCTTCATGACTTTTGCCGCCGAGGACCAGGCTCGCTACGAGCTGCTGTTCATGCGCACGATCCCTGACTTCGAACCGACGACCGAGTCCTACGCCGTTGCCGTCGAGGTTTTTGCCAAGGGTCGCTCGGTCCTTACAGCTGCCGGCCTCAGCGATGACGCTGACTTCGATCTTTGGACCGCGCTCGTTGCGGGCCTGGCCAGTCAGCAGCTCGCCAATGATCCCGGCGGCGAACGCTACGTCCGACTCATCGACGACGCCACCACGATGTTCGCCCAGTACGTCTTCGACGAGAAAGCCCCAAGTCGAAATTGAAGGCCCGAGTTGGAACCGACCGACAATGGCGTGCACAGATGCGGTGACGTAAAGGGCCGATCACCGCCGGAAGGACGAACACGCCAGCGAGCAGCACCATCCCCACGCCACCAGCCCACTGCACGGTGACGTCGCTGAGGCACCGAATCACAAGAGTGTCCCACGTTTGGAATTGCCATTCTCCTTTGAAGTAACTGCGTAGCCGCTAGTTACGACGGTCGTAATCAGTCAATAAGTGATGTCCCGACAGCGAGAGAGTCGTACTGATCTTTGGAAAACGACTGGTGACGGGTTGGTCCGTGGGATGGACCCTGGAATTCTCGATTCGTCACCCAGCAGCGTGTGGGTTCGCGTCGGAGAGCCGAATTGCACAATCTCCGATTGGCGGATCAAGCCATGGGCATAACAACCCTGACCTGGCGGTAGATGATACTCGTGCATCCACGGTTAGGGCCGCGGTCGCATCATCCAATACCACGAACTGTGGCGGGTGTACCCGAGCTGGTCGTTGACTCGACGGATTCCCGTGTTGCTCTCGTCGTTGTCGGTGAGCGCTATCCGAATGCCCAGCTCGCGGGCGCGCGAGTGCAGGACTTGCTTGGTGAGAAGGCCGAGCCCTCGCCCTCGCAGCCCAGGGTCGACGCCGGTGTACACAACGTGCATTTGGTCGCCATCGGCTATAGCGAATGAAATGGCAGCGGGGCGTCTTTCAACGCGGGTCAGCACGGCAACCGGCCGCTGCCCGGGCGCCGGAGTCTTGCGGAGACTAACCAATCTGAGAATTAGCCCGAGATCGAACTCAGGATTTGTTTGGGTCGCCAGCAGCATCGCATCAACGGCCTCGTCATCGTCGAATGCCAGATCGTCGCACGCCTCGAAGGTGACGCCCTTGGTCGGGTCGGGCGCCGCAGTACCAGTTAGGACAACGGATGTGGTGACACTCAGCTGCACGTCCTGGAATCCCCAATGCCGAGCCACGCCCAGGGACTCCTGGTCGTCTGCCAAAACGCACGTCACCAGTCGATTGACGTGGCTCTCTAAGTCCGCAAGTATCTTGGCGATCAATCCTGAGCCGAGCCCCCGCCCGCCGAGGTCGGCGCGAGTGCTCACCATGACGAAGGCCGCGCCTTCTGGCAGATTCGATGCCGTCCGCGCGAAACTTACGCCAGCCAGCGTGCCGGCATGCTGGTGGACGAAGTAGGCCCTGAGGCTTCTTGCAGTCTCCTGGTTCAGTTCCGAGCGAAGAATTGCTCGGTCCTGCTTTGGCGTGCGATCCACGACAAAGTCGACGATCGCGCTGGCGTTCTTGGGGAGCCGGGCCGCGATTACCTCCATCTGAGCCAGTTAACTCGATTGGCGTCAGGTGACCAGCACGGTCGATGCATATCGGCGCCTCCTATTGTTCGAGTTCGGTGGCCACATCCGCTCGGAAGAAGTCGGACGCGTCCAGAATGTCGGTGGCAACTTGCACCGACAGATCAGGGGCAAGGCACGAAGCCCGTACCACATTGAGTCAGGCCCTCCCCTAAAGGGGCACTTACATCATGTGTGTATGACAGCACTCGCAAAATGCATTGATGAAGCTTGCCGACTGAAAACGCAAAATACCAACGGGTCTCAAGCACTCAGAGATTGATGGCGTCGGAGACCCGACTTAACTATTCCGTTTTCCGTCACGGGCGCATTGCCTGCGATGTCACTCCGAGTCACTCTCACCTTTACGTCAACGTTTCACTAAATTGTGACGAGAGAGTACCGACTCATCTCAGTGGTAAAGATGTAGCGGACAACGAGGGGAAAGATGAAGGCAACCAGACTGATTGACCACCAGCGACGACAGATCTACGGCGTGCGTCTCGCGACGGTGCTTCAGCACGAATTTGAGAACACCTACACCGGGGCGTACTAGGTGGCGCGGTGAATATCATCTTGACCGGCACCGGCGGGCCGTTGCCGGATCCCCATCGCGCTGGTCCGAGCACAGTCATCACCACCGCGTCGACCACCATCCTGGTCGACGCTGGCAGGGCGGTGGTGATGCGTCTCGCGGCGTGCGACATCATCCCGCCGTTCCTCTCGGCAGTGGTGCTGACTCACCTGCACTCGGACCATATTTGCGACCTCAACGACGTCGTGACGACCCACTGGGTCATGACGCCAGAGCCGACAGATCTTCACGTTTACGGACCGGTGGGCACCGCTCAAGCTGTGGACGGCCTCTTGAGCATGCTGGCCAGTGACATCGGCTATCGAATGAAACATCACGCGGATCTCGTAGAGCCTCCCCGAGTCATTGTCCATGAACTCACGCCCGGTGAGCAGTTTCTCGTGGGTGACGTCTCGGTACTGACAGGTGCAACGGATCACCGCCCGGTCGAGCCGACCTTGGGTTATCGCTTCAGCGCTGAAGGCGTGAGTGCCGTGGTTGCGGGGGACGGGGTGCCGTGCACCGGGCTTGACGAGCTGGTGCGCGGGGCCGACGCCTACGTGCAGACCGTGGTGCGCGAAGACCTGGTTCGCCTGGTCCCGCGACAGCGATTCCTCGACATCCTTGGTTATCACTCCACAGTGCGCCAGGCAGCCCAGACGGCACAGCGTGGCGGGGTTCGCACTCTCGTCCTCACCCACTTCATTCCCACGCCGGCACTAGGGGAGTATGACGGGTGGCGGGCCTTAGCAGCTGATTTCGATGGCGTCGTGGTGACGGGTGATGATCTCACCCGTGTGAGTGTCACTCCACTTTCCTAGTTGATGCTCGGGGAAGTACCTCTGTGCGGGGTATCCATCAACGTCGACGACGCGGCAAAGACCCGATCGATGTGATCGGCACTGGATCAATCGAGGAATACGGCTGGCAGGTCGATCAAGTCGAGACGGTGCCCCCCTTGCGCTGTCGGCGCCAACTTTCAACGCGAACATCGTTCGTCGCCACTCGTTCCCCTCGGATTGTATGATTTCACAGCGCGCGGCCCATCGTCGTTGATGGATGGACGTCAGTCCGTCCAGGCCTCGCGTCGGTTACGAAGGATTTTCAAGTTCGATCAGGAGAGGCGCAGATGCGTTGTCCCTCGTGTGAAGAAGAAGCACCCGAAGGTAAGCGGTTCTGCGCGAGCTGCGGCGCTGCTCTCGTCGCGACGTGCGCTGACTGCGGCGCGCCACTCCTTGACGGCAAGCGGTTCTGCGGCGACTGCGGTGCCCCGGTGGCGAACGCCCCTTCATTGACCTCGAAGATCGTCGAGCTCGAAACGATCGACGAAGCACCTACGGCCGAACGTCGACTCTGTTCGGTGCTGTTTGTCGATCTCGTCGGCTTCACCCCGCTCGCCGAGAAACGTGACCCCGAGGAGGTCCGTGAACTGCTCAGCCGTTACTTCGATCGCGCCAAGACGATCATTGTCAACTACGGCGGCACGGTCGAAAAGTTCATCGGCGACGCGGTCATGGCCGTCTGGGGCGCTCCGGTCGCCAACGAGGACGACGCGGAACGAGCCGTCCGCGCGGGTCTAGAACTAGTGGCCGCGGTGAGCGAGCTCGGGCGCGAAGCGAGAGTCGAGGACCTCGCCGCGCGCGGGGGAATCGTCACGGGCGAAGTGGCGATAACGATCGGCAAGGTCGCCGAGGGAATGGTCCTCGGTGACACCGTCAACTCGGCTTCCCGGGTTCAGGGCATGGCCGAACCGGGCACGGTGTTCGTGGACGAGGCGACGTGGCGAGCCTCGTCGGGAGCGATCGCCTTCGAAGAGGTCGGTCCCTTGACCCTCAAGGGCAAGACGGAGACGGTAAATGCCTGGCGCGCACTACGCGTGGTCGGCAAGCGAAAGGGCCTCGGGCGCGCCGAACGACTCGAGCCGCCCTTCGTTGGGCGAGATGACGAGCTCCGTCTCGTCAAGGATCTCCTTCACGCCACGGCGAGGGAGCAGCGAGCGCGTCTGGTCTCGGTGACCGGCGTACCCGGTATCGGCAAGAGTCGCCTCGCTTGGGAGTTCCTCAAGTACGTCGACGGTCTCGTTGAGGACGTGTACTGGCACCAAGGTCGTTCCGCTTCCTACGGCGAGGGCATCACGTTCGGCGCCCTCGGCGAGATGATTCGCATGCGCGCGGGCATCACCGAGACGGAGGACGCCGACTCCTCTCGCTCGAAGTTGACCGCGACGGTGGCCGAATTCGTCCCCGAGGAGGAAGAGCGTCGCTGGATCGAACCTCGCCTGGCGCACCTGTTGGGCCTGGTGGAGGCGCCCACGAGCGACCGCGAGGAGCTGTTCAGTGCCTGGCGCACCTTCTTCGAGCGCGTCAGCGCCTTCGGTCTGACGGTGATGGTCTTCGAGGACCTGCAGTGGGCCGACCCGGGACTCATCGACTTCGTGGAATCGATACTCGAGTGGTCGCGCAACTACCCGATCATGGTGGTGACGCTGTCGAGGCCCGAGCTACGCGACCTGCGGCCCGACTGGGGCGCTGGACAGCGTAGCTTCACGTCGCTGCATCTCGACCCCCTCAACGACGATGCCATGCGAGCGCTGCTCGGCGGTTTCGTCCACGGTCTCACCGACGCGGTGACCTCGAGCGTGCTGGCGCGCGCCGAGGGCGTACCGCTCTACGCCGTCGAGACGGTGCGAATGCTCGTGGACCGGGGCGTCTTGGTCGAAGACGGAGGCACCTACCGCGTCGAAGGAGAACTCGCCACGCTCGACATCCCCGAGACCTTGCACGCATTAGTGGCGTCGAGGCTCGACGCCTTGCCCGGCGAGCAGCGCGCCCTGCTCCAGGACGCCGCCGTATTAGGCAACACGTTCCTGCCCGAGTCGCTCATCGCGATCCATGGCGGCGAAAGGTTGTCGCTCGACGTCCAATTGCGCGATCTCGTGCGCAAGGAGTTCCTCCGTTTTGATACCGATCCCCGATCGCCCGAGCGAGGGCAGTACGGCTTCGTCCAGGGCGTGATCGGCGAGGTTGCGGCCTCGATGCTCTCGCGGCGCGATCGAACCGCCAAACACCTCGCCGCGGCTCGTTACTACGCCTCCTTCGACGACGAGGAACTCACTCCGGTCGTCGCGGCGCACTACGCCTCCGCGCACCGGGTCGCCCCCGATGGACCCGAAAGCGACGAGATCGCTGAACAGGCCCGCGAGTGGCTGACGCGCGCCGGGGAACGGGCCATCTCCCTCGGCTCGCCGGAACAGGCGCTCGACCTCTTCGAGCAGGCGCTGGAAATCGCCGAGTCGGGAACATCGCGCGGTTCACTCCTTTCCGCCGCCGCTGAAGCGTCCTTGATGTGCGGTAACTCCGAGAAATCGGTCGCGCTGCTCGAAGAGGCGGTCAGAGAGCATCACGGAGCCGGAAACCGGGTGGCGGAGGGTCTCGCCACGGCGAAGCTCGCCGGGTCACTGGCCGTCGCCGACCGCATCCAAGAAGCGGCGTCGTTGGCCGAGGCGGCTTTCGTTGAGGTGGGTGAAAATGGCGACCTTCAGGTGCGCGCACAACTGGCGCTTGCGGTGGCGAACGCCAACGGCCGCGGCCTGGACGTGGTGCGTTCCCTCGAGTGGTCGGAATTGGCCCTGGCCCTCGCCGAACGACTCGACGACACCACGCTCTTCGCCCAAGCCCTGGGCGAGCGTTCCTTCGCCCTGTTCAATCTCGGCCGTCACCGCGAAGCCGTCATGCTCGCGCGCGGAATGGTCGCGCTCGCGATCGAAGTCGGCTCGCTGCGCAATCAGGCCCGAGCCTCGTTGGCACTGAGTCTCTACGCCCTGCCCGACGATCCCCACGAAACCTTCACCGTTGGACTGCAGTCAGCGGAGATCTCCCGTCGCGCGGGCCTGCGCGGGGGCGAGGAGACCAACCTCCTAAACGCCGCCGAGACAGCGATCTCCCTTGGTCTGTGGGAGGAGTCGCGCGCCATGATCACCGAACTGTCCACTCGAGCGGTCCGAAAGGAGTCCTTTTCGTGGATCGCGGCCCTCTCGGCGATGCTCCTCGCGTTGAGTGGCGACACTTCTGCCGCCCGAGCCGTTATGGAAGAGCACGCGTTTAGGTCAAAGAACGAGTTCGTCGCCATCGAGACGACGATGATGCACGCCAACGCCATGGTGGACTTCGCGAGCGGCGACTTCGTTAACGCCCACGAGACCGCCCAACGCGCGGTAGCGATGGACCCGATGGGAATCAACAGTTCGGTGTCAATCGCCCTCCAGTCCCGTTCGTCGATCGCGCTACGCGACGCGCCGGCCCTTCGAGAGGCACTGGCGTCGGCGCATCTCTTGCGGGGCCGCTGGATCGCCGCGCTGCGCGCCGAGATCGAAGCGGGCCTCTGCGCACTCGAGGGTCGCGCCGATGATGCAGCCGAGCTGTACGGGGTGGCGATCGACGCCTGGCGAGCGTTGAACTGCAACCTTGACGTCGCGATCACCGAGCTCGAACTCGTGCACCTACTCGGTTCCGATCACCCGGCGGCCGTCGCCGGGAAGGAAGCAAGGGACATTTTCACCCAGCTCGGCGCCGCTCCTTTCCTGGCGCGTCTCGACGCCGCGCAGGTGACGCGCGACTAGGGCGACCAGAGTCGCGGGCCGCGATCACTTTCGCTAAAGGGGCTAGCGGACAACTACTCCGCGTTCCCTTTGATTTGGCGATAGAAGTCGATGCCATCGATCGAGAGTTCGCGTAGAGTTGCCGTATGACAATGTTCACGATGGTTTGCCGTGTCCGAGAAACGGACACGATGGGGATGGCACCGACTCGATAGTCGGTGGGCCGAGCGACTCGTTGAGAACGCCGGCATATGTTCTGGCGACCTCGTTCTTGACGTTGGCGCCGGCTCCGGTGCACTGACGCGCTCACTCGTTCTGCGAGGCGCTCGCGTCATTGCCTTTGAGTTACACCCAACTCGAGCCAACAATCTTCGCCGGGAGTTTGCCAAGGCCACCGTCACGGTGGTGCAAGCTGACGGGGCCGATGCACGATTGCCACGACGACCATTTCGAGTCGTGGCGAATCCACCCTTTGGCATTTCGGTGGCCCTTCTGCGACGCCTCACCGCCCCGGGAAGTCGACTGGTGCGCGCCGACGTAATTGTTCCCTGGCACGTGGCAGAGCGGTGGGTCTCTGGGACGCCTCCCGGGGCGGGTCGATGGCGTAAGGAGTTTGAGTGCTCCCTTGGACGACCCATTCCCCGCTCGGCGTTCTCGCCGCCGCCGCCGAATGGCGTGTCCATTTTGGTCATTAAGCGAAAAGGTTGGCATTGATACCAGGTGTGAAGTGATCAACAGACCTGGACTTTTAACAAAAGGGGCTTCCATCTGAGTGCCGAAAGCCAACAAGGCACCGAAAGTCAAAAAAATACCCACGGGGACCCACGTGAGTACGTCGAGATTATGTGGCACCCAAACGGCGCATCAGGAACCGATGGGCGTGACCCCACAAGCTCTGAGTTGGGTGCGTGCTTGCTGGTCGAAGTGGCTCATCGCGTCGGTCACGATGTTCGTCGAGAGCACAACGCCCAGGTCGGCGAGGTAGCGGTTCAGCTCCGCTCGCAGTTGGGCGGTGGGGGCGGCGCCCACCGCGAGCGTGACGTCATACATCAGTTTGTTCACCTGATCTTCTTGCGCCACCGTAAGCGTGGGTTCCGGGTGGCTAAAACTCCTGGCGATTGCATTCGCATCGGCGCGCACCACTCTCTCGACCGGGGCACAGAACGCGTGGGGCCATTTCGTCGCCGGCCAGAGCGCCCACGCGGCGCCCCCGATGACGATTACAACCAAAGCAACAACAACGAGGCGTCGCATACTCACGATGGTATCGACAAGGTCCCGTTTCGCATCGATCTGCGGCTCCGTTGACCATTATTGGAATTTGCTACGGCAGTCAGATGGACAACCCTCTTTAACAACGTCACCTCGATGAGAGGACCTCGACTGGTGCCGCGCGATGGAGTCGACCTAGTTAGCGTTATGAGGCGTTAACTGGCGGAGCAGGGACTGGCGCCACTCTTCGGCCCGCTGGACCTGGTTGAACGTGAACAGGTGTACGCCCTCGACGATCGACGCGGGATCGGCCAGCGCGGTGCCCTCTCGTTGCAAAAGGCGCGTTGGGTCGTAACCGCCGGGCGCGCCGAGTCGAAAGATCCAGTTCGTGTGGCCCGAGAGGACCCGCATCGAGTCGCCGACACCAATCTTGGTCGCCATGGCCAACAACTTGGTCTGCTCGACGGGTCCGGCCAACCCGAAGTAGAGCGGGAGGGTGACCCCCCTCGCGCGCACGCGCTCGATCCAGCGTCGCACGGTCGAGGCGTTAAAGCAGAGATTGCTCACGATGTAGGTCGCGTAGTGGCGCTTGTCCCACATGGCCTGGACCGTCAGATCGTCTGAGATGTTGGGGTGGCTTTCGGGGTGCCCGGTGATGCCAACGTGCGTAAACGGACGTCCGAGCGAATCCAACTCTACGAGGAGTGAGAACGAGCTGTCGTAGATGCCCGCCGGGGGATCGGCGTCACCGGCCGGGACAAATATGTCCTCAACGCCGCAGGCCAGCAGCCGCGCCGCGATCTCTTCTAAGTGAACGGCGTCGACGATTTGGCGGGCCGCGACGTGGGGCACGACCCGGTAACCGTGCGCGCTTAGCTTCTCGATGAGTTCGAACGACGCCTCGAGCCCCTTGCTCGGTGAGGCCGTCACGGTGATCGTCACGTCACGCGGCACCCACTCGAGCACCTTCTCCTCGATCGAAGGGCTCGGGATGACCTCGAACCGGGGATGCACCAGTAACGTCGCGGCCGCACGCAATGCGCTACGCACGTTGACCGGCTTGGCGCTGGAGAAGCGAAATGTCCACGGCGTTGGCTGCGGCTCTGAGTAGCGCCTCGAGTTCGCGCTCGAGCGAGAGGGTGCCGACTTCCATAACGACGAGTGGCAGGGCGAACAGCTCGGCGACCTTTCGGGCCTCGACCTCGAGTTCGGCGCTTGGACGCTGGGCGAGCCAAACCACTCTTCGGTAGTTGCCGAAGTAGTCGTCCCAGAGTTCGGGGTGACGAGCAAGTCCGAGTTCGTGTACGACGGTGCGCCGAAAGCTCTGCACGAGAAAGTCCGTCAGGAGGTACGTGCCCGGCTCGTCGGCGAAAAGGTCTTGAACTCTCTCGGCGCCCGCGAACACGTCGTAACAATGCTGGCCGCGAAGTCGTTCGATCTCGAGGCGCTCGCACACTTCGTCAAGCGCACCGTAGGTTCCACAGTCGGCGTAGGCGAGAACGACGTTGCGTCTTTGTGCCTGAAGTTGTCGGACGAGCCGTTCGACGCGCGGCGCAATCTGGCGGGGATGATTGTGGAGCAACGCCGGTAGCAAGTGGATTTCGACAGGCCACTTGCGGCGAGCGACGATGTCGCGAATGGAGGGCCCGAGCGCGCCGCAGGCAACGACCGCGGTCGGGCTTAGAGGCGCCGTGTCAGACCGGGAACGCGAGTTGGTCAACGAACTGGTCATTGAAATCTTTTCGGTCAGATAGCTCGACATACTCCACCTCCTCCAGCAACGTCATAGCCCCCGTGCGTTCTCTCAGGCTGAGCAGCGCCATTTTCGCGCCTTCGCCCGCGACGTTGCCGGCGCTCACGATACGCAGAATCGGCAACTTGGGCACGAGGCCGAGTCGCACTGCGCTCGCCGGCGAGAGGTAACTCCCGAACGAACCGGCCAGGAGCACTTGTTGGAGGTCCTCTTCCTTCACTCCCGCCTCCTCGAGCAAGATGTGCCAACCCGTGGCGATCGCCGCTTTGGCGAACTGCAGCTCACGCACGTCTCGCTGCGAGAGGAAGATGGATTTCTCGACGTCGCCGACGTTGCCCTGCCAGTGCAGCACGAACACCCGCAGGTCGGCGAGCTGGGTCAGTCGCGCGGCGAGGCCGGGGGCCAAGCGGGCGGCCTCTTCATCGGAGACGAACCGGCCCGAGGCGTCGATGAGCTTTTGTTGAATTAGTTCAGCGACCACGTCCACCAGACCCGAACCGCAGAGTCCCTCGGGTTCGACGTCGCCAATGACCCGGAGTTCGACGCCCTCGGCGCTGAGTTTGACGACTTCGATCGCGCCCGGGGCGGCGCGCATGCCACAACGAATCGCCGCGCCCTCGAACGCCGGTCCGGCCGGCGCGGCCGTGGCAAGCAGACGGTCGCTGTTGCCCAGCACCAGTTCACAGTTCGTCCCGATGTCCAAGAAGAGACGCAGCCTCGAGTCGCGGTCCATCCCCGAGGCCAACATGCCGGCGATAATGTCGCCGCCCACGTAGGCACCGAGCGCTGGAAAGACCACCGCGCGGGCCCGTTCGTGCACGTGCACGCCGACCTCGCTGGCGAGGACTTCGGGAAACAATTTGGTCGACATGATGAACGGCGCTACACCTAAAGCTTCGGGATCGATGCCGAGCACGATGTGGGTCATGGTGGCGTTACCGGCCATGGCGATCTCGTAGACCTCGGAAGGATCGACGCCGCCTTCTTCGCACACCGCCTGGGCCAGCTCGTCCAAAGTCTCGTGGGCCAGACGGGTCAAGGGTTCGAGCGCGTTGGCGTCCATCATGATGGCGCTGATGCGTGTGATTACGTCGGCCCCGAAGGGCTGTTGCTTATTGAGCATCGACTGCACGGCGACGGGTGCGCCCGTCGTGAGGTTGAGCAATGTCGCCACCACCGTCGTCGTGCCGAGGTCGAAGGCGATCGCGAACATCCGCTCGGTGGTGTCCCCAGGCTCGACGGCGATCAAGACGTTGTCGATCACGACGGCCGTTACTTTGTAGTCGCTCTTTCGAAGCACTCGACCGAGCGAGCGCAGTACCGGAAGTTCCGGGCGCAGCTCTAAGTCGTCGAGGCTCGCGAAGAGCCGGTCCAGATCGGTCGTCTGATCCGAGAGCGAGGGCTCGGTTAGTTCGACGTAGCGCTTTTGCACGGCCGGGCGAAGGATGACCTTTCGCCCGACGCCCACCGTCGCGGCCTTCGGCCGGGTCATGAGGGGTGGGACATCGACGCGCAGGTCAGTCGCGACCTCGATCCGACAGGCCAGCCGCCAGCCGTTTCGCAACTCCTCGATCGAAAAGGCGCGTGTATCGAGATTGGTGATCGGCGCGAGGCCCTCGAGAACTTGGACCTTGCACTTTCGACACGTCCCGTGCCCGCCACAGGTGGAGTCGATGGCGACGCCGTTCCAACTCGCCGCGTCGAAGAGAAAGACCCCCGGGGGGACGCGAACCTTGCGCCCAGAGGGTTCAAAGAGCAGATCGAGGCGCCCGCGCCCGTCGGTGCTCGCGACTTCTGTGGGTCCCTCGGGTACCCGTACTTCGCTCATGAATCGCTGGCGGCCTGTTGGGCGCGGTGTGCGGCGATCCACGAAGCGCCCCACGCGTCGCGGTCGAGCAACAAGTCGCCCGCCTTGATGGCTCGAACCAGTTGGGGGGTGCGCGCGTCCATGATCGCGCTCGTGAGACCGGTCCTCATGGCGATCGTAAGAAATGCCGCGCCGAGCGTCGTGCGGTCGGGCATGCCAAAAGAGACGTTCGAAGCACCGAGCGTCATGTTCACCCCGAGCTCGTCGTGGATCAGCGCGATCGTTTCGAGAGTCTTCACCACCAACGTGGTGTCGGCGCCGATGGGCATGGCCAACGGGTCGATCACGACGTCTTCGATGGGAATGCCGTAGTTGTTGGTGGCGACGTCGACGATCTTTCGCGCCAGTTCGAGACGCCGTTCGGGCTCGTAGGGAATCTCGAATTCATCGTTCGGCAGGGCAATAATCGCCGCCCCGTAGCGTTTCACGAGTGGCAGGATCGCCTCGAGCCGATCGTCCTCGGCCGTCACAGAGTTGACCAGCGCCTTACCCTCGTAGGTCTTTAGACCCGCCTCGAGCGCTTCGATGACCGAGGAGTCGAGACAGAGCGGCACGTCGGTGATGCTCTGGATCAGCTTGACGGCTTGAATCATCAGATCGACCTCGTCGGCCAGGGGCACGCCCATGTTCACGTCGAGCACCATCGCGCCGCCGGCCAACTGTTGGGCCACGTCAATGTTGATCCGCGAGAGGTCGCCCGCGCGAAGCTGCTCTTGAAAGATCTTGCGTCCGGTCGGGTTGATGCGTTCGCCAATGATGCAAAACGGCTGGTCTCCGCCGATGATCACCTCACTCGAGGCCGAACGAAGGACCGTGTGCATGAGCGAACTCGGCCTAGGCCTTCGCGAGGGCGCGCTTTTGCGCCAAGAGCTCTTTGGCCTTCTTCACGGCGGCGGAGGCGTCCGACGCATAGCCATCGGCCCCGACGGCGTCGGCGTACTCCTGGGTGACCGGGGCGCCCCCGACCATGACGATGACCTGGTCTCGTAGACCGGCCTTTTCGAGCACGTTGATGTTCGCTTTGAACATCGGCATTGTCGTCGTGAGAAAGGCCGAGAAACCAACAATGTCGGGCTTGTGTTCCTGGATGGCCTCGACGAACTTCTCGGGCGCCACTTGCACGCCGAGGTCGATGACGTGAAAACCGGCGCCCTCGAGCATGATGTCGACCAGGTTCTTGCCGATGTCATGCACATCGCCGCGCACGGTGGCCAGCACGATGGTGCCCTTGCCGTTCTCGTCGGCGTGCTCCATGTGCGGCTCGAGGTAGGCGACCGCGCTCTTCATCACCTCGGCGGACTGCAGCACGAACGGCAGCTGCATCTGCCCGGAGCCGAACAGCTCGCCGACGGTGCGCATCCCGGACAGCAGGGTGTCGTTGACGATCTCCAGCGCCGGCCGCACGGTCAGGGCCTGGTCGAGGTCGGCCTCCAGTCCGGTCCGCTCGCCGTCCACGATCCGTCGCTCAAGTCGCTCGGACAGCGGCAGTGCGGCCAGCTCGGCCGCCTTGCCCTGCCGAAGCACGGCGATGTCCACGCCTTCGAAGAGGTCCAGGAACCGGGTCAGCGGGTCGTAGTCCGGCCCGCGCCGGTCGTAGACCAGGTCCAGGGCGACCTCGCGCTGGGCGTCCGGGATCCTGGACGTCGGAAGGATCTTCGAGGCGTGCACGATCGCCGAGTCCAGCCCGGCCTTGACGGCCTCGGCCAGGAACACCGAGTTCAGCACCATGCGGGCCGCCGGGTTCAGCCCGAACGAGACGTTCGAGACGCCCAAGGTGGTCTGCACGTCTGGGAAGCGCCGCTTGACCTCGCGGATGCCCTCGATGGTCTCCAGGGCATCCCGGCGGCTCTCCTCCTGCCCGGTGGCGATGGTGAAGGTGAGGCAGTCGACGATGATGTCCTCGGCCCGCATCCCCCAGTTGTCTGTGAGGTCCCGGACCAGCCGTTCGGCGACGTCCGCCTTGGTCGCGGCGGTGCGGGCCTGCCCCTGCTCGTCGATGGTCAGCGCGATCACCGCCGCGCCGTGCTCGCGGACCACCGGCATGAGCCGCCGCATCCGCGACCCGGGCCCATCGCCGTCCTCGTAGTTCACCGAGTTCACCACGGCCCGGCCGCCCAGCATCTCCAGCCCGGCCTCGACCACCGGTACCTCGGTCGAGTCCAGCACGAGCGGGAGCGTCGACGCGGTAGCGAACCGGCCGGCCAGGGCCCGCATGTCGATGACCCCGTCCCGGCCGACATAGTCCACGCACAGGTCGAGCAGGTGCGCGCCGTCGCGGATCTGGTCGCGGGCGATCTCGATGCAGTCGTCCCAGTGCTCGGCGAGCATCGCGTCGCGGAAGGCGCGCGACCCGTTGGCGTTGGTCCGCTCCCCGATGGACAGGTAGGCGGTGTCCTGTCGGAACGGCACGGACTGGTACAGCGATGCGGCCGCCGGCTCGGGGCGGGCCTTGCGCGCCACGACCGGCCGGCCCTGGACGGCCGCGACCAGCGCCTTGCAATGCTCCGGCGTCGTTCCGCAGCAGCCGCCGACCATCGACAGGCCGTACTGCCGGGTGAAGACGTCCTGCGCCTTGGCCAGCTCGGCCGGCGTCAGCGGGTAGTGCGCCCCGTCGGCCCCCAGGACCGGCAGCCCGGCGTTCGGCATGCAGGTCAGGGGCACCCGGGAGTGGTGGGCCAGCTGGCGCAGGTGCTCGCTCATCTCGTCGGGCCCGGTCGCGCAGTTCAGGCCGATGGCGTCGATGCCGAGCGGCTCCAAAGCGGTGAGCGCGGCGGTGATCTCGGTGCCGAGCAGCATCGTGCCGGTGGTCTCGACGGTGACCTGGACGAACACCGGCAGGTCGACGCCGGCGGCGCGCAGCGCCCGCTTGGCGCCGATGACGGCGGCCTTGGCCTGGAGCAGGTCCTGCGCGGTCTCGACCAGGACCGCGTCGATCCCGCCGGCGACCATCCCGGCGACCTGGCGCTGGTAGGCGTCCCGGATGAGGGCGAAGGTGACGTGGCCGAGCGAGGGCAGCTTGGTCCCCGGCCCGACCGAGCCGAGCACCCAGCGAGGGGACTCGCGGCTGGACCAGCCGTCTGCCACCTCGCGGGCCAACCTGGCACCGGCCTCGGCGAGCTCGCCGATGCGGTCCTGGATGCCGTACTCGGCCAGGTTGGGCAGGTTGGCCCCGAAGGTGTTCGTCTCGATG
>PLBM01000127.1 GCA_003134515.1 Acidimicrobiaceae bacterium | reverse complement strand
TTGACCAATCTTCTCGTCTTCTCACGTCGAGGCGAGCTCGGCTCAGTCTTTGCGAGCCGTATGTTCCTGCCCTGGATTGCCTCGGTCGGCGTGACGATGCTCGTCGTGCTGGCGTGGCGATGGCGAGCATTGCGTCGAGACGTGCGTTCGACGGCGACGCCCCCGGTGTCGTTCACCCTCGGGCCCGGCGTCTTCGCCGCGATCATTGCCGTCGTTGCCATGTTGATCTTGTCGGCGCCGGCCCTGTGGGTCTTTGTGCTCGGCGTGGCGNNTCCTGTTCGTGCTCGGCGTGGCGGCGCTGCTCTACGAAAGTGTCGCGAAAAATCGGGTGTCACTACGCCAGGCGCTGTCGATTGTCAGTCCTAAGACCCTGGCTCTGTTGTTCCTGGTGGCCGTGGCGGTGGGGTGGTTTGCTCGCTTTTCTAGCCTTACGGCCCATCTCTTAGGTCACGCCAATGTCGTCACGACGATTGCTACGTCTACTGTCACGTCGCTCGTGATAAACAACCTGCCCGCCGCTTCGCTCTTCGCCGCGCACGCTATCGCACATCCCTTTGCGCTCTTATTGGGTCTCGATCTCGGACCA
Organism: Acidimicrobiaceae bacterium; assembly: GCA_003134515.1. GTDB lineage: Bacteria > Actinomycetota > Acidimicrobiia > Acidimicrobiales > RAAP-2 > RAAP-2. The sequence goes on along the minus strand of PLBM01000127.1, from coordinate 5,565 downwards.
AATTGCGTGGTGACCGGCGCGTTGTCGTCGCTGCTGTGGTTGCGTATCGCTCGAACGCATCAGGTGAAGCCATCGCTCGTGACCTTTAGCGTCGTGGGCACTCTGGTCGCGGTGCTGGCCATGTTCGCTGCGGCGCCGCTGTTGTAACCGACTCAATGTTCGCGAAACTTGGCTCGTCGCGAGGAGTGGGAAACGAAAGGCGTTTAGGTCATTCAAGACGCGTCCTCGACGCGTGTTGCGTGTCAATGCAGTTCGGGTGTGTGTACGTTCCAGACGCTCGCGTTACCGACCGGATCCCACGTCAGTCCCTCGAGCGGCACCTGAGCACAGAAAGCCCGAAGCGCACGAATCATGCCGCCGTGGGTTACGACGAGTAGTGGGTCATCGGGCCACTGGGCGTGGGCGTGCTCGACGAAGAGCTCCGCTCGACGTACGACGTCGCGAAACGACTCGCCTCCCACGGGTCGAGCGTCCGGGTTCACGACGAAACCATGCTCGACACCGGTAACGTCACTGGTCAGACCGGCCAGAGGACCGCCTTCGAGCACACCGAAGCTTCGTTCACGGATGAGCGGATCAGTCACCGTTGCCAGCTTCAATGCATCACCGATGATCGAGGCGGTCTCTCGCGCACGTCCGAGATCGCTGGAAACTAGGTAGTGGAACTCTTGTGCGCGTAAGGATTCGATGAGGAATTGGGACTGCGCGCGCCCTTCGGCGCTGAGCTGGGCCCGGTCGTTTTGGCCCTGCACGAGGCGTGACACGTTCCAGTCGCTTTCACCGTGACGAACCAACGTCAGCGAAAGAGAACGATCTGAGGCTGAGGTCATTTTGCCTAGGTTATCGGTCACTTGTTCTAGACGATGAAGATTACGAGCGAACACGCCAATGCGAGAGACAATCGAGTTCGGCGATACGAAAAGTGCTCGGAGGATCGACGCGCGCCGTCACTTTCGGAGATCTCTGACGTCGCGGTCACGAAGGATGACTCGGAGCCGACGAAGATCGCCACTCGATTCTCAGGATTTTCCAAGAGTGTTGCGTCGTCGACGTCATCACAATGACAAGAATTGCAAGGTTGCGCGACAATGGGCGGGCGCGCTCGCACGGCGGAGCCGGGTTCGACGTCGGTATTATTAATCGATGACACTTTCGCTTCCGACGAGAACTAAAAAACCTCGCACTGCGGGTCTGACCATGGTGATCGACTCGGGCGTGCCAATGAGTCTCTTCGCCGACGTCGTCGAGAGTCACGCTGATCACATTGATTTTGTCAAGTTCGGTTGGGGAACGTCGGTGGTCACGGCGAACTTTCACAAGAAGCTCGACGTCGTCAGAGCCGCCAACGTCGACTTCTATCTGGGTGGAACGCTCTTTGAGAAGTACATTCTCCAAGAACGATTCGACGAATTCCGCACTCTGTGCCAGGCGTACGGGTGTCGCTTCGTCGAAGTATCCAACGGGACCATCGACCTCTCGAACGACGACAAGGCCGACTACGTGAAGCGGCTCTCGGACGACTTTCTCGTCATCTCCGAAGTCGGATCGAAAGATCAAGTGAAATCTGACACAATGGCGCCCAACAAATGGATTGACTACATCCAATCTGACCTCGACGCCGGCGCCGTTCTCGTGACGCTCGAGACCAGAGAGAGTGGCCGAGGAGGCATCTGCCGATCAAACGGAGAGCTTCGCTACGGACTGATCGAGGAAATATTCTCCTCCAAGATCGACCACGAGAAGCTGCTCTTCGAAGCGCCCACCACGGATCTTCAGAGTTACTTCGTTCGTCGCCACGGAGCCGATGTCAACTTGGGCAATATTTCTGTTTCGGATATTATTTCGCTTGAGACGATTCGTTTGGGCCTGCGCAGCGAGACGCTGCTCGATTTTGAGCCCGGCTTTCGCGACGTCGACTGAGTGAACTTGTGCGTGAGAGTCGCGACGTCTTTCATCTCGCCATCCCGGCGTACGATCTCGACGACGCGCTGGCCTTTTACGTGACCAAGTTGGAGTGTAAGTTGGCTCGACGATACGAGGACCGCGTCACGCTAGATTTTTTTGGCGACCAGTTGGTCTGCCATCTCTCTCCGGCACCACTCGAACTGACGCCGATGAGTGAGATTCCGATGTACCCGCGTCACTTTGGCATCACTTTTCGCGAGCAAAAGGATTTTGACGCTCTCTACCAATTATGTCAGCAACGTGAGGTCCCATTTTTTAGTGACGTGAGTCTCCGCTTCGAGGAAAAGGTGGAAGTCCATCGCACCTTCGTCGTGTGCGATCCGTCATCAAACCTGATCGAGTTCAAGCACTACGTTGATCCCCGAATGATGTACTAATCGGTTCGTTAATGGAACCCTCTTCTTCCATCGCCGATGTCCGCCCGCTCGAAGCACTAATCCACGACCGGGCGTCGACACAAGCCTCAGCGTCCTATCTGTTCGAAGCACGTGGTCCTCGAACGCTGTCGTTTGAGGGATTGAGTTTGGAAGTGATCTCACTTCGACAGCGATTAGCGTCATGGAACCTCGGATCAGGAGACCACGTCGGGCTCTCGATCGCGGACCCGCTGACGTTCGCGACATGGTTCTTGGCGGGTCTCGCAAATGGAGTGTGGGTGGCGCCATTCGACCCCACCGCCAGTACCGTCAATCTCTTGAAAGTCGATCGGCGCGCACGAACTCTTGGCGTCGCTGTCGTACTGAGCGACCACGACGCGCCCGATGACGCGTCGGTCACATGGATCAACATCGCTGGCGACGCGCCCGCGCCCTTCAACAGTCGACACACTTCAACCCGGGGGCCGGATTCGGGTGGAGTCGTCCTGTCGTCGTCTGGCACGACGGGCACGCCAAAGGTCATGGCGCTGGCGGTCGAACAGTTGCTCGAGACCGCGGGGTTAATCGCGCGACACAATCGACTTGAGGTCACCGATCGTGGCTTCAATCCCTTGCCGCTATGGCACGTCAACGCTGAAGTCGTGGGACTTTTGGCGACGCTCGTGGCCGGTGCCTCACTGGTACTCGACGATCGCTTCCACCGAACTGGATTCTGGAAGATTGTCGATGATTTTGACGTCACGTGGATCAATGCCGTGCCGGCGATTATCTCTCGACTCGTGGCCCTGCAAGGTGACGAGGCGCCCCCGAGCAGCGTCCGCTTCGTCCGCTCTGCGTCGGCGCCACTCTCGCCTGCACTGTTCGACGAGTTCGAGGCGGCAACCGGCATCCCCATTATTCAGTCCTATGGCATGACCGAGGCCGCGAGTCAGATCTGTGCGAATCCGCTAGGCGGCCTTCGAAAAGCCGGTTCGGTGGGCGTGCCCGTGGGCGTCGAAGTGCGTATCGCTCCCTTAGACGGTGACACTTCGATTGAGGGGCCCAGTGTTGTTGGTCAGATCGAGATCAGGGGACCCACCGTCATCACGTCCTATGAAAGTCCCGAGTACGACGATCGATTCGACGACGACGGTTGGCTTCGCTCGGGCGATCTTGGCTACTTCGACGAGGATCACTATCTCTTCATCGTGGGACGAAACGACGACGTCATTAACCGCGGCGGAGAGAAGATCTACCCGCTCGAGATCGAAAATGTGCTCGCGGGCGTCGAGGGTGTCGCCGTCGTGGCCGTCATCGGCGAGCCCGATGAGGTCTTTGGCCAAGTGCCGGTGGCGTACGTGCAGCCCCTCGACGTCGCGGCGCTCAACTCCCCGGGGGAGTTGTCGATGCTGGTGCAGCGACTTCGCGCGGTCGCGTACGAAGCGTTCTCGAGGGCCTATCGGCCGGCGATCGTGAAGTTCGTGGTGCAGCTTCCCGTGCACGCGACCGGCAAGGTGGGCAAAGGTCAACTTCGCGAAGGCGACGTCGTCGTAGCGTACGAAGAGCGCCTGTAACGCTCAGCAACACCGAAGTAGGTTTCTAGCGAAGTTCGACGCCGAGGAGGGCAATGAGTACGGCCCCCGAGGCGACGCCGAGCGGCACACGCCAACGCTTAGAACACGTGGACGCTATGCGTCCGATCAAGCAGACGGCCGTTATCTCGACGCACGCGCTCATCTACTTCTCGCCCCTGTCGACGAGCCTTTTGGCGGCGGGACTCTTGACGTTGACGCACTTCTCGCGCGACGCCTTCCTCTTCGTGTCGGCGTGCATGTTGGCCTATAGCTACCGCGATCTCGCGACGGTGCAGCTGGCTCACTATTGGAAGCGGCGCTTCATGGCCGTGGGCTTGCCGTACCTGATCTGGTCGGTGATCTACTTTCCGATTGCGTCGATGAAGGAATCGGCCACGTTTCCCTACTACCACTTGGCCATGTCGTCGATCTTCAGTGGCGCGGGCGCGCACAAGTTGCTCATCGTCGTGTGCACCGGTTACTACCACTTGTACTTCTTGCTCGTGCTGTTGGAGTTCTACGTATTTTTCCCCTTCGTCTTCTATCTCATCCGCCGTTTTCCCAAATGTCACCTTCCGCTCATCGCGGGGTCTCTGGTGTGGCAGTTGGTCTATCCCTGGGTGTTAACCCACGGGCTGTTGGGCTTTGCGATCTCGTCCAAGCTCGAGACGCGACTCGTCTTCTCGTACCCGCTCTATCTACTCGGTGGTGTCGTTGTGGCGCTCTACCTTGAGCAGTTCCACGATTGGGTGTTGCGTCACAAACGCGCACTGTTGAGTTGGACGGTGGTGTTCGCGGCCGTGCCTATCGTGCTCGACTACCTCTATCGCCACGGTCACCACCTGCCCAAGATCATGGTGCCCGGCGCCGACCCCTTCGCTGCCTGGGTAGTGCCCTACGACGTCGGCGCCATCATCGCGGTGTACTTGCTCGGGGTCTATCTCGTCAGCCCCAAGCGCAGTGCGCGCACTAGGGCCATCACGAAGTCGGGTTCGGAAGCTGCGTACGGGATCTACCTCTCCCAGATCATCTGGATCGTCTTTTTGCACCGCTGGGCTCTCGAGTGGGGCATCCTTCGCCACGTGCCCTGGCTCATCATGATGCTCTTCGCGGTCACCTTCGCGTACCTGGTGGGCTGGCTGTTTAGTGCGCTCTTCGCGCGCACGCCGCTCGCGCGGGGCCTCGTCGGTCGATCCCAGGTGCCCTGGAACACGTTGATACCCCGTAGGGGCCAATTTGCGACGGCCGCGCACGACGACTTCGGCGAAGGTCCGCTCAATCTCACTGACTATTAGTCGCGTCGCGGTTGTTTAGTCACTACATCTTCCAGTGACATTGTTTTCTTTGGCGAGTCGGCAAGACGCGAATTCTTCACGAGTACGATGGACCGTCGTACGCCAAGGTGAGGGTGAACGTGGCTAAATCGAGCGGCGAGAGTGAACGCCTGCGGGTTCCTCAACCACTGATCAAGCGGCGCATCGCNNCAGCCCAACGTCACCCACGACGGTGAGGCGCGACTGACGCCGAGGTTCTGGCTCGCCGTTGTGCTGACCGGCGTCGCCACCGGGCTCTTTGGCGATTTCTTGATGTGGGTCTTGGCGGTCTTCGAGCGACTGGGCTTTAACTACCATGCGGGCAGTTTTCAAGACGCCGTGGCGGCGGTGTCGGGA
>PLBM01000099.1 GCA_003134515.1 Acidimicrobiaceae bacterium | reverse complement strand
CCCCCCGCCCCCGCCGCGGCCAACCCAGTGGCGGCCTGAAAGCCCGCCCGACGCAGTCCCACGGCGCCACCGAGTTCGGGGGTTCATCGTTGCGGCGAGCGTGGCCGTGGTGGTGGTTGGTGCCAGCGGCTACGGATTCACCGAGCGCGGGGCGATCGCACGCGAGTTCGATCGAGTGCGGGCACACTGGGCCCCTGCGTCGAAACCGCCATCGCACGCCCAAGGCATTCCTCCCACCACGGTTGTGACCGAGCCCCAGTCAAGCACGGGCTCTGTCAACACCACGACAACAACGGACCGGCCAGTAACAACAACGACACAACATTCGGACCGCCCGAAACGGCACAAGCACCCGCCCTCCANNCACCACCACCACGTCGACGAGCACACCCTCGACTACGAGCACGACGACGACCGGCATCGGTCTTCCCAACTCCGTGGTCGACACGATCTCGTGCCCGGTGAGTGTCAACCTCTCCGTCACCGCCTCGGGTAATGGAACAATCGAACTTGCCGTCACCGGCGCCGGCGGCTCGTACAGCTCGAGTGGCTACCTCGGCAGCCCCGTTACGATCGAGTTAAGCGGGCCCGCTGGCGTGTACTACTTCACGGCCAGTGCGTCGGAGGGGTCAGCCGGGATCTCGTGGCAGTCGGCTGGCACTCAACAGTGCCGTGACGAATCAAGCTGAGTCGCTTTCTCGGGTAGCGGTTTAACGGCGTTCGTTCGGACCGTTGCGAAACTGTGTCGCGACGGCCGCGGCGACNNTATAATGACGCCGCCTTTGGTCACGCTGCGAAACCAGTTGACGTAGCCCTCGAGATCGGCGGGGTTGCGTCCGTCACGGGCGGGTGAGATCACAACAACCGCATTCTCGACAAGGTCCTTAAAGCGCCCGTCGGTGATGGAGTCTGGCCAGTCTCGCGGTTCCTTGGCGACGTTCATTGGTTCACCCGCGTACGCACTCACCGCTTCGATGGTGAGTTCGAGCGCGTCTTGGGACATCTCAGTGGCAATGACCATGGTCGTCGCGCCTCGCAGCGCTGCCTGAGTGATCGGGCTCGCGACGCTGGTGCCCAGGTTCGAAACGACGATCTGGGCCGCGCGACGCAAGAGTTCAATCCCCGCGCCAAAGGCGTCCGGATGTAGGCGTTCGACGTCAACGGGATCGGCGGCGGCGTTCGTCATCACTCGAAGGCGTCCGACCATGTCAACAAATGGTGCAAGGGCGCTCCATTCGGGCGCGATTTGCTCGCCGCCGGCGAGCTCGCAGAATCGCACGAAGGTGTCCCGGTACGGCTGATTGAGAGGTACGACGCGCTGACGCAGACTCTCCATCGATGAGTTGGCGTCGACAAGAACAGTGATCTCACCTCGCAATTCAGCGATAAGTTGCGAGACGATTACTGCGGTGGTGGTCTTACCGGTGCCGCCCTTGGGGCACCAGATCGGGACATGAGCGCTGCCGGGGAACGCGGCCAGTGCCGGCGCCCGCACTTCTGCTACGAGTTGGCGTTCGCGCGCAAGGAGCGCTTTTTGTGCCCTACTGGTCATGATTCACTCTCCTGGGTTCCGCACGCACCTCTCCCACCAGATCGACGTATTCCTGATGGAGTCGCGAGGGGTCGGCGATGCGTGGTGGTGGCGGGTCCTCGCCCCGCGCCTTGGCGAGCTCGAAGCTCAGTACGCTTTTCTCGTCCTCGAGGAGCACGAGACGCTGGTGTAGATCCTCGTTGCGACGCAGTTGTGTTTGCAGCATGTCGCGAACCTTGCTGACCTCTTCCTCGAGCTTCCTCATCTCTTCGGCCGTCGGGCCCGCCAGCCGTGACTCGTCGATGGTCTTGCCCATCTTTTCGAGTGCCGAGCGACGGATCCGCAGACGCTCTCCCTTGTACGCGGGGGTGTCCTTCTCCAGCTCGCCCGAGTACGCCTTCTCGTAGATCCAGCTGGGGCTCATGCCCGTGACGGCCGCGGCTTGGGCCACGGTGTAGCGGCGATCCTCGGAATTCGTCCCTATGGTCATTTCCAATTACTTCCACCAGAGCATGAGCCCTAACAGTACCGTTGGACGACATCGGGGACACGCACTCTGGACTAAATGGTCGAGATTCGCCCCTTGGCAGAGGCGCGGCGATCTCATTTCTCATCACTGAATTTGATCTCGACATTGGGCGACGACACCGCCAGCTGTTCTACGGGCGGCGTCTCGTAGCGGGNNGGCCGGGCCCACGTGACGCCGTCGGAGTTGGGTCGGTGACGGGGGCCACCATAAGAAGATCGTTCATCTCGATCTCATCTAACTCGCGACTCGCCGCCCAGTAGGCGTTGTATTCGGCGAGGACGTCTTTCGTGATGACGTCGACAAGATCGCTCACGTACATGAGTCGCTCCTCGAGCCAGGGTCCCTCGCGCGTCTCGCTCCACCCGGTGACGGCAACGACGTACGTACCTTCGGTTAGCCATTTCGGCGTAAACTCGTTGATCTTGTCCCGCGAGATCCACGTGGACGTGATCGTGCCGTCGTGCCAACGGACGAGCGACTTCTGTCCCTCGACCAGAGTGGCCACGCTGACGATGACCTCCCCTAGCGCGGGGCCGGGGACGTCGGCCCCAGGGGTGGCTAAGGCTTGGTGCGCGTTGTACCACCGGAGCGCCGAGCTGTAGTTCCGCCC
>PLBM01000095.1 GCA_003134515.1 Acidimicrobiaceae bacterium | reverse complement strand
GCGATGGGCTGCACGTTCTGCGCGACGGGCCAGATGGGCTTCAGTGGTCACTTGAGTGCGGGACAGGTGCTCGAACAAGTGATGTTCGCCGCCAGAGCCGCCGCGCCCACGCGGCTCTCGAACGTGGTCTTCATGGGGATGGGCGAACCACTCGAAAACTATCGAGTGACGGTGAACGTGATCCGACGACTTCACGAGTACCGGGGAATGTCGGCGCGACATCTAACGGTGTCAACGGTCGGCGTCGCGCCGGCGATTGAGCGTCTCGCCACCGAGGGACTGCCGCTCACCCTGGCGGTGTCGTTGCACGCGGCGAATGACGAAACCCGCAACGAACTCGTCCCACTGAATCGTCGCTACCCCCTTGAGCGGTTGCACCGAGCCTGCACCACGTGGATCGAGACAACCGGGCGTCGCCTTAGTTTCGAGTGGGCCCTCATCGACGGCGTGAACGACACGGACCGAGCAATCGACGAACTCGCCGAGTACGCTAACTCTCTTCACGCGCACGTCAATTTGATCCCGCTCAATCCGACGCCGGGCTATCTCGTGCGCGGTTCGAGCGCGACGCGGGTGGGTGAGTTCCAAGAGGGACTGCTACGTCAAGGCGTCAACGCGACGGTCAGGAGCACCAGGGGCCGATCGATCGCGGCGGCCTGTGGCCAACTGGCGAGCGTGACCAACGCCCGCCGTCGATCGATCCCGGTTCGCGGCGCCTAGAGCGAGGTTTCGCGCCAGAAACTCGGGCGCCAACGCACTAGGGCGATGACGCCCAGTACGCACATGATGCCGCCCGACACGATCGAGAACTCGGTCGAAGTGAAATTCGCTACTGTGCCCGACTCGAGGTCGCCTAAACGCGGTCCACCGGTGACGACGGCCATTTGAATAGACGAGACGCGGCTGCGATAATCGTCGCTGATCGAGGTCTGCAAGATGGTGCTGCGCAGCACCGCCGAAATGACGTCCATGGTCCCGGCCACGGCGAGCGCGAGGAGTCCGACCCACAAGACGGGTACCAGACCAAAGAGGGTCATCGTGACGCCCCAGGCGAGCACGACGAGCACGACGAGACGGCCGCGACGGCGAACACGGTCCATCCAGCCGGTAAAGACCGCCATGACGAGCGCGCCGGCGCCCGGTGCGGCGTAGAGCAGGCCCAGAATGAAAGGTCCGCCGTGATAGACGTGCTGGGTCACCGCCGGAAAGAGCGCGCGCGGCAGACCAAAGACCATGGCGTTGAGATCGACTAGATACACCGCTTGGACGACAGCGTGTGAGCGCACGTAACGAAATCCTTCGCGAATCGCGCGCATCGTCTTTAGTCCGGCGTGATCGCCGACGGGCTTCATGGGCGCCATCAGGAACGTGGCGAAGACGAGGACAAAGAACGTGACGCCGTCGAGGAAGTAGCACCACGACAGGCCCACGGTCGCCAATAAGACGCCGGCGGCGCCCGGCCCGGCGACGGCGCCGAGGTTGAAGATGATCTGGTTCAACGAGTAGGCGGCCACGAGTTCTTCGGGGCGAACCAACGTCGGTATGGCCGCCGTGCGAAGGGGCCCCGAGAGTCCGGCGAAACCCGCGGCCAGCGCAGGCACGAAGACCAGCACGGCGAAGTTGGCGTGATGAAACGAAGCGTTCGTGCCCAGCGCGCAACTTAGTAGTCCCAGAATGAACGAGGCGCCGATCAGCAACGTTCGCCGATCAAAGCGGTCCCCGAGCGCGCCGCCCCAGAGCGCACCGATGATGAGCAGCGGCAGTTGAATGAAGCTGACGACGCCGACCCAGAGACTCGAGTGTGTCTCTTGGTAGACCTGGTACGCCACGGCGACGATCGTGAGGTTACTTCCCAGTACTGAGACCAGTTGGCCGAGAAAAAGTAAGCGGAAGTTTCGACTGGTGCGCAGCGGCGTGACGTCAACGAGCAGCCGGGGCACCACTTCATCGTACGGGGGTAAGGTTGTGCACTGGGGGTTGTGGTCTAAGGAGAGTCGATGATCGGCGAAGAACTCGTCCAGTTGCTAACACCCGAAGGCGAGCGGATCGCTCACTCTGATTACGAATCCACGCTCGGCAGCGACGAGATTTTTGGGCTCTATCGCGACATGGTCATTATTCGACGACTGTGCAACGAGTCGACGTCACTCCAGCGCCAGGGCCAACTCGCGCTCTGGGCGCCCATTCAGGGTCAAGAGGCGGCTCAGATCGGCGCGGGCCGCGCGCTCGCGCCCATGGATTTCACGTTTCCCACGTACCGAGAGCACGGAATTGCCTGGTGTCGCGGGGTACCGCCCAAGGACATGCTGCGGTTGTTTCGCGCGACGTCCAACGGTGGCTGGGACCCTCAGAAGTACCGGCACTCGGTTCCGACCGTGGTGCTCGGTAATCAGGCGCTGAACGCCGTGGGCTACGCCATGGGCGTGCAACGCGACGGAGCCGAAGAGGCCGTGATGGCCTTTTTCGGCGACGGGGCCTCGAGCCAAGGTGATGTGTTGGAGTCCTTCGTGTGGGCGGCGTCGTTCAACACGCCCACCGTCTTTTTCTGTCAGAACAACCAATGGGGCATCTCCACACCGATGTCTATCCAGTCCAAGATCCCGCTCTATCATCGCGCCCACGGTTTTGGCTTTCCGGGCATTCGTGTTGACGGCAACGACGTGCTCGCGGTCTACGAAGTGACGAAACGCGCATTAGAGAGTGCGCGCGTCGGTGGCGGCCCGACCTTGATTGAGGCTTACACCTACCGTTTGGGCGCGCACACCACCTCCGATGATCCGACGCGCTATCGCATCGACGCCGAGGTGGAGGTTTGGAAGCACCGTGATCCCATCGAGCGCGTGAAGTCACTCTTGGTGCGCGAGTACCACGTGAAGGCCGCCAAGTTCGACGACGTCACGGTCGAGGCCGACGCCCTGGCGTTGGAGTTGCGCGAGGACGTGTTGGCCATGGACCGGCCCGATCCCATCACGATGTTTGACCATGCCTACGCCGCACCGCACCCCCTCGTGGACGAAGGTCGTCGCGAGATGATGGAACTCGGCGTCAGCGCCGGAGCCCACTCATGACGACCATGACGATGGCCAAGGCCCTAAACGAGGGACTTCGTCGCGCGATGGAGAAGAACAAGAAGGTCCTCATTATGGGCGAGGACGTCGGCAAGCTCGGCGGGGTCTTTCGCATCACCGATGGACTGCAAAAGGACTTCGGCGAGGACCGCGTGATTGACGCGCCGCTCGCCGAGTCGGCCATCGTCGGCACGGCGGTCGGTCTGGCGATACGGGGTTATCGAACCGTGTGCGAGATCCAGTTCGACGGCTTCGTCTACCCGGCCTTTGACCAGATCGTCTCGCAGGTCGCCAAGTTGCACAAGCGCTCCGATGGCGTGTACACGATGGGTCTCGTGATTCGCATCCCCTTTCAAGGCGGCATTGGCGCGATTGAGCATCACTCAGAAAGCCCCGAGGCGTACTTCGCCCAGACTGCGGGACTGCGGGTGGTCTCGTGCTCGACGCCCAACGACGCGTACTGGATGATCCAGCAGTCCATCGAACACGACGACCCGATCATCTTCTGTGAACCTAAGAGCCGCTACTGGGAGAAGGGTGACGTCGATCTGGAGAGCCCGCCCCAGGGACTCTTTGAGGCGGCGGTACGACGCGAGGGCACCGACGTGACGGTGATTGGCTACGGCTCGTCGGTCAAGACGATGTTGCGCGCGGCCGACACCGCCGCCGTCGAAGGCACCTCACTCGAGATCATCGACGCTCGCTCGATCGCGCCCCTGGATCTGGACACGATGGCTCGATCCCTCGAAAAGACCGGACGCCTCGTCGTGGTGCAAGAAGCGCCGCACATGGCCTCAATCGGTTCAGAGATCGTCGCTGAGTTGAGCGAACGTTGCTTCTACTCATTGCGCGCGCCGGGACTTCGCGTCAGCGGCTATCACGTGCCGTACCCGCCTTCTCGAATCGAGGAGGAGTACCGCCCCTCCGTCGACCGGATCTTGGACGCGGTGGACCGCGTGATGGGAGCCGAGAGTTGAGCGAAATGATCTTCTTACTGCCCGACGTCGGCGAAGGTTTGGTCGAAGCCGAGATCGTCACCTGGAAGGTGAAAGTCGGCGACGTCGTCACGTTGAACCAGCCGCTCGTCGATATCGAGACCGCGAAGGCCACCGTGGAGCTGCCGAGCCCCTACGCGGGCACGGTCGTCACGCTGCACGGCAACGTGGGTGACGTGATGGAGGTTCACAAGCCGCTCATTACCTTTGAGGTGGGTGGCGCCCCGAGCGCCCCCGCCGCGGTCGTTACCGAGGAACCCGAAGCCGACGCGAAGCCAGCGGCGACTGGCGAAGGTCGCGAGGCGGTACTCGTGGGTTACGGCGTCGCGAGCGAAGAGGGCGTGACGACGCGAACGCGTCGTCGTAACGGGTCGCCACCCGCGAGCGCACCCGTATCCCCTCCGGTACCCGTCGCGGCGAGCCCGGCGTCAGCCCTAGCGCCCCGCTCGACCCCGCCCGTGCGTCTTTACGCCAAGCAAAACGGCGTGGATCTGGCGACGCTTTCGGGAACCGGTCGAGAGGGCCTCATTACTCGCGACGATGTGGCGCGAGCGCTGAGCGGCGCGCCAGCGTTGGCGCCGGTTCGCTCCGCGCCCGCTACGGGACCGACGACGACCTCGCGTTTTGTCGGACGGGAGTTGGCGTCGTGGGCGACGGGGCCCCAAGAAGAGCGCATCCCTGTCAAGGGCGTCCTACGTTCGATGTCCGACGCCATGGTCCAAAGCGCGTTCAGCGCTCCCCACGCGGCGGTGTGGGTTCGCTTTGACGCGACCAAGACCATGGAGCTTCTCGCCTCGCTGAAGCGGCGCGCCAACCTTCAAGACGTCCGTCTCTCGCCGCTGACAATGGTGGCGTTGGCGTTCTGCGACGCGGCACGGAACTTTCCGGGCATCAATTCGAGCTTCGACGCTGCGGCGGGCGAAGTGATCGTTCGACGAAGTGTGAATCTCGGCATCGCTGCCGACACCCCCCGAGGGCTGATCGTGCCCAACATCAAGGGCGCGGATCAACTTGATCTCGTGGGCATGGCCCGCGCGCTGGACGTGCTGACCGAAAAGGCCCGCAACGGCACTACGACCCCCAACGAGATGTACGCGACGACGTTGACGATCACCAACGTGGGCCCCTTTGGTGTCGACGCGGCGGTACCGATTCTCCCTCCGGGCACCGGGGCGATCCTGGCCGTTGGTCAGATTGCCAAGGCCCCTTGGGTCGTCAACGACGAAGTGGTGGTGCGCTTCGTTGGTGAGATCGCGATGTCCTTCGATCACCGTCAAGTGGACGGCGCGATGGCCTCACGAGTGCTCAGCCACGTCGCTCGCTACCTCGAAGATCCTGCCGCGGCGATCATCGCGGGCTAAACGCTACGCGCGAAGCGCCACTAGCGCACGGTCGGCGTGCGCGTTCATGCTGACTTCGCTGGAAATGACCTCGAGGATTCGCCGGTGTCGATCGATCACGAACGTGGCGCGCTTGACCGGTAAGAAACTCAACGATCGCTTCACTCCGTACTGTTTGGCGACCACGCCGTCGACGTCGGCGAGGAGCGGATAGTTGAATCCGTGCTTCTGGGAAAACTTCGCCTGGCGATCAGGTGGATCCATCGAGATGCCCACGAGTTGGGCTCCAAGTTGGCTGAACTCGGCGTGCAGGTCACGAAAGTGGCACGACTCTTTGGTGCAGCCCGGGCTTAGGGCCGCGGGATAGAAGAACACCACCACTGCTCCGTCGAGCAACAGCGTCGAGAGAGTGCGTTCGTTGCCGTCTTGATCTTGGAGCGAAAAATCAGGGGCCAGGTCGTTCTTTTGCACACCAGAAGGCTAAGCGTCCAGCCGGAAGCCGACGCCGCGGATGGTCAAGAGATGCCGTGGGTTGGCCGGATCGTCCTCGATCTTCTGACGAAGCCGTTTGACGTGCGTGTCGAGAGTTCGCGTGTCCGAGAGTTCCAGGCCCCACCAGAGCGTGTCGAGACAGACCTCGCGGGTGACCACCTGGCCCAGGCGCGTCGCGAAGAGTGCGAGGAGGTCGAACTCCTTACGGCTGAGTTCGATCTCTTGGCTGCGTCGAATCACCGTGCGTCGCACGAAGTCGATTCGCAGATCACCAAAACTGACCACTTCGCCTTCGCTCAGCGAGACGGGTCGGCGAAGCACCGCGTGAATTCGCGCGATGAGTTCGCGCAGACGATAGGGCTTGGTGACGTAGTCGGCGGCGCCGATCTCGAGACCGAGCACGACGTCGACCTCGCTCGAACGCGCCGTCACCATGATGATGGGGATGCGCGTGGTGTCGTGCAGTTCGCGACAGAAGTCGAGGCCCGACCCGTCGGGCAGCATCACGTCGAGCAACACGAGGTCCGGATTGGCGGTATCGAGAAACTCCCGAGCCTGGGCGATATTGCTCGCGCCGATGACGACGAAGCCTTCGACACTCAAGCCGGTGCTGAGCGCGTCTCGGTAGCTCTCCTCGTCCTCGACGACGAGAATGACGGGGTGAGCCTGCCGGTCCACCATCGCGTTCACGATTGACCGGCGCGTATGTGACGGAGCAGCGTGGTACGAGCGAGGTCGCCAAGGGGGCGGTGCGATCGTCGGCGGGCCACGACGCCACGCTAAAAAGGTCGGGTTACCGCAATGTGAAAGAGGGGGTATCGAGAGGTGGTCAGTAGATGAAACCTTGTGGGGACGCCTCGTCGTCGTCAGTTGCTCGCTGGGCGAGGGGACTGCCTTGGTGCGCGCTCAGCGCCGGGCGTTCTAATCTGGGGCGCACGAAAGAGGACGGACATGACTAGAGCTGACGTCAAGGTCACTCGAGACCAGCACGTGTGGTCCTTTGACGCACGGCGTGAGCCGGTGGTAGTGGTCGATCCCGGCACGATCATCGAGATTGAGACGTGGGACTGCTTCACCGGGCAGGTGCAAAGCGAAGCGGACACGCTCGAGAAAGTAGACCTCAGTCGGGTCAATAGCGCCACAGGCCCGATTGGCGTGCGCGGCGCCGAACCGGGCGACACCCTGTCGGTGACGTTGCTTGACATACGTCCGGGCGCTCAAGGCGCGGCGATGTGCATCCCGGGATGGGGACAACTCATCAACGAGGTCACGTCGCCCACGACGCGAATCTTTAAGGTCGCGAACGGCGTCGTGACGATGAACGATCGGGTCTCATTTCCGGTGCGGCCGATGTTTGGCGTGATCGGCGTGTCGCCGGCCTCGGGGGAGATCTCGACGTTCCTCGCCGGTCGACACGGGGGCAACCTCGACGACCGTGTGAACGGCATCGGCGCCACGGTCCACTTACCGGTGTTTCAGCCCGGCGCGCAGTTGGCGATCGGCGACATGCACGCCTCGATGGGCGACGGCGAGATTTCGGGCACCGGGGTTGAGATCGAAGGGACCGGGCTCATCAAGGTTGAGCTGATCAAGGGTAAGCAGAGTCAGTGGCCGATCACCGAAACCGAGGAGGCCTTCTACACCCACGGCCCGTCACCGGACTCCATCGACGACGCGTTTGCAGCGCGCCTGTGAGGAGGCCTTCAAGATTCTCGTGGACGAGTGGCAGTTCTCGAGTGAGGACGCGTTTATCTTCCTCTCGGTTGCCGGCGATCTCGGCATTGCGGCGTACTACCACCCCTCGCCGGGTTGCGTCACGGCACGTCTGCGGGTCCCGAAACTGCCGTCGAACCCCTCGCCGTTTCGACGCTAACTGTGGAGGATAAATCCCTGGTAGATGGTCGAGGTGCTGAGGTAGCTGCCGATCGCGGTGCAGGCGTTCGTCGACACACAGACCACGGCGTAGACCCCGCCGTCCACGCCCACCGACGTCGCGGCCCCCGGCAAGACCACCTTGGTGCCGCGCTGCCACGTGCCGTTGGTTTCGGTGACGACGAGCGCTTGGTAGACGCCCGTGCCGTCGAGATACGCCGCGCCCGCGCGACAGTTGCCCACACGAGGACACGAGATCGACACGACCCCCCCGTTCTTGCCCGCTTCTCTGGCGCCACTGGGAAGGGTGAGCGTCACGGCGTTCTTCCATGTGCCGTGGTTCTCGTTCTCGAAGAAACCTTCGATCTGTTTGACGCCATTTTGATACTGTCCACCGAGGCTGCAGTTGCCAGGTGAGGTGCACGCGAGGCCCTGGAAACCGTAGAGAAAGACGTGAGGATTGATCGCGGCGTCCGGAGGCATCGTGAGCTCTCGAGCTCGGGGCCACTGACCGTTCGACTCGGTGGCGCTCAGCCCCTGCACCGCGCCGGTGTTGGTGTTGAACGTACCTAAGACCGTGCAGGCGGACTTCTTCACGCAGGCGACTTCACTCAGGCTGGCTCCGGCGTACGCGTTGGCGTTGGCCGGAAGGATGAGAGTCAGACCGTGGGCCCACGCGCCGTTTACCTGATCGACCAGGAGTCCTTGGGTCACGTCGTTGACGTCGACGAACGAACCCACGGCGACGCAGTTGCCCACCGACGCGCAGGCAATTTGATTAATGGTGACGGTGGGATCGGAGTTCGTGCTCGCCGTGACTGTTATCTCCGAGGCGCTGTGCCACGATCCGCCAACTTCATCGACGACAAAGCCCACGTTGCGCGACGTCGGGGCAGCGTTGTCGAGATAACTGCCGACGGCACTGCAGTTGCCCGCCGACGAGCACACGACCGAACGCACGAGCGCCGTTTGGTTGGTATTTGAGGCGTTGGCGGGCAGCGCCACTTCCTTCGCGGCGGTCCACTTCTGGTTGACTTCGGTGGCGAAGAATGCCTGTACGTTGAAGGCGCTGTCTTGGTAACTGCCCACGGCCGCGCAGTTTCCGAGTGAGCCGCACGACAGTGCGTAGACCGTCAAGCCCGGATTGGTGGCCGCGCCCGCCGGCGGCACCAAGGTCGTGGGCGCCGTCCACTTGCCTTTCACTTCGTTTAGTACGAGGCCCTGCACGTTGCCGCTGGCGGCGTTGTAAGCGCCCCCGGCCTCGCAGTTGCCGGGCGAAACGCACGAGAGCGTGGGCAGGTAGCCCGAGGGCAGTCCCGTGGCGCCGGTGGGCAGCACGGCTTGGTGGGCCTTAGACCACGAAAAGGTGCCGCTCGCCGCCGCGGGGACCACCGTCGAGAGGGCCACGAATGTCGCGACCACGATCACACTGCGCAGCGGCTTCATCGGTCGTACTCCAGTATCGAGAGTGCTCTCTTGTAAACACTCAGACTCGCTACGGCGACTGGATAATCCGCCGCGCCGATTCGAACATCAGTATAAGGACGCAGCAAAGAGCGTTTCAGCTTGCCACAGTCTCGTGCAGTCTCACGTGAAGAGCTCTCAGGGCGGATAACTCGAAAGGGTGATGGTGGAGAGAAAACGTGGGTCGTTCGAGGTGAGTCGGGTGTAGCGATCATCGCGTACGCGCCACGCCCAGAGCGTCACGGGCTCGTTCTTCCAGTGGCCACTGACGCACGTCGGCGTGCAGTCGTTCCACGTGACCTTGCCCGTGGCGTACGCGGTGGCGTCGCCCCAGTCGGTCCAACGAAGCGCCGTGAGCATCGAATTGGCGTCCGCACACGACAGAACGAGTGTCGAAGGTTTCTCTCCCACCTTGTTCGTGCACGTGAAGTCCATGCGAACGCCACCCGCCGACGCTCGGGACTGACTTAGCGACACCGCCGTGGTGACGCCCGCGAGAATCACCAGCGCCACGACTAGCAAGAGAGGAACTATCCGACGCACGTGCCCAGTGTAAACACTGACGTCGCGGCGTTCGTGGCCACTCAACTGGCTCGAAGTGAGCGGACGCTGTAAAGAGCGTTGGCTCCTAGTTCGGAATGTCGACGATGCGACATGGGATTTCGGAGTTCTCGTTAATCCAGTAGCTCGCACATATCCGGTGATACCCGTCGGCGATGACGAGTGAACGACTCTTCGCGAGCCTTCCGCGCACCAGCAGCACGGGTGAAAGCTTGTGGCCGGCTTTTACTTGGGCCAGGTCTTTCGCCACGTGGGCGTTCTCCTTTTGGAGCAGGTGCAGATTGCTCGCTCGCAGTAAATCTTTGGCTTGGTAGATGGCGGAGGGCGCCGACTTGAGAAGTTTCATGAGCTGATTAGCCAATGTCGGCGCGCAGATCAAACTGAGATACGTTGCCGCCGCCGGGAAATCGTGTTCGTCGGGTTCTAACTTCCAGTGTTCGCTGTGCATGTCGTTTCCTTTTAACGAGCCTAGGTGAGACGCCGTGGCGTCAAAAGAGCGTGATCGATGGGCGAGAATGACGGAGGATTCGTGGCGACGCCGCCACACATTTTGCATGAACGCTCAATTAGTTGAGATTTTCCTGCAAGCTGGCAGGCGCGTAGGACGAGTAAGACGACTACGTGGGCCGCCAATCTGTTTTATAGTTGAAGGTAATCGCGAAGGTCTGGAAGAGTTGGCGGCTGTCCGGGGAGGTGTGGCGAGGCTACACGGGTGGCCGCGAAGACGGAAAATCCCGAAGGGAATAAATGAATCGACTGGTGAGATACTTTCTGGCGAGTGCCGTCGTCATGGCGCTGGCGGTCGGCGTCTATCTCATTGCGCGCAGTTCCGATGCCGTTCCGGCCAGTGCCGCGCCGGGAACATCGACGACCAAGACGTCCATTCCCGTGACCATGACAGGCTTCTACCTCGCGGTCGGCGCGTCGTCATCACTCGGATTCCAACCAACGGGCATTGTTCACCACAACGGTCGTCGAACGCCTGACGGGTACGCCAACGATCTCGTGTTGCTCGAGGGTTATCAGGGCGTCGCGCTTACGCTGGATCAGATTGGCTGTCCCGGCGAAACGGTCCAGACCATTCTCGAAACCAAGGTGGCCGATCACTGTTACACCCTGCCCCAGACTCAGATGACCCAGGCCGTGGCGTTTTTGAAGTCCAACCAGAGCAGCGCCGGCGTCGTTACGGTGGATCTCGGCTTTAACAACATTCGGCTGTGCCTCTGGCCAATCGTGGTGAATGAAGGCTGCGTGAACCAAGCGATCGCTGCCGCGCAGGTCGACATGCCCAAGGTCTTGAAGGAGTTGAAGAACGCGGCCGGACCACGTGTGCGATTCGTCGGACTTGAGTACTACGACCCCTTCCTCTCTCGTTACCTCAAAGGCGCGGCGGGTTCGGCGGACGCCACCGCGTCGCTCGTTGCCATGGATCGTCTCAATGCCCTTCTCGGTCAGGTGTACAGGGCCGCGGGGGTGTTGGTGGCGAACGTCCCCGCATTATTTCAAAATGACGTCACGACTCGGGTCCCCGCGCCGGGTGGGGGCGTCATCCCCGAGAACGTGGTGCAGGCGTGCGCGACGACCTGGATGTGTTACTCGGCGCCCTTTGGTCCCGACGACCATCCCAACGACGCGGGCTACGCCTTGATTGCCCAGGCGATTGCCGCGGTACTGCCCAAGTCGTGGTGAGTCAAGATTTACCTTTGACCCTTGCGGGGACGTGCGAAGTTCGTTAGGGAGAACCTCGAAGCAGATCTCGTCGCTTGGTGTACTCCTCCGCGTCAATATCTCCTCGAGCAAAACGCTCGTCCAATATTCGCAGCGCGTCCGAACTCTGTCTTGACGCCGCGCTTGCGCCGGGTGAGTGCTCGTGGTGGTGAGCGTGGCCCCCCGGACGCAGGAGCGCGCTTACGACCCACACGATGATGCACACCGCGATCAGTACACACAAGAGTGCAAAAAAGTCTCTGCCCCAACCCATGCTGGGCCCCTGGTCTCTAAACGGCATTGTTGAGTCCTTTCGCTTCGTCCCCATCCTAAGTACTAAGCCACTGGAGATTGGATTGCAAGTTCAGACGGGAGCGATCAGAAGATTCTTACGACATTCTTTCGATGCGACAAGAGTTCGCTGCCTTCCGGCGAGCTGGGCGAACGTCCGCATCACGCCCGAGTGGTCGCGACGAATCGAAGGGCTCGCTCTACTTAACTCGACAAGGTTCCGAAACCAGCATCCGTTAACATTCGGCGCAGATCGAGCACTTCCTGGGCGCTGACGTCTTTGTGCTTGGGCCGTTCCAGGGTTTCGCTCACCGAGCCCAGGGTCAGGGAATATTTACCGTCGCGCTTCTCCTCGACCACCCCGATCGCGGCCATGAGCGAGAGGACGTCCTTCCACTCCAGGTTGTGGTTCACCGGATGTTGGAAGATCTTGGTCATGGTGGTGCGGTGATGATTGTTGAGATGCACCGGCTCGGAATCGCTCGACATGGTGAGTCCTCTCGTCACTTCGAGACTAACGCCGGCGAGGTTTCGATCTCTCGCGCGCACGATCATGGTCGTCGCTCTCGGGCGCGAGCGGTGAGCACTCCTCGGCAGTGGTTGAAAAGGTCGCTACGCGAACTCCTTAAACGCCGTGTACTGGCATGGCCGTAATCTGCGGACCACTCGTAGGACGTTGGGCCGGGGTCAACGTGGCTCGCTGCCTAACAGCGAGGGCCCGGTGCCGGCTCGCACACCGTGCGCGACTCGCCGTACGCCGGCCAATGCGGTCACCAGACCAAGGATCATCAAGAGTCCGGAAAGTATGAGGGCGGGCGGCAAAGCACTGGGCGTCTGAAAAAGGCCGCTTCCGAGGCTATTGACCAAGAAGTGCGGCGCGTAGACGGCTTCGCTCGCCCACCATGCCACCGTGCCGGCGATGACGATCACCATGGAGAGCGTGACCGCGAGGGCCGTGGTCGCCAGAACCTGAAGTGCTCGGCGGGATAAGTCGAGTTGACGGGTCACGGATATCGCTGTTGACGTGACGGTAACGAGGGCCGCGACGAAAACGAGACCAGAAAGGAGAACGACCACTTCGTAACCCGCCGATCCGCCGCTACGTTGGTGGTGGTTCAAGAATTGCGCCCAAATGACGACGACGCTGGTGAGCAGCAGCGCCGCGGAGAGGACGCTGACACTCCTTAGGACTGAACGTCGAACGCGGGACCCGCCGGCGCTGCGTAGCAGCCGGATTACCGCGGGGACGACGAACAGACCCGCGAGCAATACCAACACCAATCCCGCGCCACCGGCCCACTGCACCGCGTCGATACTGATGCTGGGAAAGGTGCGGTGAGTTCGCGGCGTCGCGACGCCCCAATGCTCGGTGAATTTCGCGAAAATTGGGCCCGCCACCATGAAGAGTGCCCAACCACAGAGGACGAGCTGTGATCCAGTTCGTAATCGGTCATCGGCGCTCGTCGCGACATCGACGAGTCCGGTCTCACGGGCCCGCTCAACGAGGCCCGCTCGGGCGATCGAAGCCCGGGCCCGCCACGAAAGGTTTTGGTCGTACGTATCTTCCAAGAGGGCCGCGAAGCCTTCGCCGTATCGAGCTCGCCAGTTGGGCGGGTACCAACGAAGAAGCCGTTCAGCGCTGTGGGACCTAGTCATCGGGTCACTCCAATAATGGTGGGACGTGCTCGAAGACGAGGGGTGCTCCCGCGCGCTCGTAAGCGCTTCGCCCCCTCATCGGCCAATAAATGCATCTCCGCCACCGCGGCGGCAAGTGCCGCGCGTCCGTTGGACGTGATCCGATACGGTTGGCGGCGATCCGGGCTCGGCGTCGGGGCAATGAACCCGCGTTCTTCGAGTCGTGCGATTGCCCCGTAGAGCGTCCCCGGGCCCAGCGCGACGCCCGAAAACTCTTCAATGTCCTTGGTCAGCGCGTACCCGTGCTTGGTGCCCGAGGCGAGGCTGGTCAAGATCAGAACTGCGGGTTCGTTGTGGCGTCCAAGGTCGTTGGCCGCGTTGGGAGTTCGTTTGGACATGGATATAAGAGTACTACGTCCCACGTACTATTGGGATCAAGACCGAGAATTGCACCGTGACCGCCATTTTTCAACGTGGACGGGCTTTTGTAATATTCGCCAATGGATAAAGTGCGCGTTCCCAAGGTCGCCAGTGCTTCACGACCCGGCCAACCACCTGGCTTATCGGGCTTCGGAGTGAAGGCGGAGTCGTGCAGTCGGTTCCTCGTTGGTGACGGCCCCCGGAAGTTAGAAGAACTGCTGACGACCGTTCCGAGCGATACGGTGATGGACTACTACGGAGCTGGCGGAGTGGTTAGCGAACTCGAGGCCGAAGTCGCGTCTCTGCTTGGCAAGCCGTCGGCGTTATTTTTGCCCACGGGCACGATGGCCCAACAAGCGACCCTTCGAGTGCTCACTGATCGACATTCATCGAACAGCATTGCTTTTCACCCTTGTTGCCACCTGGAGACCCATGAAGAGCGCGGGTATCAGCGCCTTCACGGGCTCTTCGGCATTCCGGTCGGCTCGCGGCATGAGCCGTTGTCCTTGGCGAACCTGCGCAATGTCGCCGAGCCGGTAGGTGCACTCGTGATTGAACTGCCCCAACGTGACCTTGGGGGCACGCTGCCGACGTGGAAGGAACTGAACGCACAAGTGAACTGGGCCCGAGATCGCGGTGCCGCGGTGCACCTCGACGGCGCGCGGCTCTGGGAGGCGGCGCCCTACTACGCCACGACGCAACAGAAGTCCCTCGCCGACGTGGCGACCCTCTTTGACTCGGTCTATGTCTCGTTCTACAAAGGACTCGGCGCGATCGCGGGGTGTTGCGTCGCGGGCGAGACGGACGTGATTGAAGAGCTGTCGGTGTGGCGAACTCGACACGGGGGCCGCGTTTTCATGATGTGGCCCTACGCCGCGTCGGCCTTAACGGTCTTACGCGAGCGTCCGGCGTTGATGGCCACGTACTACCGTCGTGCGCAAGCCATCGCCAGAGAGCTCCGCGGGATTGATGGCGTGGAAGTGCTGCCCGAGCGGGTGCAGAGTCCGATAATGCATCTTCGACTGTCGGGCAGCGTGAAGGAGATCGGTCAGCGGGCGCGCGAGATCGCCAAGAGGCAAAAGATCATGACCTTTGCGCGCCCGTACTCCAGCGAGGGTCCGAATCTTCAACGTTTCGAGTTTCAAGTCGGGCGCGCCACCATGGCTTTCACCCCGCGCGAGGTAGCTCATCTCGTCGCGCAACTCGCGGGCACTTCGCCGCTCTGACATCTCAGTTACTAATCTTTATAGAGGCGCCGGGCCGGGTAGAGGATTGTTCGCTCGGTGGAGGGCGCCCTTAGTAAAGCGAGGCCATGATGTCGAGAAATCCCTATGCCGATCTGCCCCAGGTTTCCTCGTTTGAGGTGACCTCGGGCGACTTTGTTGACGGAGGGGAGTTCAAGAAAGCGCAACTCAGCGGGATCATGGGCGCGGGAGGATCGGATATTTCGCCACAGCTTTCGTGGCGTGGTTTCCCCGACGCCGCCGAAAGTTTTGCGGTAACGATCTATGATCCCGACGCGCCGACGGCCTCGGGCTTTTGGCACTGGGCGGTCGCCGAAATTCCAAAGTCGACGACGTCGCTGGCGTCGGGCGCGGGCGACGAGGCAGGCAGCGGTCTACCAAAGGGCGCCACGCAGTTCCTCAACGACGCGAGTGTCAAGCGTTACCTCGGACCGGCGCCGCCTCGGGGACACGGCGTTCATCACTACTACGTCGTGGTGCACGCGCTCGATACCGCGCGTCTGGGTCTACCCGAGAGTGCGACGCCGGCCTACCTCGGTTTCAATCTCTTTATGCACACGCTGGCTCGCGCCGTCATGGTCGGTACTTACGAAGAGCGTTGAGAGTAAGAGCCACTGTTCTTCCTTTGATTTCGTACGGTGAAACGATGTCGTACAGGCAAAGGTTCGTCAGTCGGCGCGGGACAGTAGTTCGTCGAGGAGGTCCGCGACGCGCTCTTCGACTTCGTCTCTGATACGTCGGACGTCGTCGAGGGACCTCCCGGCGGGATCAGTAATCTCCCAATCGAGATAGCGCTTACCCGGATAGACCGGGCAGGAGTCGCCACAGCCCATCGTCACTACCACGTCGGCGCTGCGTCCCATCGCCTCGGTGAGCTCTTGGGGCATCTGATCCCTGACGTCGAGGTCCTTTTCGAGCATCGCTTCGATGACCACGGGATTGAGGTGCTCGCCGGGTGCCGTGCCGGCCGAGTGCACGACCACCCTTCCCGCGCCGCGTTGGCGTGCGAAAGCCGCCGCCATCTGCGAGCGGCCCGCGTTGTGCACGCAGAGGAATAGGATCTCCGGCTTTTTAGGACTGGTCATCCTTGAACCAATATGTTCGTCACTGCTCGGGTACTCCAATGTCGTTGGTTCGGATGCTCGGGTAGAGCGCCGTGACCGCGACGTAGCCCAGCGCGGCGCCCACGATTTGCGCTGCGATGAAGCCGGGCGCTGACGACGGGGCGATGCCCGCGAAGCTGTTGGAGAACATTCGCCCGATCGTGATGGCTGGATTGGCGAAACTCGTCGAGCTCGTGAAGAAGTACGCCGCGCCGATGTACGAGCCGACGGCCGCCGGCGCGAAACGACCACGCCCGGATCGAGCCAGCGCGAAGATGACGAGGATCAGTCCCGCCGTGGCGACGACTTCGCCTATGAGGTGGGCGCCGGTAGCCCGGTGGTGGGTAGAGATACTGATGGTACTTTGGGAGAACATCAGGTTCGCGAGCACGGCGCCACTGGCACAGCCCACGACCTGTACGACGACGTACCTTGAGGCGTCGCGCCAACTGACGTGGCCAAAGGCGGCATCGACTAGCGAGACCACCGGGTTGAAGTGCGCGCCCGAGACCGGCATGAACACCAAGATCAACACGTAGAGCCCCAGTCCGGTCACGGCAGCGTTCTCCAACAGTTCGAGGCCGAGGGCGTTCGGCGACAGGTTTTGGGCCGCCATACCCGAACCGATGACGACCGTGGCGAGGAGGAGGCTGCCGAGATACTCCGCGAAGAGTCTTCGCCAAAGTGCGGGGCGGTCCGTTGAGCTCAACGGCCCACGCCTAACAGCAACTGGCCGACGACGTCGACGCTGACGCGCAACACGAGAGGTCGCCAGCGACCTCGACGGTCGGTGCGTCGGCGAACACCGTGTAGACCTCCCAACGAGAGGCGTCGGGACCGTCGACCCAGACCTTGTTCTGGACCGCGTGGCAACAGGTGGTCTGTTCTTCAATCTCGGTGGTGAAGCCTTGGGCGGCGAGGTACTTGGTCGCCCCGACCACTTCGTCGGTTGAAAAGACCTCGACGCCGAGGTGGTTGATCGTGCCGGGAGATTCCGGGTTCTCGAAGAGTACGAGCTTCAGCGGGGGCTCATCAATCGCGAAGTTGGCGTAACCCGGACGAATCTTCGCCGGACCAGTTTTGAAGAACTTGGAGTAGAACTCCACCGCTTCGTCGAGGTTCGACACGTTGAGGGCGAGTTGCAGTCGGGACATCGAGGTCTCCTTTGGATTGACGTTTGTCAATGAGAAGAGTAGCCAATACATTGACTGATGTCAATACTATGATAAAAGCTATGTCGCGCCCGAAGACCATCGCCGTCGATGAAACCGTCGTGAGCTGTTGTGGCCCGCTCTCGAGTGGAGCAATGTCCGAGCTGGAGGCGCGGGATATGGCCCAGATCTTCGCCGCACTCAGTGACCCGGCCCGTCTACGAATGCTGTCCTTCATTGCCTCTGAGCAAGAAGTCTGTAGTTGCGCCCTGGAGGGCCCGCTCGGCAAGAGTCAGCCCACTATCTCGCACCACACCCGAATTCTTGTTGAGGCCGGCCTCATTGCCGGCGAAAAGCGGGGCCGGTGGATGTGGTGGCGTGTCGTTCCGGAACGACTCGACGTGGTGGCGCGGATTCTCAACGGGTGATGGTGAGCGAACGACGAACGCGCGCTCGAGTGGGCTCCTCGTAACTCAAGTGTTTCGTACGCGTACGGACAACGCCGACTTAATTCCTCGATCCATGGTTTTAAGTGTGCTGAGGATCGCTCGATACACTCAAGCGCGTGGGGGACCGACCTCAAAATTCAACTGAACGCGCGCGACATTGGGAGACGCTCTACCTCCGGCAGAACCCGACCTCACTCAGTTGGTATCAAGAAGAGCCGACGCTCTCCATGGAACTACTCGACCTCCTCGGCGTCGCCGCCAACGCCGCGGTCATCGACGTCGGCGGAGGCGCGTCCACTCTTGTCGACCGTCTTCTCGATAGAGGTTTTTCCGACGTGACAGTGTTGGACCAATCTCCAGCAGCACTGAACATCAGCCAACAGCGCGTTGGCGAAGGTCGACCCGTGGCCTGGATCGTTCACGAACTCCTCTCCTGGGCGCCCGAGCGGCGATACGACCTGTGGCACGACCGCGCCGTTCTTCACTTTCTCGCCGGAGCCGAAATCGACACATATTTGATGCTCCTCGATCGTGCGCTGGCAACTGACGGCGCCATTATTCTCGGTGCGTTTGCCCCGGATGGACCCCAAGAGTGCTCGGGGCTTACGACTCGCCGTTATGCCGCTGGCGAACTCGCGTTGTTACTGGGTGCCAGGTTTGAAGTGGTGGCGCAGCGCCGGGAACTTCACCATACGCCCGGGGGCGTGGTGCAATCTTTCACGTGGATTGCCGCGCGGCGCAAAAACTAACGGAGATTCTCACCGCTCGATGTTCGCCAAGTTTTGACTCTTAGGGAGCGGCGAAGGAGCATGTAACTGGAGCTTGGTCGCTTGAGCGATAGATGGACCGCATGGTGAAAGGTGGTGACGGCGGTTGAAACGACGGCGCCGGCCTAGGGTGTTGGCCCGTTGGCATCGTGGTGGCGCTGGAACTCGTCGGCCGTGAATTGATGATTTTCGTCGATGCCCGGGTGGTGCTTGACGCAGAGCTTGTGCTTGATGCCGTTCATTGCGTACTCGTGACGCCCGAAGTGCCAGCAGCCCTGGACCCCGCAGTTCTGACGGCGCACGACGGTCACGAGACCTGAGATTATGGCCACCTCGCCGATGTCCGAACCGAAGCCCGACCAGAAGGCGTAGGCGCCGCTACCCGACGTCGGACGCACGCCGATGTCATGGAGTAGCCAGGTCCACATATCTAAGTGGAGACGATCTTTAGATGAGCTGCGTCAGAGTTGGTGTGTTGGCGCCGGAGAACTGTATCTATGTTCGCGAAAATCGGCGCGACGTAGTTGCCATCGGCGAACAGGACGATGTCGACGGCCAGTACGAATGACATCATGCCTCACCTTTCTACCGCAATTGGTCGACGATTGCGGTGACGCACGATGTAGTGGTGGCGATTTATCGGAAGTACCCAATCTTGGTCACTGTCCAATAAAGTCCATTGTCATGGTGCCGCTTCGTGGATAGTTCATCTTCGTCGCCACACACGGTGGTCAGATGGTGATGATCTCGATGAGGTTCTCAAGGCCGGCGAAGTCGTGGGGATTGTGTGTGTAAAGCGCGAGCCCATTGGCGTGGGCGGTGGCGGCGATGAGCAGGTCCGCGATACGACGCCTGTGAGAGTGGCCAGTATCGGCAACGGCGGCGACGACTTGGCCATAACTGCGAGCGGCGCTGGCATCAAATGGGATCGGATCGAAGGTTGCCTCAATTTGTTGGAGTCGAGATTGGCGGCGGGCACTCTCGGCCCCCGTCGAGGCCAGACGAGGACCAGCAGTCAATTCAGCCAGTGTGATCGCGCTGATCGCGGCTTCGTCCGGGAGCGCGGCGGCGACGTCACGGTCGTCCCAATCGATGACGACGGACGTGTCGAGTAGTCCCGTGGACATTTAGAGACTCTGGTCGATGACGCGGTCGAGATCAGATCGAAACTGTCCGAGGTCGATGTGTGGCCCATGGAACGCGAGGGCCAAGAGGTCGCTCTTCGACACGAAACTTCGACGTGGGCTTCGGATTGGCCCGAGTTCGGCCACGGGAACACCGTTGCGGGTTACGACAAAAGTCTCTCCGGACACCACGGCATCGATTACGTGAGCGTTGTCGTTTCTCAACTCCCGTTGGGGAATGGTCTTTGTCATGGCGACATCGTAGCATAAAGTGCTACGAAGTGCTACGAGCCACGTGGATATAAGAAGATGGATCGGGAGCGATGGTCGATTGGCTTCGTTCTCAGCTGTGATTGCTGATGATTCAGGGCGCTAGAAAGTGCATCATTGACGCTAAAATCGAGCCTCCTACACGAATTTGGCTTTTCAAACCTCATCGGCGTGACATTTTCCTCACCGAACGGGCGGATCTGGGCACTCCACGGGCACGAACTGGATGAAATAATCACTGAATTCGAGATGAAACTGGGTTTAATTTGGCTTGCCCATAGAGCGAGATGACTGCGTTAGTCAGGAGTTTCATGAAACTGAGTGGAGCGGGCGACGAGAATCGAACTCGCGTTCTCAGCTTGGGAAGCTGNNGCCGCTGAACTACGCCCGCGTGGCCCAAAGGTTAGTGCGAGGTGGCTCTATTAGATCGTCTCGGCGTCCCTTGGACGTGTGGCTTCGGTCGCGGGATCAGCCTCGGTCATGGTTCGGGGTTGGGGCTGGCCGATCCCGGAGGCGAGCATCGCTGAATTCGGTATCTTCAACACACCGTCGTCGGTTCGAACCGTCACGTACGTAAGTCCAATGCCTAGGACCTCGCAGTCCAGAACGCCCAGCACCCCCGAGCGGACGCGAATGCTGTCACCCACCACAAAGGGCCGAGTGAATAACAGCACAATGGCCGCGAAGATGTTCGAGAGGCTCTGTTGGGCCGCAATGCCGAGAATGACACCTGCGAGACCGGCGCCAATGAGCAGATGTTGCAACGAGACCCCGAGCACCGCGAACATGGCGAAGAGCAGAATGAGGTAACCCACGGCCGTAGCGACCAGGCGAAGGGTGGCGCCCGCGCCGAGGTTGGAGCGTCGTGTTAACTGCTGGCCCAATCCTTTGGCGA
>PLBM01000064.1 GCA_003134515.1 Acidimicrobiaceae bacterium | reverse complement strand
CCGGCGCTGCCGGCGGTGAGCGAGATGGAACGCGTGGCCGACGATCTGTGGTCGATGGGTCTGACGACCGAGGCCACGGCGATAGCGCTCGTGCGCGAGACGCTCAACGCGCGCGGCGTGACGCGCGCCAGCGCGCTCGTGGGCGCCGAGAGCAAGCGCGTCGTGGTGGCGGGCGTGGTGACCCATCGCCAACACCCCGAGACGGCCAAGGGCGCGGTCTTTGTCAACCTCGAAGACGAGACCGGTCACGTGAACGTGATCTTCTCTAAGGGCGCGTGGGCTCGCTGGTCGTCGGTGGCGCGCAACACGCCCGCGCTGGTGATACGGGGCTCACTCGAACGGGGCCAGGGAACGCTCACGCTGGTGGCCGAGGCGGTAGAGCCGCTCGACTTGGGCGCGACGGCGCCCTCGCGCGACTGGCGATGAATTAGTTGACGAAGGCGAACTCGGGACGTTCGCCCGCTTCGATCTCTTCGCGCACGAGAATTTGCGCCAACGGCAGATCGTCGGCGTGGGTCACGCCAATGCAGCGCGACTCGGTCGCCATGACGTCAAAACGCAGCGGCGTGCGGTGAAGAATCCGGCCGACGAAGGTGGAGAGCTGGATCTCCTTATCCTGGCTGAAGTCGTGCTGCTCGACGGCTCGGCGCATGAGGGGCAAGATCGAGGGCTGAAAGCCCCAGAGGTTCATCGAGACGGTGGTCTGGGGGTGCAGCACCGCCGGGCTCAACCCATCGTCCGCCACGTAGCCCTCTAAGGTCGCCGAGACGTTACGACGCTCGACGATCTCGGTTAAATGACCGTTCACCACCACGCACGTGCCCCTCGAGACCGGTAGTTCTCCGACCAGGGCCCGCTCGAGTTCAAAGCCCACGAGACAGTTGTTGGGGCTCGTGGCGAGGTGACGTCCGAGACGCAAAAAGGCGTCACGACCGTAGAGGTCGTCCGCGTTGGAGACGCCAAAGGGCTTCGTGAGATCGAGACTCTCCTCGGCGGCGAGCACGGCGTCGACGGTGCCGCGCAGTTCGCGCTGAAAGGTGAACGACACCCGTCGGCCCTTGGGCCAGTATTCGCCCACGTGCTCGACAATTTCGGGGCCGGTTTCGGGGTTGATGACGATGACGATGTCGTCAAAGCCCGCGGCGTAGGCGTCCGATGCCAAGAGGTCGATGACGCCCTCACCGTGCAGTCCGATCGGCGCGAGCTGCTTCACCCCGCCGTAGCGTCGGGCGCGCCCGGCCGCCAAGATGACGAGGGAGGGTCCGCTCACTGGGACCAGCGAACCACCGCTGAGGCCCACGTCATTCCGGCGCCAAAGCCCGTCAGGAGGGCGTAGTCGCCCTTATGGACGCGGTCGTTCTTTCGTGCGTCGTCAAAGGCGAGCGGGATCGAGGCGCTCGAAGTGTTGCCGTAATGGTCAAGGACCACGACGGCGCGGTCCATCTCGATGTTCAAACGCTGACAGGCCGCTTGAATGATGCGAATGTTGGCCTGGTGAGGGATCACCAGACTGAGGTCGTCGGCGGTGATGCCCGCCATCGCGAGGGCCTTTTCGGCTGAGTCCACGACCACGCGCACGGCACGGCGAAAGACCGCGGCACCGTCCATCTGGAAGTAGCCCCCGTGCTCGCAGGTGAGCAGGTCGGCGTCGGCGCCATCGGCGCCCAGGGAAAAGGACAACAGGTCGTTCTCGGTCGGGTCGTACTCGAGCACGGTCGCGCCCGCGCCGTCGGCGAGCAGTACGGCCATGTTGCGGTCACTCCAGTCGACCCAGCGCGACAGGTTCTCCGAACCGATGACCAGCACGCGCTTATTGCCGGTTTCGAGCAGGCCGTAGGCAGTGCGTACCGCGTACATGAAGCCACTGCAGGCGGCGTTGACGTCCATAGCGGCGCATTTAAGACCCAGTTCGTTGGCCACCATGGGCGCCGTCGCGGGGGTGATTCGATCGGGGGTAGTGGTGGCGAAGACCAGAAAGTCGATGTCCTTGGCCTCGACACCCGCGTCTTCGAGCGCGTTTCGGCCCGCGATGACACCGAGACTCATCGCCGTGCCGCCGATACGGCGCTCGTGGATCCCGGTGCGCTCGACGATCCACTCGTCGGAGGTGTCCAGGGTCAAGGAGAGTTCGTCGTTGGTGACCACGCGATCGGGTACGGCGATGCCCCAACCAATAAAACGAGCGCCCATGTCTCAGCCCTTTCGTTGGCCAGTCTTGGTGAAAGTCTAGGGGGTGGCTCTAGCTCGCTGAGGGTGCTGGCAAAACTTGCAAAGTACAGCGCGCCACGCAGATGAGTCGCTCTTTTTCATCTCGC
Source organism: Acidimicrobiaceae bacterium (assembly GCA_003134515.1). GTDB lineage: Bacteria > Actinomycetota > Acidimicrobiia > Acidimicrobiales > RAAP-2 > RAAP-2. The sequence continues at coordinate 19,810 of PLBM01000064.1, read as the reverse complement.
AGTTCGATGCCCCAGACGTGCACCTTGCGGCCCTTACGAATCGGCGTCGCCGTCGCGGTAAGGGTGCCGCTGCTCATCGAGCGAAGGTGCGAGCAGTTGAGCTCGGTGCCGACCACGATGAAATCGGGAGCCACACTCACGGCGCCGCCTACGGACGCCGCGGTTTCGGCCATCAGCGCCGACACGCCGCCGTGCAAGATGCCATAAGGCTGGTGCACCTTGGGTCCAACTTCCACGCGCGCGATCACTTTCTCAGGCGTCGCGAGCACGACCTCGATACCGAGTTCGTTGTTCACGTTGGGGCGCTGTTGGAAGTTTTTAATCATGTTGTCGCTCATGGGGGCAGTTTAGAGAGCCGGTAGCCTTCCCCTATGACTCGACGCGTCGACCTGCGCAGTGACACCGTCACCCAGCCCACGGCCGAGATGCGTGAAGCCATCGCCGCGGCGGTGGTGGGCGACGACGGGTATGGAGAAGACCCGACCATCAGCGCGCTCGAAGAGAGATTCGCCGAAATGGTGGAGAAGGATGCCGCGCTCTTCGTTCCCTCGGGCGTGATGGCCAATCAGATTGCGCTGCGGTTGTTGGCCCAGCCCGGCGACGTGGTCATCGCGGGACGCGGTCAACACCTCGTGAGTTTTGAGATGGGCGCGGCGGCGCGCAACTCCTCGGTCCAGTTCGCGACGGTGGACGACACGACGGGCACGCTGGAACTCGCCGATGTGCTCGAGATCATCGATGCCGAGGACGACCATCAAGTTCACGTCGCCGCGGTGACGGTGGAGAACACGCACATGCTCTCGGGGGGCACGCCCTGGGACGTGGAGGATCTGCGGGCGCTCGCGTCGGCCATCGGCGAGCGTTCGCTGCACCTCGACGGCGCGCGACTGTTCAACGCCGTGGTCGCCACGGGCATCAGCGCCGCCGAGTACGCGCAGCCCGCCACGACGGTGATGACGTGTCTCTCCAAGGGACTTTGCGCTCCGGTGGGCTCGTTGCTCGCGGGACCTGCGACGTTGATGGAGCGCGCGCGTGCTGAACGCAAGCGACTCGGTGGCGCAATGCGTCAAGCGGGCTTCTTGGCCGCGGCCGGGCTCGTCGCCCTGGACACGATGATTGAGCGGCTAAAGGACGACCACGCGCACGCGCGCCAACTTGCGGAGCTTTTCGCCGTCGCCTTTCCCGAGTCGAACTACGACCCTTCGACGTGTCAGACCAACATCGTGTCCTTCGATCATCCTCAAGCGCGCCAGCTCGTGGAGGAGTTGGCGCAACTGGGAGTCGAGGGTCAGACCGTCGCACCGCGGCGTGCGCGCTTCGTCACTCACAGTGGCGTGAGCGATGACGATGTCGACTTCGTCGCCAGCGTGCTCTCGAGCTTCGTGCCAATGGTGCGAAGCGACATCTGATACCTCGCAGTCGATTCGCGTTCGCTGGGTGTACACCTGTGGCCAGTGCGGGCCTCGCGGTCCAGGCGGTAGCCTTAAGAAGTTGTAAAGGCACCCCATGACTGAAATTCTGCACCTCTCAACCTTCCTGCGCCGTCCAATCTTCGACTCCGACGGGGACAGGATCGGACGCGTCCAAGACCTGGTCGCGCGTCTTGGCGACGACGCGCACCCGTCAATCGTGGGCGCCGTTATACGTATCGAAGGACGCAACCTCTTCGTGCCGATGAGAAAGATTGGCGGGCTCTCGCAGGGTCGAATGACCTTCGAGGGACGCCGAGTAGATCTCCGCCGTTTCGAACGGCGTCCGGGTGAGTTGTTGCTGGCCGAGGATCTTCTCGCGCGCCACCTAATCAACTTGGTGCGAGGACGTATCATTATTGCCAACGAGATTGAGATTGCCGAAATTGACGGCCGCTGGGAGGTCGTGGGCGTTGACCCTGGCCGTCGCCCGTTCCTTCGACGCGTACTCGGCCACAAGATCGGCTCGCGCGTTCGGGCGGACTCGATCGTCGATTTCGCTTCCATTCAGCCTTTTGTGGCGCACGTTCCTTCGGCGCGTCTACGCATCCCGTATCGCAAACTTGCCAGATTGCACCCCGCCCAGATAGCGGACCTCGTCGAACAGGCCAGTCACGAAGAAGGCGAGGAGATCATCGAGGCGGTCGGTCAGGACCGCGAACTCGAAGCCGACGTGTTCGAAGAGCTCGACACGACCCATCAATTGGAGTTTCTCGAATCGCGCAGCGACGCTGAAGCGGCGCGGCTGTTGTCACGGATGGAGCCCGACAACGCCGCGGATCTGATCGCCGAGATCGACCAAGAGCGCCGCCTGCCTATTCTCGAGTTACTGCCCGCCGATCAGCAGGCCAAGATCCGCCAACTCCTTTCCTACAACGCCAGCACCGCGGGGGGAATGATGACCCCCGACTACGTCTCGGTGCCAGAGAACGCGACGGTCGCCGACGCGCTCGAGGCGATTCGAACCTCGAGCGTGCCCGCCGAATCACTCCAAGCGGTCTTCGTGCTTGACGACAGTGGCCAGCCCATTGGCGCGGCGTCCATTGCGCCGCTGGTGAGAGCGCGAGCCGGCGAATTGGCCCTCAGTGTCGCGAGGACGCAGCTCGCCCACGTGCACCCGCACTGGGACGTGCTTCGTGTCTCACGAAAGATGAGCGACTTCAACCTGACCGTTTTACCGGTGCTCGACGACGAGCACGCCAAGATGATTGGGGTCGTAACAGTTGACGACCTGCTCGAAGAGCTACTGCCCCAGGGCTGGCGCGCCGAGTTTGGCATGAGCGCGGTGGAGGAGTAAGTATGCGCCGCGCCGCCAAGAGTCTCGTTCTAAGGGGGTCTCTCTGAAACCCCCGAGTACCAGCCGTATGGCCAATGACGTACCGACACAACTTCGCCCGTACCTAGAGGAGAGCGCCTAGCCCCTTTAGTGTCGTCGTGGTTGTTTCGCCGAGCGAGCACGACATGACGAAAGGAGGTGCAGCGTGCAAGACGAAAAGTCGAAAGAACCCCGGATTGCCGGAGCCTTTGGCACCATCAGTGCCCACGACGAAGGGAGCCGTCGTGGCGCTCGCGCTCGCTTTCTCACGCTGATCGCCATCATTGGCCCCGGACTCATCGTGATGGTCGGCGACAACGATGCCGGGGGCGTCTCCACCTACGCCCAAGCCGGTCAGAACTTTGGCTACACCTTGCTCTGGACGCTGCCGTTGTTAATTCCGGTCCTGATTATCAACCAGGAAATGGTCGCACGCTTGGGGGCGGTCACCGGCGTCGGGCACGGCCGATTGATTCGAGAAAGGTTCGGGCGCTGCTGGGGCAATGTGTCGATCGGTTCAATCTTGTTGTTGAACTTTCTCATCATCATTACCGAGTTCATTGGCATCTCGCTCTCCATGCGCTACCTCGGTGTGAGCCCCTTCATCTCCGTGCCACTTGCCGTTGTACTGCTTTTTGGCGTCACGGCTTCGGGCTCGTTCCAACGTTGGGAACGATTCATGATGATCTTCGTCGCCGTCAACTTTGTCATCGTGCCCCTGGTGCTGGTGGCCCATCCACACCTGGGCGCCGTCGCGAGCCACAGCGTGATCCCGGCCATTCGCGGGGGCGCCAATTCGGCGGCCGTGCTGTTGATCATTTCGATTATTGGCACCACGGTGGCTCCGTGGCAACTTTACTTTCAACAGTCCAACATTGTCGATAAGCACATCACGCCGCGCTGGTTGAACTACGAACGCGTCGACACTATTTTGGGCTCGCTCATCGTGGTCATCGGCGCCGGAGCGTTGATGGCCGTGGCGGCGGCGGGGCTGGCCGGTCACGGGGGCACCCACGCCTACACCAACGCCTTGGGCGTCGCCCAAGCGCTCGGTCATCACTTGGGCCACGGCGCGGGGGTGCTTTTTGCCATTCTTCTTCTGAACGCCTCGGTGATTGGCGCGGCCGCGGTGACGCTCGCGAGTTCCTACGCCCTCGGTGACCTGGGCGGCACCCGTCAATCACTGGACTCTCGCGTGCGCGAGGCCAAACTCTTCTTCGGGGCCTTTGCGGGACTCTTAGTGCTGGCCGGCGTCGTGACGCTCATTCCGGGTGCGCCGTTGGGCATCATTACCTTGGCCGTTCAAGCCATGTGTGGCCTGATGTTGCCCAGTACGACAATCTTCGTGCTGCTGCTTTGTAACGATCGAGAAGTCCTCGGCCCTTGGGCGAACGGCAAGTGGCTGAACGTCCTGGCCACGATTATCGTGACCCTGTTGGTGGTGCTCTCGATCACGATGATGGTCTCGACGCTCTTTACCTCGGTGAACGTGGTGGCACTCTTGAGTGTGCTCTCAGTCTTCGCCGGGGCTGGACTGCTCGTCGGACTCCCGCTGGGCCTTCGCCGAATGGCTCCGCCCATTCACTACAGCATCGACAAGCGTGACTGGCGAACGCCTCGTCTCACGCTCCTCGCCGCGCAGCCCACGTCGTTGGCTCGCCGAGTCCTTCTTCGAGCCGTCGCGTCGTATCTCGTCATCGCAGGTACGCTGCTCGTCGTGCGCATCATTCAACTTATGACCTCGTAGTCTCTCAAGATGAGTTCTCTGCCTACTCTCGTGTGCGTGCACGCCCACCCCGACGACGAAGCCTTCTTCGGCGCCGGCGCCGTCGCCCACTACGCCGCACTCGGACATCGCGTCGTTCTCGTTACTTGTACTAACGGTCAACTGGGCCTCGACCAAAGCGGACGCGCGGGGGCTGACCCCTTGCACGACGTGGCGACGACCAAGAGCGTGCGCGCGGGCGAGTTGCAACGCGCCGCCACGCTGCTCGGATACTCGCGTGTCATCACGCTGGGCTACGACGACTCGGGCATGAAGGGCTGGCCCGAGAACGACAACCCCGACGCCTTCATGAACGTCGACGTCGACGCCGCCGCGTGCACGCTGGGCGCGATCTTCGATGAAGAAGAGGCCGTGGTGGTCGTGACCTACGACGAGAACGGCTTCTACGGCCACCCCGACCACGTCATGGCCAACGTCATCACGCGACGGGCGCTGGACTTCTCTTCGAGCGTGGCGCGCCTCTACTACACGGTCGTGCCCCGAGGCGTCATCACGTCCTTTGTCGAGGGCGCGAAGGACCTCGGCCTCTCGTTACCCGGGTGGGTGCTGGACGCCGCGACCAACGTCCCCGACGAGCTCGTCGCTTCGACCTTGGACGTGCGCAAGTACGCACGAATAAAGCAAGAAGCAATGGCCGCTCACGACTCTCAAGTCGACAACGGGGACGTCGTACGCATGAACGAGGATCTCTTCACGCTGCTTTTTGGCACCGAGCACTACCAGCGCGCATGGAGTCGACTCGAGACGAAGGGCGACCTCGTCGATCTCTTTGGGGGGCTCTGATGGGGCTGACGTTCTTGGCGGTCCACGCGCACCCCGACGACGAGGCGAGCTCGACCGGTGGTCTCTATCGTCTCTTGGCGGACGAAGGCGTGCGCACGGTTCTTGTGACTTGCACCAACGGAGAGTGCGGCGACGCCTCCGATGGCGCGAAGCCCGACGCCGATCATCATGACGGCGACGAAGTCGCCAAAGTACGCGCGGTGGAACTCGACAATGCAGTCAAGATCCTAGGAATTGACCGACTCGTGCGTCTCGGATATCGCGACTCTGGGATGAAGGGCTGGCCCCAGAACGACGACCCCGACTCGTTTTGGGCCACGCCCGTTCCCGAAGCCGCCAAGCGCCTCGCCGCGATACTGCTCGAAGAGCGGCCCCAGGTCGTCGTGACCTACAACGCCCACGGCTTTTACGGCCACCCCGACCACATTCAGGCCCATCGGGTCACGCTGGCCGCATTCGACCTGCTCGACTACGAACCGACGCTCTACTTCAACGCCGTGCCCAATTCAATCATGGCCATGATGAACGCTCGGTGGGAACAGGCCGAGCGTGATCGTGCCGCGGCCGACGCCGAAAAAGGTATCGTGCGCGCGCCCGAACCCGAGGACCCCGACGACGAGCGGGTGGACATGGGCACGCCCGATGAACTCATCGACGCCGTGATCGACGTGAGTAGGGTCAATGAGGCCAAGTACGACGCGCTGGCCGCGCATCACTCTCAGATCGCTGACTCGTTTTGGATGAAGATGGGCCGCGATGAGTTCAAGAAACAGATGCGTACTGAGTGGTTCGTTCGCGTGACGAACCCGATGAACCTCTCAGGCTCGGTGAACGATATCTTCGCGGGCTATCGATAACTAGTAGCGATAGTTGTCGGGCTTATAGGGCCCTTCGACCGCCACGCCGAGGTATTCGGCCTGTTGTTTGGTCAGCGTCGTCAACTTCACGCCCAACGCGTCGAGGTGCAGTCGCGCGACTTTCTCGTCGAGGTGCTTAGGCAACACGTAGACCTTCTTCTCGTACTGCTCGCGGTTCTGGTAGAGCTCGATCTGGGCCATGGTCTGATCGGTGAACGAGTTACTCATCACGAAGCTCGGGTGACCCGTCGCGTTGCCGAGGTTGAGCAGGCGCCCCTCGGAGAGCACGATGATGGCCCGACCGCTGGGCAGGGTCCACTTATCGACCTGGGGCTTGATGGTTTCGCGCGTCACGCCCTTCAAGCTGGTCAGTCCGGCGATGTCGATCTCGTTGTCGAAGTGACCGATGTTGCCCAGTACGGCCAGATTCTTCATCATCTGCATGTGCGCCACCGTCACGATGTCGCGATTGCCCGTCGCGGTGATGACGAAGTCGGCCAGGGGCAACGCCTCTTCGAGTAGCGCGACTTGAAAGCCGTCCATCGCGGCCTGCAGCGCGCAGATCGGGTCGATCTCGGTCACGATCACTCGCGCGCCCTGACCGCGCAGGGACTCGGCCGAGCCCTTGCCGACGTCGCCGTAGCCGCACACGACGGCGACCTTGCCGCCAATCAAGAAGTCCGTAGCGCGATTCAAGCCGTCGATGAGCGAGTGGCGTATGCCGTACTTGTTGTCGAACTTGGACTTGGTGACCGCGTCGTTGACGTTGATGGCGGCGAAGAGCAAAGTCCCGTCGCGCTCCATCTCGTAGAGCCGGTGCACGCCCGTGGTCGTCTCTTCTGAGACGCCGACAATGCCCGTGGCCATGGGCTCGAAGATCTTCTCGCCACTCGAGACGATCTGGTGAAGGAGCGCGAGGATGACCCGGTACTCTTCGGAGTCGGCCGACTCGGGCGACGGGACAAAACCCGCTCGCTCGAACTCGAGACCTTTGTGCACGAGCAACGTGGCGTCGCCGCCGTCGTCGAGGATCATCGTGGGTCCGTCCTGTCCGGGCCAGCGCAACAGCTGCTCGGTGCACCACCAGTACTCCTCTAAGGATTCGCCCTTCCACGCGAAGACGGGCACCCCTTGGGGGTGTTCGACGGTGCCCTTAGGACCGACGACCACCGCGGCCGCGGCGTGGTCTTGGGTCGAAAAGATGTTGCAACTCACCCAGCGAACCTCCGCGCCCAGCTCGACGAGCGTCTCGATCAAGACGGCCGTTTGAATGGTCATGTGCAACGAGCCCGCGACGCGAGCGCCTTTGAGAGGCTTGGTGGTACCGAACTCGGCGCGCATGGCCATGAGGCCGGGCATCTCGTGTTCGGCCAAGTTGATTTCCGCGCGGCCGAAGCCGGCGAGCGCGAGGTCCGCCACTTTGTAGTTGAAGGGTCCAGAGGTCATGGTTCTCCTAAGAGTTGGAAGTTGCCAGGCGCCGACCTCTGTCGTAGTCGCCCGGGATAATGCTAGTGCTTAGACGCCTACGCGGAACTCCACCACGTCGCCGTCGCGCATCACGTACTCCTTACCTTCGATGCGCGCCTTGCCCGCGGCCTTGACGGCCGCCATCGAACCGCCCGCAATCAGGTCTTCGTAGGAGACGACCTCGGCCTTGATGAAGTGCTTTTGAAAGTCGGTGTGGATCTCGCCGGCGGCCTCGGGTGCGGTCTCACCCTTGTGAATCGTCCAGGCGCGCGCCTCTTTGGGGCCGGCCGTGAGAAAGGTTTGCAGGCCCAGCGTCGAGAACCCGACGCGTGAAAGTAAGGCGAGCCCGGATTCACTTTGGCCGTAGGACTCCAAGAGCTCGATCGCCTCGGCCTCGTCGAGCTCCGCGAGTTCGGCCTCCACCTTGGCGCAGAGCACGACACTCTTTGAAGGAGCGACCGAGGCCTTCAACTCGTTCTGGCGGGTTTCGTCGCTGAGCGTTGCTTCGTCGACGTTAAAAACGAAAATGAAGGGCTTATCGGTTAAAAGGTGCAGGTCGTAGAGCAGCGCACGGTCGAGGTCCTTGCCGAGCTGAGAGATGACGCGGCCCTCGTTGAGGGCGAGTTGGGCCTTTTGAACCTCTCTTAGTTTGACGGCGGCGTCGCCACCGCGCTTGGCCTCTCGTTCTAAGCGCGCTGCGGCCTTTTCAACGGTCTGAAGATCGGCGAGAATTAGTTCGGTTTCGATAGTCGCGACGTCACTGGCGGGGTCGATGCGTCCATTGACGTGGATGACGTCGTCGTCTTCAAAGACGCGCACGACCTCACAGATGGCGTCGGACTCGCGAATCGCCGCGAGGAACTGATTGCCGAGTCCTTCGCCGGTGGAGGCCCCTTCGACAATGCCCGCGATGTCGACGAAGGTCACCGTCGCGTGAGTCGTTTTCTCGGAGTGAAACATCGTCGCGAGGATTTCGAGTCGCCCGTCGGGGACTTCGACGACGCCCACGTTGGGTTCGATGGTGGCGAAGGGGTAGTTGGCCGCGAGCACGTGGTTTTTCGTCAGCGCATTAAAGAGTGTTGATTTACCAACGTTCGGCAGTCCAACAATGCCAATTGAGAGCCCCATAGAAGATTCCAGGCTACTTCAACGAACTCGATTATCTTCGAGATCGCCCCGAGCACGCCGCAAGTTTGGTGAGATCTTTCGGAGTTTTGACTTCGGCGTTTCGCTCTGCTTGCTCTAGGGTCGAAGGGATGAGCAAGGTCAACGTCGTGGAGGGTTACGCACCATTTGGCGAGTATGAGACGTGGTATCGCGTCACGGGCGATCTCGATTCGCCGACGACGCCGTTAGTGCTCGTCCACGGAGGGCCGGGCTGTTCCCACGACTACTTAGAAAGCCTCGCCGATATCGCCGCGTCCGGACGACCGGTCGTGCACTACGACCAAGTCGGCGGGGGCCGCTCGACGCTGCTCCCTGGGGCGGGTCCCGCGTTCTGGACGGTCGATCTCTTTCTGGCCGAGCTCGACAATCTGCTTTCGTTTCTGGGCATCGAACAGCGCTACTTCCTTCTCGGCCAGTCCTGGGGCGGCATGTTGGGCGCCGAACACGCGATACGCCAGCCCGTGGGACTCAAGGGGCTCGTGCTCAGTAACTCGCCCGCGTCAATGGCCCTGTGGGCGAGCGAAGCCAAGGTCCTGCGCGCCGAGTTGCCCAGCGAGACAGAGGCGGTGCTCGATCGTCACGAAGCCAGTGGCACCACCGACGATCCCGAGTACTTAGCGGCGACCCGGGTGTACTACGACCTGCACGTCTGTCGGTCGCTCCCGTATCCGCCAGAACTCGTTCGAACCTTTGAATTCTTAGCCAAAGACTCGACCGTCTACAACACGATGAACGGCCCCAATGAGTTCTTCTGCATTGGCACGTTGCGCGAGTGGAGCATCGTGAATCGGGTGCACGCCATCACCGCGCCGACACTCTTGCTCTCGGGGCGCTACGACGAAGCGACACCCGCCACCGTCCAGCCGTTCTTCGACCAGATCCCCGACGTGCGCTGGGAGATCTTCGAGAACTCCAGCCACATGCCCTTCATCGAAGAGCCCGAGCGGTACCGAGAGGTTGTTGAAACGTTTCTTAACTCGCTCGATTAAACGCGCCGTGCATCAGCGCGGTACGAGCTCCTAGAACAACTTGGCTTACGCGTCCCTGGTGGCCATGCGCCATGCGCCCAGTACTGTCCAAACGACTAGCCATCCGACAATGACACAGACGGCCACGGTCGTCGACTCCGAAAGCAACCCCGCCCCATTTCCGGAGCCATGGAGTCCAGAGAGGTGGGGCAACGCGCTGGGTTCAATGTGGTTCATCGCTAGCCCGACCAAACCGCGCTGGCCGTTGATCATATGGGGAATGACTTCTCTTGTAAGAAGTGGCGTCAGTATGACTTCGAGCACGATCATCAATACCACCGGCACCGTTCGCTGACCCATGAGCGAAGCGAGTCCGAGGCCCACGAAGAAGCCGAGGATGGCCTCAAGTTCAACCCACATCCCCGCTTCCACCATCAGCGACAGGGGCGGCGTTCGGAAATTCTTGGAGTAGTCCGTGTAGTCCTGGTTCGCGATCTTGACTACCGTGGCCTCAAATTGCGCCTTTGAGGGCGGAATGGGCGCAGTTACGCCTGGCGGCGTCGTGATCTTGCCGACGTTACCGTTTGGCCCACACGGAACACCAAGTGACGTCAGGTTCCGGTAAGGAAAATCACAGTAGACCTGGTTGGGATGGCTTTTGGCAAATGACACGAATGCGCTACGAGAGAGTCCGGCGGGCATATTCACTCCGTCGTAGCTGAGCTTTGCGGGCGCGGCAAAGACGCACACCGAGCAGACGATGGTAAAGCCCACCGCGACGAGAGGAACGATGATGGCTAGTCCGGCGGGAATCCGTGCCAAGTAGAGCGCGACGCGCGAGCGTCCGGTCACCACGAGATGGCGAAAGACGCCTTCGGTGAGGTCGACGGCGCCCGCGGAACAGCCCAGGGTGGCCGCGACGATGAAGCCGAAGCCGAACAAGATGCCGACGACGAGGCCGCTGAAGACGCTGTAACCGCCAGCAGGTCCGTAGGAGTGCGGGGCAATGGCGTGCGCTAGCAACCGGATCGCGAGAAAGACGCCCGGAATTCCGATATTTACCGCGATGAGTGCGATCATGAGTCCGCGGCGTTTGCGCAGTTCCATGAATCTGGTAGCGATCATGGCGAAGGTGGGCAAGGGCGATCCGCGATGATCGTCGGGGCGTAACTCCGCTTCGACGACGTGCTGAACGGATCCCGTCCGCGCTTGCGGTGGAAGGGCGGTCACTCTTCGCTCCCCAGCCGACTGGTCACTTCGAGAAACCAGGACTCGAGCGATGCTTGGTTGACCTCGAGGCGATAGACCGAGATCCCGCCCTCAACGAGAATTCGATTCATCTCGGCGATAGCGTCATGGCTCGTCCCTGTCGGCAGGGCGATGGCTAGTCCCTGCTCTCGCACTGTGACTCGTCCACCCCTGTTTTCGCGAACTAGCAGTGTTTGTGCCGCTTCTGGTGCTGAGCAATCGATCTCCACCTCCATGGACGTCCCCGCGAGTAACTCGGCGATCGGTCCTTGGCGGATGACCTTGCCCCGATCGACAATGGCGACGGCGTCACAGGTCCGTTCAACTTCATCCAGTAGATGCGACGACAGCACCACCGTGCGCCCCTCGGCAACCAAGGAATGAATCATCTCTCGCATGTCGTGCATTCCGGCTGGGTCCAGACCATTCATCGGCTCATCCAGGATGAGGAGTTGGGGATCACCGAGCAAGCAGGCCGCCACGCCAAGTCGCTGGCGCATGCCCATGGAGTATTTCGACACCCGATCGTCAGCGCGATGAGCGAGACCGACTCTCTCAAGCGCCGCGCTGATTCGTCCCCGAGCAGCCGGTTCTCTGGCAGCCGCGAGTATCTGGAGATTCTGTCGTCCCGTGAGATGGCCGTGGAAACGAGGTTCGTCGACGATGGCACCGACCCGCGCGAGCGCTAGGTCGCGATGTCGCGGCACCGGGTAACCAAGTAAGGACATGGTTCCGGCGTCAGCGCGCGTCAACCCGAGGAGCACACGGATCAGCGTCGTCTTGCCGGCACCGTTGGGACCGAGATAGCCAAACGCGCAACCGCGAGGGATCCGTAAATCGACACTATTGACGGCGATACTTTCGCCGAATCGTTTGGTCAGTCCGTGGGTCTCCACGGCCCAGGGGCCGTCAGCATCTGCTCCACCTGCAACCTTTTCCAGCACGGCACTGCTCATCCATCCTTCTTTCACAACGGGGGAATAGGTCCGTCGTCGATCATGGTAGGTGTTGACGCCGAAAGATGACATAGGGGGAATCCCTTAGGCGCGCATCAGGGATGCAAATGATGCATTACTTCCAAGGTCGTTTCGCAATGCTTGGCGTTGCGGATGACCTCGAGTCCGCGCATGCCAGTACCATTTGAGGGGCGGGTTTCTCTAGGATTTTTCTGTTCGTCGCTCCCGTAGCTCAGGGGATAGAGCAATGGTTTCCTAAACCGTGTGCGCAGNNGGTTCGAATCCTGCCGGGGGCACCAAGAGGGCTTCTAGGAAGTGAGAACTAGGTCGTCTTTACGTCACGTGCGCTCGCGCCGTTCCTATCTCCAGAGTTGACGAGGGTGCAGATCACGAATCGATTCCCAATAAAGAGTCCAGTGTTTCGCGTTGGCGTTGGCTCGCTTTCGCTCCTCTGCGGCGAGCGCGTCGGCTAGCTTCCTTAGCGACGCGTGAGCCCTTCCTACCTCTTTGATCCACTCCGAGGCGATGACCTGGTCGTGTTGTTTTCCAAGAAATTTCTGCATCACATCTATTCGCAGCGCGAGCTCTCCGGCGGGCGGTCCCAGGACGCTCGAGAAGGCCTGCGCTGAATAGAGCGACCGTTTAGCTGTAATTCGCAAGTAGTGCAAATGGGCGTCGCTGCCGTTTCGTTGCGCCCGTTTCACTTCGCGCTGGAGTTCTTTCCATGAAGCCCGCAGCACACGTTGAGCGATTGGTTGAATCATGATGGGCGAAACCGTGTGGGCCGGTAACGCGCGTCGATAGTCATTCAATGCGCGAAGCGTCTCTTCGTACGCCAGCGAATCGAGAAGTTCCTCCGTGGCAAGTTGTTCGTGGCGTCGTGCGTCCGCCGCGATTTGTATCAAGTGAAGCCCCTTCGGCGTGCCGCCGCGATCTCCCAATCCTTTTATCACCCGAAGTTCCAGAACTTGGGCGTCGCGCAGGTTGCCAAAGGGTCTTCCGACTTCGTGCAAACGACGAATCAGCGTCTTGGTCGCCAGAGTTTTCTCGATATGGGCCATCGACTCCATTTGATACTGGACTCGACGAAACGACAGGCGCAACTTGCGTATCGCTTCGGGATCGTCCGCGAGCCCCTTCTGGCGGTGTTCTTTTACCGTCAAGTCGGCCGAATCGATTGCATCTATCGCCGCGCGCAGGTACTCGCGCATCATCGCGCCAATTGTCGCAGATTCATCGCCGCTCGAGGTCGCGTCGCTCAAGGCTCTTTCACCGAGTTCTCGTCGCCGGCTTTCGACGTGACGTGAGGTCTCGGCGGGCGGTGCGTGATCACTCCGAAGATTTGGGGCCGGGGCGCCGGTAAACTTAACGCGGCTCACAAATCACCAGCGGAATGTCGCGCTTCGTGCGGCGCCGGTAGCCGGCGTAGCCCCTATACGACTGCTCCACCCGGGGCCACAGTTCAACCTTCTCGCCGGGCGTCGCCGGGCGAGCCCGCATGAGCCGGTGTACACCCGCGATGGTCAGCTCGACGTCGGGGTGGACCACGAGGTTCTTATACCAGTCGGGGTCTCGGTCGTCGCCGCCCTTCGACGCCACCAGAACCAACTGCTCGCCGTTGACGACCGGCACCGTCAGCATGGTCGAACGGGCCCGGCCCGACTTGCGCCCCACCGTGAGCAACTCGACGGTGGGCATGCCAAAGGCCGACTGGCCCAGGCGTCCCTTGCTCACGTGGACGATTGTGCGATGAACACGGCTCAACGTTTTCAACCCGAGGTCGGCGTAGGACTCTTTCAGTGTCATGGCGTGACACTACCTGAATCGCTCGATTGCGTGATAAAGACCGCTCCCTCGTCGGCAAAAACGGTCCTTCCGTACTTCATCGTTGCCTCATGCGACAACGTAAAACCAGTTCGGGTCTAGTATCAAAATTTGCTCGGGTAATCGTGGGGCCTCGTAAGTCCTGCGATCTTGAGTACGTCAACAGTCCCGAGGTGATGACCATGAGCAACGAAGATGTATCCGGCAACGAGATTGTGCGCGCGGCGCTAGTCCAGAGCAAATGGACCGGGGACAAGAAGTCCATGATTGACGTCAACGTGGCCCTGGCCCGAGAGGCCGCAAATCAAGGTGCTCAGATTCTCTGCTTTCAAGAGCTCTTCTACGGCCCGTATTTCTGTCAAGTGCAAGATCCGCAGTATTTCTCGTACACCGAGACAATCCCCGGTCCGACCACCGAGCTGATGCAAGCACTGGCCCGAGAGACGAACATGGTGCTCGTCGTGCCAATCTACGAGGTCGAACAAGAGGGCATTTTCTATAACACCGCGTTCGTCATCGACGCCGACGGGTCGTACTTGGGCAAGTATCGAAAGCATCACATTCCCCAGGTGCAAGGGTTCTGGGAGAAGTTCTACTTTCGACCCGGCAATCTCGGCTATCCGATCTTTCACACCGCGGTCGGTCCGATCGGGGTCTACATCTGTTACGACCGTCACTTTCCCGAGGGTTGGCGGGCGCTTGGGTTGGCGGGAGCGAAGATTGTATTCAATCCCTCGGCCACCAGTCGAGGCCTGTCGGCTTATCTTTGGAACCTCGAACAGCCCGCCGCCGCCGTGGCCAACGAGTACTTCGTTGGAGCGATCAACCGGGTGGGCGTCGAGGAGCTCGGCGATAACAGTTTCTATGGATCGTCATACTTCGTCAACCCCCGCGGCCAGATCGTGGGTGACGCCGCGTCGGACAACGATGATGAAGTGATCGTGCGAGACCTGGACATGAGTGTGCTCAGTGATGTACGTCGCACCTGGGCGTTCTACCGAGATCGACGCCCCGATAGCTACGGCGAGCTGATCGTTCCTTAGAGACCGCGAGATCACTCGAGAGAAGGAAGAGGGGATCGTATGAAGATTTTGATTAGTGGAGGCACCGTCGTGAACGCGAGCGGTCCCTTCGTTGCCGATGTCCTCGTCGAGGGCGAGACTATCGCCGCACTAGTGGCCCCAGACTCGTCCGCGTCGGCGTCGTGGCAGGAGAGTGCGGATCGGGTCATCGACGCCCGCGGGCAGTTTGTGATTCCCGGCGCCATAGACGGCCATACCCACATGGAAATGCCCTTTGGCGGTACCCAGTCGGCCGACACCTTTGAGACCGGCACTCGGGCGGCGGCCTTTGGCGGGACCACCACGATCATCGACTTCGCTATTCAATCGAAGGGCAAGAGCCTCCGAGAAGGTCTCGACGCGTGGCACGCCAAGGCCGAAGGTAAATGCGCGATTGACTACGGCTTTCACATGATCGTCTCGGACGTGAATGAGTCCTCACTCAATGAGATGGACCTAGTCATCGACGAAGGGGTCACCAGTTTCAAGTTATTCATGGCCTATCCGGGCGTGTTCTACTCCACCGACGGCGAGATCCTCCAAGCCATGCAACAAGCCTCCTCTAATGGCTCGACCATCATGATGCACGCCGAAAACGGTATCGCCATCGACGTACTGGTGGCCCAAGCACTGGCCCGAGGCGAAAGCGATCCACGTTTTCACGGGTCGACGCGACCGGCCTTTCTCGAAGGCGAAGCCACGCACCGCGCGATTCAGCTCGCCCGCGTCGCCGGTGCGCCGCTCTACATCGTGCACCTCTCGGCGGCGCAGGCCCTCGATGAAGTGGTGAAGGCGAGGGATCGAGGGCAGAGCGTGTTCGCCGAGACATGTCCTCAGTATCTCTTTCTCTCTGACGCCGATCTCGCGCGCGAAGGTTTCGAGGGCGCCAAGTACGTATGCTCGCCGCCGCTTCGCCCCGAGAGCAACCACGCCGATCTCTGGCGCGGGCTACGAACGGACGATCTCAGCATTGTGTCGACCGATCACTGCCCCTTTTGCTTCAAAGAGCAAAAGGAACTCGGTGTCGGTGATTTTTCGAAGATCCCCAACGGCATTCCGGGCGTCGAACACCGCCTCGATTTGATCTTTCAAGGTGTCGAACGTGGAGAGATCTCTCTCGCTCGCTGGGTCGACGTCACATCGACGACGCCGGCCCGGATGTTTGGACTCTTTCCGAAAAAGGGAGTTCTCGCTCCGGGGTCTGACGCGGACATTGTTCTCTACGATCCCGATGCCACTCACACGTTCTCCGCGGCGACGCATCACATGAACGTGGACTACTCGGCGTACGAAGGATTGGAAGTGCGAGGACAGGTGAAGACGGTGCTTGCGCGCGGCGTCGTCGTTATCGAGGGTAACCAGTTCGTCGGACGGCCGGGATCCGGTCAGTTCTTGCAACGCGGCCTCAACGGTTATCTCCGATGACCTCGGCCCTTTCCGCAAGGTCGATAGTGACCCGCGACTCGAACGACGCTCAAGGGGTATAGCCATGGACTTTGGACTGGTCGCCCAAACGAACGCGCCGGCGAGGGATGTCATTGAACTGGCCCAACGTGCCGAAGACGCAGGCTTCTCTCACTTTTGGACATTTGACTCAGTCGTGCTCTGGCAGGAGCCGTTCGTTATCTACTCACAGATTCTCAGTTCCACCTCGCACATCAAGGTCGGCCCGATGGTGACCAACCCGATCACGCGCGACTGGACTGTGACGGCGTCGCTCTTCGCCACCTTGAACGAAATGTTCGGACCGAGAACCATCTGTGGAATCGGCCGTGGGGACTCGGCGCTGCGTGTGACGGGAGGGACTCCCGCGTCGCTCGCCACGCTCTCTTCGTGCATGACCGTGATCAAAGATCTCGTGGAGGGCCGCGAAACGATGGTGAACGATCGACCCGTAAAGATTCCATGGGTCGATCAAGGTGAGCTCGACGTGTGGATGGCGGCCTACGGCCCCAAGGCACTGGAACTTGCAGGTCGTAAGGCCGACGGGCTGATTCTCCAATTGGCCGACCCTTTTGTGGTGCGCTGGGCGATTGCGAGCGCTCGCGAGGCCGTGCGAGCCTCGGGTCGAAGCGTTGATGACTACAAAGTGTGCGCGGCGGCGCCGGCGTACGTGGGCGATGACCTCGCTCACCAGCGCGACCAAGTGCGCTGGTTCGGCGGCATGGTGGGCAATCACGTTGCCGACATCGTCGAGCGCTACGGTGCCGAGTCGAACTTGGTCCCGCCCGCCTTGACCGACTACATCAAGGGCCGCAAGGGGTACGACTACAGCCATCACGGCAAGGCCGGTAATCCCGACGCCGAATTCGTGCCCGACGAGATCATCGACCGCTTTTGCGTGCTGGGTCCCGTCGAACAACATCGAGAGCGTCTCAGCGAACTCTGCGAGCTCGGCGTCGACCAGTTCGCTCTCTACCTCATGCACGACAACCCCGAAGGGACCATCGAGGCGTACCGCCAGCACATCATCGGCTCAATTTGAGAGGCGCGTTCGACGTCGACTTCATTCTCGACATGGCCAATTCGTCAATTCACTCATGACGCCCGATGTCCCCGACGCGACACCGACAAACTCACCTCAACGTGCTCTGAGTGATTCTTCGAGTGGTGGCCCAAATTGTCGACACGTACGAATGAGCAACAATGCGAAACCACCTCCCGTCAGTACCTGAGAGAGAAACAGCACGTGCAGCGCACCAAAGAACGTGAGCGCGGCCAGCACGAAGCCTAAGAGTTGGACGAAGAGGACAGCGCGAAGACTCGCTATGACTCGGTACATCCACAGTGACGCCGCTGACTCAAACGCGATGATGGCGATGCCCACCGCGACGTGAACGTACTTCAGCGGCGCGTTCAACGTGTACCAGAACGTGGTCACCAAGGTGAGGAGTATCAGCCAGCTGTACGCCTGAAGTAGTGCCCGAAAGTGTCGGGCCGCTGTTGTAGACGTTCCAATCAGGCGAGCGGCCCAGAAGGTCAGTCCGGCGGCGAATCCGAGAGCCAGTGTGTAAGGGGCCACCGTCTTAGCATGCACGCCGTAGTTACTCATCCCACCTTCGTTGACCTTGAGCACGAGACCGGGATGGATCGCCACGCAGACCGCCAAGAACAAGGCGAAGGCGATTTGGCCGAGCGCCACGAACTGAGTGGCCTGGAATATGACCGTCTGCCCGTCGTGTCGCGCCGGACCGCCGCCGGTCATAGCCGGTGGGTCTCGGCCCTCATCGTCGAAGGAGCGCTCTGGGTCAGCGCGACGACGCCCACGCACATCGCTGCGAAGCCGACTCCCGCGAGGCCGAGGTGCGCCAGTCCTCCCGCCAGTTTTTCGCCATAGAGCCATACGCCGAGCACGACACTCACCACTGGGTCAACGATGACGATGAAGGGCTGGGACACTTTGAGTGGTCCCACGTGCAGGGCCGCCTGCTCACAGAACAGACCAAGTATGCCCCCCACGATGAAGGCGTACAGCGGCCAGCGGGTCATTGCTCCGACGAATCCCGAGGAAGAGATCGTGTCGGTGGTTGCCTTGATGAACGTTGCCTCTAGTGCCCACGTCACGCCAGTCGCGGCGGCGAAGAAACTCGCGCGACGGCTGGGCGAGCCACTTTGAGCGACGCCGACGAGCACGATCGTCACGCTCAGAAAGACCACTACGGGGATGATCCAGTGAGCCGTCTTCGGCACGTTGGCGTGTCCGCTAGGCGAACTCGCAAGGAGAAACAGCGCCAGTCCAATGACGGTCACGCCCGCGCTGATCCACGCGAGCCGGCGAACGCCTTGATGAATCCAGAAACGTCGTAGTAGGAGCACGACGATGAGTTCGACAACGAGGAGAGGTTGGATTTCGGACATTGGAGCAAAGTGAAGGGCCAGCGCCTGAAAGATCAACGAGCCGAACAACGCGACCCAGCCGAGTAGCCAGAGGGGCTGGCGAAAGAGGAAGACAATGAGGCGCCAATTGGAGGCGTGATCTTGTTTTCTCGTGCTCGCGATGTGCTGGGTCGTGACCGCGATGGCGTTGGTCAGCGCCGTTAGAACTGCGAAGAGAATCGCGAGTGATTGATTAAGGGTCATCACTCCGGGCATGGTTGTCACGTTAGGCCAGGTGGCTTCAAAGAACGAACGATCCGCCACTTCAGAGGGGAGTCGCGGAGACCGCCACTAGGGTGACCGGACAGCGTTTTCTAGTCCGAGTAGTTCATTATCAGAGGAGCTTCATGGAGATCGCGACCGATACCATCACCGTCATTGGCGCGACGTGGTGCCCCGACTGTCGTCGCGCCAAGGACTTTCTCAGCGAACAGCGCGTGGCGTTCGACTGGATTGACCTTGAGCAACACCCCGAAGCGGTCGAGCTCGTCGAGCAGATCAACGGCGGGAGTCGGAGCATTCCCACGATCATCTTTCCCGACGGCTCGCACCTCATTGAGCCGGGCAACGACGAGTTAGCGGAGAAGTTGGGCCTTACCCGTTCGGCCAAGTCCTCCACCTACGACGTGATCATCGTCGGGGGTGGTCCGACGGGTCTTACCGCCGCGATCTACGCGGCGAGGGAGAACCAGCGTGTCCTCATCATTGAAAAGTCCGCGCCCGGTGGCCAGGCCGGTGTGACCGAGCGACTCGACAACTATCCAGGGTTCCCCGACGGTGTGGCCGGTCATGAGCTCGCCGATCGGATGCGTCGCCAGGCCGAGAACTACGGCGTGGAAATTCTCGAAGCCGTCGCCGTCAACGCCGTCAGCGCGGACGGCGATTGGCTCACCGTCACGACCGCGGTGGGCGATTCGTACAGCACGCGCGCGGTGCTCGTCGCCACCGGCTCGGTCTATCGGCGAACCGGCGCCGACGGCGAGGCCGACCTCATTGGAGCGGGTATTCACTTCTGTGCCACCTGCGACGGCCC
>PLBM01000010.1:3114-3883 GCA_003134515.1 Acidimicrobiaceae bacterium | reverse complement strand
GCAATGAGTTGGTCGGGGCTCGCCGAGAAGGCCGACGCCGCCGAGCCAGCCGCAAACACGACAAGTCCGCCGAGGAAGACCCACTTGCGCCCCAGATGATCTCCGAGAGAACCTGCAATGAGCAGAAGACCGGCGAGGACGATGACGTAGGCGTCAACGATCCACTGCAGTTGGCTCGAAGTCGCGTGCAGAGTTCTCACGATGGTGGGCAGCGCCACGTTCAAAATCGTGCCGTCGAGATTGATGACCAGTAGCGTCAGACACAACACCGCAAGAACGGCCCAACGCCGATGGTCCAAAGTGTCGCCCAGATCAGTCGATCGCTCTTCGTGCAGCTCCACGTGTGCAGGACCGAGCGATCGATTGGCCATCAAGCAATCGTCTGCGCGCGTTGCCCGAGCACGACGTGCCACAGACCAAGCGAGTCTAGGCAGTCCATCGACGCTCCTTTAGGTCCAACCTTCAAAGGGACCACGATCAGTTCTAGCAGTCAACGCACAATGAGATCAGCTTGAAGTTAGATGCAACGTGTTTTGACAAGGCTCCGTCAACGTTCATGGTCGAGGTACACAAAGTGCTCCGCGAATTTCTACTCTTCTCTTGTGAGAAATGTTCTGGGCGTCTCGCGCCAAGGTACTCATCGACCAATCGCGCCATCCCTAGGATGTGAATATGCCTCGTGGGACGATCCCTCGGAGGACGTGCAGTAAAGGCGGTGCAAGATTCATCCGAGAACTACATCCGACGCGAGCGAGCAGTTCAGCCAACG
>PLBM01000010.1:0-3098 GCA_003134515.1 Acidimicrobiaceae bacterium | reverse complement strand
ATAGGCGATTGGTCGACCGCGGCCAATCCTCATTCTCACGGGTGGCGACTGTTTGATGCGCGAGGATCTTGTGCGAATCGCGACGCACGCTGCCTTGGCGAAGGTGCCGATAGCGATAGCCCCCTCGGTCACGCCTCGCTTGACGCCCTCGATGCTTCACGCGTTACGTGATTGTGGGGTGAAGAGCGCCTCACTGAGNNGTTCGCGGTATCGACGGACACTTCGAGTCGACGATGCAAGCCATCAGACAACTCAAGCAACACGGTTTCACCACCCAAATCAACACCACCGTGATGCCGACGAACGTGCACGAACTAGCTGACGTGGCGGCTCTACTGCACGAGCAGCGAGTCGACGTATGGGAAGTCTTCTTCCTCATCACCACCGGTCGAGGCACGGAGATCAAGGCCACCACAGCTCAAGAGAACGAGGACGTGTGTAACTTTCTCGTCGACGCCTCGCGCTACGGGTTCACCGTGCGAACGGTCGAAGCGCCATTCTTCCGACGGGTCGCCCTTGAGCGTCGAGGGAGTGACAGCATTTTCCCGCGCGCCATGGAGGGCCATTCGTTGTACGCGTCATTGCGTGATCGGCTCATCGAACGCTTGGGACCGAGCACGGCTCCGATTCGTGCGCCCAGCGCGGCGACCCGCGACGGCAAAGGCATTGTGTTCGTCGCCGCCAATGGCGACGTGTATCCGTCGGGCTTTCTGCCGATCAAACTCGGTAACGTCAGGGTCTCGAGTCTCATTGACATCTACCGAGACAACGAACTCTTGCGATCTATACGGGCCGCTGAGTTCGTCGGCCCATGTGGCGCCTGCGAATTCGCCAATCTCTGCGGTGGTTCGCGTTCACGAGCGTTCGCGGCCTACGGTAATCCGCTCGCCTCAGATCCCGGATGCGTTCACGTCTCCGAGAGCGTGGCCTCGAGTAGGTAGTGCTCAGCTCGACGACGTCCCCGTCGTGCCACCAACTCCATTCGCGCCGTGCGCTCAGGCGCGACGGTCAACTTTGCGACCAGTCACCCCTTGGGGGCGGATGCGAAATGCCACCGGAACTCGTCCCTCGCCTCGATCACCCGTCTCGCGCGCGGCGTCCGACGGCGAAAATAATCGCTCGGTGAGTATCCGTTTGGCGTTGAGGGCATCGTCGTCGTGCAACTCCTCGTAGACACCTTGCACGATGACGCTACGCCAACTTCCATCGCTGAGGTACTCATCGATTTCAAAGCACACGCTGGAGTTTCGCCGCATCATTGAGACCTTTTGGCCCTCGGTGGTATAGACGTAGAACCCGTCGATGCCCCACGCGAAGATGACGGGGACGACGTAGGTCACGCCGTCGACGTGGCAACCTACTCGACCAACCTTCTGCACCAGGATGAAGTCGTCGATTTCAGCTGCAGACATCTCCTCGATCACGAGGTGAGACTACACTTTCAAGACTCATCGGCATCGCATTTACGAGCGATCACCCTTAACCTTCAGGCGACGCGACGCGACATGAATGCCATGTTCCATTGGCGATCAGTTGATTGCATCGCTCAAAAGTCGAAGAATCGCGCGGCACTCTCCACTTCGTTCGACCGAGTCGGTATTCGCCTAGGGACCAAAGGTAGGAGGATCAGGATCGGTCCAGCTGAGCAAGGGACTTTAGTCACTACTACGACGGTGAAGATAGGCCGTACCATCGAATAAATCGCGCCTAACTGGTGCGAAGTGTATTCGCATCGGAATGTGGCGAGGATACGCCGCGGCACGGGAAGGAAGGTAGGTAGTGGAAAACAGTAGATCCGGACGAGGACGACGATTCCTGATTCCATACCTGCTCCTTGCCATGCTTGCCGTCGGCGGTATAGCGGCTGCGTGGGCGTCGTCGCGACCGGCGAATATGACGTTCGGTCCGGAAGGAGTTGTTATGTACGACGTTCCGAATTTGGCGCCCGCATTGACGACGCATACCGGTCAGATTGTTGACGGGATCGCCTGTGAAACCCTCGCGAAAGAAGTGGTCAAGTACCACGTCCACGTCCACCTTGCCCTCTACGTAAACGTTCGCATGATTCGACTTCCCGCGGGGATCGGCGTCACGCAGCCCCCGCTGATTGAGAAGTACAAGACCGGAAACTTTTACGACGTGGGTCTTTACGACTGCCTGTACTGGCTCCACACCCACGTCGCTGACGGGATCATTCACGTGGAGGCGCCGGCGAAGCAGTCCTTCACGCTCGGCCAGTTCTTCGATATCTGGAATCAGCCGTTGAGCGATTCACAGGTCGGGCCCGCAAAGGGCTCGGTGGTCGTATTCGAGAACGGCAAAAAGCTCATTGGAGACCCTCGTCAAACGCCGCTCTTGCCCCACGGTGATATCCAGATTGACGTAGGGACGCCGATCGTGCCCTTCCAGCCCTTCGCTTACAAGGTGACTGGTAGCTGCGGCGAGGGCACGAACAGTTGCTCAACTCCCAAGAGCTGACTCATTCAGCGAGCGCTCGGTGATTACTGGTGCCAGAACGTAGACGTCAACCCTCTGAAATCGCGAAGACTCGCTTCCTTAGACCGACACCGACACTGACGTTGAGTTGGGATTACGACAATTGGGACGAATGAAATAGTGCCTGTCCCAATCTCGACGTAAGGTGCACACCTCGTTGCGATGATGACTCTGACTCGAGGTTTCATAATCGCTGACGCGCTCAGTAATGCGCGTATCATAAACCGTCATTTCCGCGATTCGCTGTGTGATGAGGATTATCTCTAGGGCGACCAGCAAAAAGTCCCATTACTCTTTGCGACCACCGAGAACTTCGTTTTCATTGAGTTTCGGAAAATGCAAGTAGTTAGAGGAGCGCGCGACGACGCTTGTACTCTTCCTCGTCGATCTCACCACGAGCGAACCGTTCATCCAAGATCTTGAGAGCGGCAGACCGACCTCCTGTGGGCTGGTCGCCGTGTGCGTGATAGTTGTGTGCGTGATAGTTGTGTTCGTGATGATGGTGCTGACGCATTACCGTCACCGCAATCAGCAAAAGCCCACCCAAAAAGAGCAGCGCGAACAGCAACATCAACAATGCCCCACCCCAACCCATGTTCATA
>PLBM01000002.1 GCA_003134515.1 Acidimicrobiaceae bacterium | reverse complement strand
GCGGTCGCGAGTTGTCGGTTGATTGCGCGGACGACGGTGCATCGGTACGGTACGAGAACTCGAACGAGGTGTGGGGTGGTCGTGCGGGGCTTCTCAGACCGTTTGAGTTTCAGGTGATTGAATGGGCTCCTTGGTCACACGTCGAACTCTACGAACCAACTTCGCCATGAATGAGCGGCGGCCCCTCGAGAGGGATTGCCACTTCGACCTCGGTGCCGTGGCCGGGTGACGAGTGCAAGTCCAAGCGTCCACCTAACAGACGNNGCCCCAGAGACGAGCGCACGTCCAAGCGTCCACCAAGCAGACGTGCCCGCTCGCGCATCCCGAGCAGCCCGAGGTGTTCGGGAGCGTAATCGCCCAAATCCTCGGGATTGAAGCCTTTTCCGTCGTCGGACACGGTGAGTTTGACTTGGTCGGGTGCGAAGGTCACCACTACTTGAAGATGGGCGGCTTCAGCATGACGAAGGGTATTTCGAATGGCTTCTTGGACGATGCGGAATGCACCTAACTCGGTATTGGACGTCAGACGAGTCTCGGGGCCAACAATTCTCAACTCCGAGATTGGATCGGCGTCATCCTCGATGTCAGCCACGAGGCTCGAGAGGGCGGCCACCAGTCCTAGTTGATCGAGCGTCGGTGGGCGAAGGTCTCGTGCCAGATTTCGCAGGCGCGTGGCGGCGTCAAGTGACTGGTGGTGGGCCTCTTCGAGACCTTCGGCAACAATCTCGGGAACGCCTGGAATCTGGCCGAGGCTCTCAAGGCGTCGGGCCAGGAGCAGAAAGAGTTGGAGGGGCTCGTCGTGCAGTTCACGGGCTAACCGACGATTTTGATCCTCCTCGGCCTGAACGACGAGTTGCGCATAGCGTCTTGCTCGACGACCCTCGCTGCGCTCTTCGGTTACGTCTTCGAAGATCATCTGGATGGAAACGTCGCCGACTTCTCTTGGTAGCGACACGACGTCGAGGCGATAGTCGTGGTCGTCAGACAGATCGAGGACTCGGCCCACCTGCTCTTTGAGTGGGGCATCATTGTCCAGGATCGATGCACTCGTTTGGCCAATCGCCTCGGCGCCGAGGAGGACCTGGGCTGCGGGGTTGGCATCGGCGACGATGCCACGTTGATCAATGACGAGGATCGGTGAGCGATTGGTTTCGAAGAGTTGGTGGTAGCGAGCCTCGATGTCGAGGGACTCGGCCATCGCCTGCTCGACTCGTACGTGAGCGAAGCGTTCGGCGTCGATCTGTCGGCCAAAGATGATGCCGACCATCGCCACGAGAGCAAGATTTACAAGATCGCCCCCCACGTGTCCTTGGTCGCCGGGCAAGAGCAGGTCGGGCAACCAGAGCAAGATTGCCCACGCGGTGGTGGCGGCGGCCCCGGCCAGGGCGTAGCGTAGCGCCGCGTAGCCCACCGGAATAATGAGCAGTGCGACGGGCAGACCCGAGGGGAAGGCGCCCGACTCGGTTGCGACGTGCAGGTCGAGGAACAAGTGAAGTCCGGCGATCACCACGACCTTTGCTTGAATGAGCCAAAAGCGTGCTTCGCGAACTGGCGGATGCACCGCCAAGCGAAGCACGGCCCGGGAGTCAGCTCGCGTGGTTTGGGATGTCACGGTTTTCTGGAATCACTAGTCGATGGCTTATGGCGTAGGCCACCGCTTCGGTCCGCGATTGTGCGCCTAGCTTCGCGAGCACGTTCGAGACGTGCCCTTCGACAGTGCGTAGGCCAAGCTCGAGTTCGTTGGCAATTTGTTTGTTCGATCGACCTCGTGCGAGCAGTTCGAGCACCTCGGTTTCGCGTCGGGTCAGTAGGTCGGTGCTGGCCGCATCGTTGCGCATTCGTCGCGTGAGCCGGCCCGAGACTGCGCGGTCCAGTACGAACACGCCGTCGGCGACGGCTCTCACCGCATCAACTAGTTCCTTGGCCGATGCGGTCTTCAACAGGTAACCACCAACGCCGATGTCCAACGCCTCGGTGACGTACGCATAGTCGTCGTACGCGCTCACGATCAGAACGCGCATCTGGGGAAGTGACACCGCGGTCTGTCGCGCTAACTCCAATCCACTCATTCCGGGCAGGTTGACGTCAACGAGAACCACGTCGGGCCGGAGTTCGTCGAGCAGGATGGTGGCTTCCTCGCCGGAACCGGCCTGGCCTACTACTTCGAAATCAGGGGCCTGCTTCAAGAGCTGGACGGTGCCTTCACGCACCAACGCGTGGTCGTCCACGATGAAGATCCGAACTCGCGGCTTCGCTGGCGCGTCGCCGTCACCGATGGAGTTGGGCGTGGACTGATCATTCGCCTCTCCCGCAGGGTGCGCCGACCTATCCACGTGGCCCAGTCTGCTTCCCGTACGGGTTCCGCGCCAACCGGTCGTATTATTCTTCGCGCATTTCTACGCGGGTACCCGTAGGATCTGGGTCGGCGCCACCGTAGTATTGGGGTTCCATTTTCTTCTCTCCTGACCAACGATGGGTACATGGTTCATGTGTTCGGTGTACTTCTGGCTGTGTTGTTGGCGGTTTCCTTCATCATGCTCGCTCTATTCGTGGTTACGGGCGTAGTCGTTTCGGTGTTGACGCTCCTACGGGCTCACCGTGAGCGCCAACTCGCCGAGGATCTCGATGAGGTCTTAGTCGAGATTGTTGGACCACGATCCGGGTCGTTTGCAGGGCCCGCTCGCCCGTACCACTCGCGGCATTAAGAGACGTTGAGCGTTCGCTTCGACACTCGAGTCGAGGTAGGTACCGCTCGTCTTTGCGGTTGGCGACGCGACGAGCCTCGTTTGGCGTGGGCAGTTGAGTTGCTCTAGTTCAGTTGCGCCGCTTTTCCTCGCGGCAGCGTCAGCCGTGGTCCCCGCGGCGCGTTCAGGCGAATCAGCCCGAACCCATCTGGNNAATCAGGTGAACTGGCCAATATGGCGAAAGGTCGTCAAAACTGAGGGTCTTGGCGCTTTTGATACGGCTGTCGCGACGATTACCTCACGTAGTTGACAACATTCGTCCCACGTGATAGTACTTATCTAAACGCGTAGTATTACGGTAGTTGGTTTAGTAAGTTACTACACATTGACCGGGGGCAGGTATGTCAATCAGGACCGACGATCAAGCAGTTCATCTCAAGGATCCGGTAGTCCAGGCCGTTCGGCTGCGCACCCAAGCGCGAGAAGGAATAGCTGAGCGCTTCAGTGCGTCAGACGTCTCCTCGGGACTGGACATCGCGCGTTTCCCCCTCGTCGCGCGCATGCTGCGTAACCGCAAGTTCCAGTTCTTTTTGATTCTGCCCAACCAGATCATTTTTTGGACCGTGATCTTCGTTGGCCTTTTCGGCACCGCGATACCGGGACTCAACTTTGGCGCGGCGATCACTTGGTACGTCTGGTTCTGCCTCGTGTTCGTCATGATGGTGGTCGTGGGGCGGGCGTGGTGCGCGATGTGTCCCTTCGGCGGCTTCGCGGAATGGATTCAGCGTCGCACGTTCTTCCAGCGCACCCAGAAGACCCTCGGGCTCGGGCGCAAGTTCCCTGAGCCCCTCGCGCAAATGGGCTTCGTGCTCCCGGTCGGAACATTCCTCCTGCTGACCTGGATTGAGGAGTACTTCAATATCGCCGGGCCCGGGAATCCAGCTTTCACCAGCTTCATGGTGATCGGCATCGTCGCCTCTGCGCTCACCTTCTTCTTGGTCTTCGAGCGGCGGACGTTCTGCCGCTACATCTGTCCGCTGACTTCGCTCATCGGCACCGTCGGGTCGATGGGCTCGGTTGCGGGGTTCCGCACACGCGACCGCGACGTGTGCGTCAGTTGCAAAACCAAGGACTGCATGCGCGGCGGTGACGACGGCTTCGGATGCCCGTGGTACACGTGGCCGGCGAGCTCCGACTCGAACCTGTACTGCGGGCTGTGTACCGAGTGCTACAAGTCGTGCCCGGAGGACAACATCGGCCTGTTCCTCCAAAAGCCGCTCACCTCCGTCGTCGCGCCCCGGCGCCGCCGTGCCGACGTCGCGTGGGCGGTGGCGATCCTGTGGGGGCTCGTGCTCTACCAGCAGGTCAACGCCCTCAGCTGGTACGGCACTTTCGACGGCTGGCTGAACAGCCACCTGCACTTCCCCCACTACCCCGATCCCGTCGGCTACCTCGGGGGGATCTGCGTCCTTGCTGGCGTCACCGCCGGCGTTGCCTGGGGCATCGGCGCCCTCAGTGCGCGACGCGACCTCGACTTCGCGCGCCCCGGCTCCTTCGCCGACAAGGGCTCGCGTTTCCGCGCCTTTTTCGTTCCGATTGCGTACGGGCTCATCCCGGTGGTCGGTGCGGACTA
>PLBM01000046.1 GCA_003134515.1 Acidimicrobiaceae bacterium | reverse complement strand
ATCTGCCCGACGAATTGGCGATGTCTAAGTTTTTTGATCCCTCGAGCTACGGACGTGAAAGTGCGCTCGTCGAACAGTGGCGTGCACGAACGAACCGTTCTCATCAGGGCGAACCACCCGCGCCAGTAGAGTAACTCTCGTGGAAGCCGCTGAACTTCGCTCGATTTTCCTGAACTACTTCGCCGCGAATGGCCACGCCGTAGTGCCCTCGGCGAGCCTGATCCCCTACGACCCTTCGCTCTTGTTCACGGTGGCCGGCATGGTGCCCTTTAAGCCCTACTTCACCGGTGAAGAGGTCGCGCCCTACGCCCGCGCGGTCTCGGTGCAGAAGTGCTTTCGCGCTCTCGATATTGACATCATCGGCACCACCCAACGCCACCTCACGTTCTTTGAGATGTTGGGCAACTTCTCCTTTGGCGACTACTTCAAAGAGGGCGCTATCACCTACGCCTGGCAGCTCATCACCGAGGACTTCGGTCTCGATCCCGAGCGTCTGTGGGTGACGGTGCACGACACCGACGATCAAGCCGCCGACCTTTGGCGCGATCTCATCGGTCTACGTCCGGAGCGGATCCAGCGCATGGGCGAGGACAACTTCTGGAGCATGGGCGAGGTGGGTCCCTGTGGACCGTCCTCGGAGATCTTCTTCGACAAGGGACCGACCTTCGGTGACGATGGGGGACCGGCCAAGGGCGATGAGGATCGTTTCGTTGAGTTTTGGAACTTGGTGTTCACTCAGTACGAGAAGAGCGCCGACGGATTGCTGAGCGAGCTTCCCAAGAAAAACATTGACACGGGTGCGGGTTTTGAGCGAACGTTGGCGATCCTCAACGGCGTCGACTCGGTCTTTGCGACCGATCTTTTTTCGCCGCTGCTGGACGCAGCGTCGCGTGCGCTTAACGTCAGGTACGGCCTCGACGAGACTACCGACGTGGCGATACGTCGAATCGCCGATCACGGTCGTGCGATGACCATGCTGGTCGCTGATGGGGTCTTACCGTCCAATGAGGGGCGCGGCTACGTGTTGCGTCGACTCATCCGTCGAGCCGTGCTCGCGGCCCGGCGCGCGGGGGCCGAGGGCGCGATGGCCGCCTCACTCGTGGACGCGACGATTCAAAAGATGGGCGGGGTCTATCCGTCGCTCGTGCACGACCGCGACCTCATCGTCGAAATCCTCGAGCGCGAAGAAGCGGGCTTTGCGCGCACCCTGCGCACGGGTTTGACGCTGCTCGAGGAGGCACAACGAGAGGTCCTCGCTCGTGGATCAATCATATTTCCAGGTGAAGCGGCATTTAAGTTGCACGACACGCACGGTTTCCCCATCGAATTGACCGAAGAGATCGTCGGTGAGGCCGGCTTGAGCGTTGAACGTGACGCCTTCAACGAGGCCATGACCCGCCAACGCGAGCGGGCCCGCGCGAACGCCAAGACCTTGCGCATGGCCGACGACGCGGAGTATCGAGATCTCGTCGAGCGCCACGGGGCGACCGAGTTCGTCGGCCGTGACGTGAATCGTTACAGCGTCGAGACTTCGGTGCTCGCCGTGCTCGCTGGTGAGGACGGCGAGAGCGAACTGTTTCTCGATTCGACGCCGTTTTTCGCCGAGTCCGGCGGACAAGTGGGCGACACCGGTACGGTCATCACCGAAACCGGTCGTTTTGAAGTTCTTGATACCCAAAACGTGGCCGGAGAACTGTTTGCTCATCGAGGCCGACTGACGGGTGAGATACTTCCGGGTCAAACGGCCATCGCGACCATCGAGCCCGATCGCCGCGAAGCGACGCGGCGCAATCACACCGCGACGCACTTGTTGCACGCGGGGCTCCGTTCGGTACTGGGCGATCACGTTCGCCAGCAAGGTTCCTACGTCGGACCCGATCGCCTGCGTTTTGACTTCTCGCACGGCGCCCCCCTGACGAAAGAAGAGACCAAAGAGATACTGACGATAGTCAATACCGATGTCGTGCTCAACGAGCACGTGGACACGATCCAAACCACCAAGCTAGAAGCCGAGACGATGGGCGCGGTCGCGTTCTTTGGCGACAAGTACGGCGATCGGGTGCGCGTGGTGCGCGCGGGGCGCCACAGTCTCGAATTTTGCGGGGGCACCCACGTGGAGCGACTCGGTGACATCGGGCAGATTCAAGTGGTCAGCGAGTCCTCTATCGGGGCCAATACCCGTCGGTTGGAGGCCGTCAGCGGTCTGGGCGCCCATCGCCGGAGCTACGAAATGGAACAGGCCCTGGGTTCGGTCGCGACGTTACTCAAGACGTCCTTGGAAGACATACTGCCCGCGCTTGAGCGCCTCTTTGATCGTCAGCGCGAAGTGGAAAAGGAGATGGGCTCACTGCGACAGGCTCAACTCGCCCAGTTCGCCTCGGAGCTTGACGCGTTGACCAAGGGCGACGTCGTGATCGCGCGCGTGGACGGCTATGCCGGCGACCAGTTGCGTTCCCTGGCCCAGGATCTGCAACACCGTGGACGTCGAGTCGTGGTTTTGGTGGGCGAGAACGACGGCAAAGTTTCGTTGGCCGTGGCGACCGATGAGTCGCTCGACGCCTCGAGTACCGTCAAGTCGCTCGCCGCGCATCTCGGGGGAGTCGGTGGCGGCTCAGCGCGTCTGGCGCTCGCCGGCGGTCGTGATGCCAAGGGCATCGACGCGGTGTTAGTCGCGGCGAAGGCGCTCTAAGCACTGGATGGCCCGGCTTCTTGGCATCGACCCCGGTGTGGCACGCTGTGGCATTGCGATCACGGACACTGGCGAGACGATGGCCTTTCCGCGTTCGGCCCTGGCGAACGACGAGACACTGATCACCTCGCTGCAACAGTTGATTGCGGACGAAGGAATTGAGACGGTCGTGGTCGGGCGACCGGTGGCGCTATCGGGCAACGAGACCTCGAGCACCAAGCAGGCCGACGCGTTGTACCGCGAACTGGTTGACGCCTTGGGCGGTCTTTTGGTGACCCAGTGGGACGAGCGTCTCACGACCTTCGAAGCACACCGTTCACTTTCGAGAGCGGGTCTTAAGGCTAAGCAGCATCGCGATCACGTCGACAGCGCCGCGGCGGTCATCATGCTGCAAAACTACGTAGAAGGTCACCATGCTGACTAGGCCAATGGGCCGAGTCCTGCTGGGCGTGGTCGTGATCGTGGTGCTGGTCGCGGGTTGGTTCGCCTTGCAGATCGATCCGATCTTTGCCGGCAGGGGCAAAGAAGTCATCGTCACCGTGCACTCGGGCGATTCCTTCGCCACGATTGCCGGTGAGTTGCACTCGACCGGGGTAATCGCGTCGCCCTTCGCCCTTCGCTTGGAGAATCTCGTTCTTGGCACGCCGCTCATTCGCGCCGGTTCTTACCAGATGCGCCAAGGCTCCTCGTTCGCCAGCGTGCGCGCAATTCTTGGCGCCCCGCCCAACGTGGACGTGGTGACCGTCTCGCCGGGACTCACGTTGCACGAGGTGGCTCTCGACGTCGCTGGGGCTAAGGGCGTGAAGTACGCCAACACGTTCGCCGCGGACGCCACGGCTGCGTTAACGCCGAGTTCGTTCGACCACGGCAGCTCTCTCGAGGGGCTCATCGGTGCGCAAACCTACATTGTCAAGCCCACGACGACGCCGCACGCCCTCGTGGACGAGATGGTGCGCAGCTTCGAGAACGAGGCCGCGTCGGTCGGGCTGACGCCCGCGACGGTCGTCGAAGGGCTGAACGCCTATCAGTTGATCGTGGCCGCGTCGATTGTCGAGAAGGAGGGATATTACTCGCGCAACATGCCCCAAGTCGCTCGGGTCATCTTCAATCGATTGGCGCGAGGCGGCCCACTGCAGATGGACGCGACCGTGCTGTACTTTCTCGGTCTGGACGGAGGCACGGTGACTCACGCCATGTTGCAGACGCCGACGCCGTACAACACCTATCTGAATATTGGACTCACGCCGACGCCGATCTGCGCGGTGTCGACGATCGCACTAAAGGCGGTCCTACACGCGCCCGCGGGGCCGTGGCTCTACTTCACAGTGATCAATAAGCGAGGCGACGAGGCCTTTTCGACGACCTTTGCCCAACAGTTGAAGAACGAACAGATCGCGGCGTCTCGAGGTGTGGGATGAACTGGCGACTCGGCGTCGTGGGCTCGCCCATTGAACACTCTCTTTCGCCACAACTCCAACTCGCGGGTCTCCAACTCGCGGGACTCGAGGGCACGTCGTCGCGCGTGGAGTTGGCCCTGGGGGACGCCGATCAGCTCAAGGTGATCGCGACGACGACGTTCGATGCGTTGTCGGTGACGAGCCCCTTGAAAGCGATGGCCCACGAACTCTGCGATGAGCTCAGTGAGGTCGCGGCGCGCACGAAATCGGTGAACTCGCTTTTAGTCCGCGATGGCAAGCTCCTCGGCGAGAGCACGGACGGCCTCGGTTTCGTCACTTCCTTGAGCGACGAGATGGGACTCGCGCTTGAGAACGCTCACGCTGTCATCTTGGGTGCGGGCGGGGCGGCCAGCGCCATTGTGGACGCTCTCGTGCACCACGGTGTCGCTACGGTGGTCGTGCTCGCACGAAACGAGGCGAGAGTTGAAGAGCTCGTAGGGCGCTACAAGAACGTCTTTGCCCACTCTCTCGTCTATCGGCCGGTTGATCTGGTCGTGAATACGTTGCCCTTAGAGGGTCGGGGTGAAGAGGCGGCGGTGTTGCAGGGAGTTCACCACGAGACCGTCGCCGTGGACATCAGCTACGAACCGCGAAGTTCACTTTGGCGCCAGCTCTACGACGACGCCGGATGTCGCTCGATGAACGGGCTCGCCATGCTGGCGTACCAAGCGGCGCTGCAGATGCAATGGTGGTGGAACCTCACCGTAGATGGCGCCACCCTCCTTAAAGTGCTGCAATGACCGACGCGTGGAGCGCCCTGACGGCCCGATTTCGGGCGAAGGACTCTTTCGACTCGGGACTCTTTGGAGGAATGATCGCTCTTGGCGTGACTGGCGTCATCATGATTTACAGTGCGACGCGCCAGGCCCTGGTTAACGCCGGCCTCAATCCGCACTACTACCTCGAACGTCAGGGCCTCTTCGTGCTCTTGGGGGTGGTCGGCATGTACGTCGTGTCGCGGATTGACTATCGCCGTTATGAAATGGCGGCGACGCCGCTGTACGTGTGCTCGCTCTTAGCGTTGGCGGGCGTCTTCCTGCTCGGTCAAAGCGCGCTCGGCGCGCAGCGCTGGTACAGCATTGGCAATTCGATACAGATTCAACCCAGCGAGTTCACCGTGCTGTTCTTAATACTGGCCGTAGCGACGTTCTGCGCGCGCCGTACCGAAGGCCTCACGATGTACGACGTGATGCGCCTGCTCGTCATGGCCGCGGTGCCGTTGGCGCTGATCGTGAAACAGCCGGACATCGGCACGTCGGTGATTATCGTCTTAATCGTTTCGGCGATGATGGTGGTCGCGGGAGTGCCGCCACGATTCATGACCCTATTAGCCGCTCTGGGTTCGATGGGCCTCGCGGCGGCGATATATCTGGACCTCTTGCAGAAGTATCAGGTGGACCGCTTCGTGTCGTTCCTCAACCAAAACTCGACGAACCCGAACCTGGCGCGCCTCATCTACGAAGTAAATAACGCCAAGAGCGCGATAGGTTCGGGCGGCGTCCGCGGCGCCGGCTTATTTCACGGGCTCCAAACGGTGCTCGGATACGTGCCCGAGCAGCGCACGGACTTCATTTTTACCGCCATCGGCGAACAGTTGGGTTTCGTGGGTTCGGTCATCATCATCGTGCTCTTGGGCTACGTCGGCTTTCGAATGTTCATGATTGGCAAGAACGCGAAGGACACGATGGGACGATTGCTCTGTATTGGTGTCTTCATCTTCTTCGCGTTTAGCTGTTTTGAAAATATCGGCATGACGATGGGCATTATGCCCGTGACCGGCATTCCCCTCCCGCTCCTTAGTTACGGGGGATCGGCGGCTCTGGTCTTTTTTGTCGCGGGCGGGGCGGTACTCTCGGTCTCTCGGCGAGTCGGCAATTAGGGTTGAGGATTGATGAGCGACGAGTCACCCAGCGCCGAGAAGGTCGTGCCGACGGACGAGTACGAAGGGTCGTTCGAAGCGCCGAGTTCGCCGGTCGTTCCCTTTCGCGTGATGCATCTGGACTCGGTGCTCTACGACCTCACGGATCCCTCGCCCATGATCCATCTGCTCGAGGCTGAATCGCCCTTTCGTCTGCTCGTCATTCCCATGGCGCTGGCGGACGCGGTCGCCCTCCAGCACGCCCACGGGGCCATTGAGAGTCGTCGCCCCGGTACCCATGAGCTGATGACCACGATCTTTACGCGCTTGCAAGCAGAAGTGATCGCCGCGCGCATCGTTCGATACGACGGGGGCATCTTTTACGCCGAACTTGACTTGATGACGCCCAAGGGCCAAGAAGTCTTTGACTGTCGGGCCAGTGACGCTCTCTCCATGGCGCTTCGCCAAAGCGCGCCGGCACCCATTTTGTGCTCCGAAGAAGTGCTGGTGAGCTACTTCGCCTGAACGAGATGCACGGCGAGCACTTCGCCGCCGCGTTTCTCGGTATTGCCTTCGTCGGATATTCGCAACAGAATCGCTACCACGAGATAGTTCGCGATGAGCGAGCTGCCGCCGTAGGCCATGAACGGCAAGGTGATGCCGGTAAAGGGCAGCAAGCGAAGCACGCCGGCCATGATGAAGAACGCCTGAAAGCCGATCAAGGCAGTAAGACCAGTTGCGGTGAGGCGAAGGAAGTCCGACGACGCACGTTGGGCGATTCGAAAACCCTCGCCCACGAAGGCCGCGAAGAGGCAAAGTACCAAGATAACGCCGAGAAAGCCGAGCTCTTCAGCTACGGCGGCGAAGATCATGTCCGAGGTAATGAACGGAACGGTGCCCGACTGGCCAAGGCCCAGGCCCGTGCCGGTAACGCCCCCAGCGGCGATGGAGAACCAGCCATAGGCCAATTGGTGCGAGTAGGAGAAGTTCACGATCGACCACGGATCGAGCCATTCGCTCACGCGAGTTTGAACTTGCAAGAAGAGATGGTCCGCGACGAATGCCCCGCCGATGAGCAGGCCGAGACCGAGCATGACGTACGACTTCAATCCGGTCGTGACCCAGAGCAACGAAAT
>PLBM01000135.1 GCA_003134515.1 Acidimicrobiaceae bacterium | reverse complement strand
CCCTGGGTGGGGTGCTGGTGTTGTCCGTCGCCACCGTTAATGACTCGTACGTGAGGTACG
This sequence comes from Acidimicrobiaceae bacterium, assembly GCA_003134515.1. GTDB lineage: Bacteria > Actinomycetota > Acidimicrobiia > Acidimicrobiales > RAAP-2 > RAAP-2. The sequence goes on along the minus strand of PLBM01000135.1, from coordinate 7,327 downwards.
TAGCGGCTCACTTGGAGAGCGGCGCCGCTGGACTGGTGGCGCATCACGACCGCGTCGATGCCCAGGGCGTCGATCGTTGAGATGGTGTCGCGCAACGACTCGCCTTTCTTCACGCTGCTCGACGCAATGGCNNCGCGTCGACTCCTCGAAGAACAGCGAGGCGACCACCCGGCCCTTGAGCGCCGGCACCTTCTTGATCGTGCGTTGATTGACTTCCACAAAGGATTCGGCGGTGTCGAGAATCTCCACAATCGCCTCGCGCGAAAGATCGTTGAGCGAGATAAGACTCTCGCCACGAAGTGAGTGAATCATGGCGCAACCTTCGTGCCAATCCACACACCGTCCAGCGTGGCGACGATGGCTTCGTCCAGGGATGTGGGGAGGTTCTTACCCACGAAGTCGGGTCGAATCGGCAGTTCACGATGTCCCCGGTCCACCATCACCGCGAGCTGGACCGCACGGGGACGACCCCAGTCAGTTAGCGCGTTGAGGGCCGCTCGAATCGTGCGACCAGTGAAGAGAACGTCGTCAACCAAGACCACCGTGCGATTCGTAAGGTCGTGATCAATGGAGGTTGTCGACGCTGAAGGGACGGGGTTGAGCGATAGATCGTCGCGATAGAACGACACGTCGAGCAGGCCCAATGACGTCGGCTCGCCCGTCACCTCGCTCAACAGTGTGCAGAGTCGCCGGGCGAAGGGCTCGCCGCCCGTCTGCAGCCCAATAATCGTAAGCGTGGACACTACGTGATTTCGCTCGACGATTTCGTGCGCCATCCGTGTCAATGCCCGCGTCACGTCGTCCGACGAGAGTAGTTGGCTCTTTGCAAAAAACGTCAGGCCGCGTTCGCGCGCCTGACGTTCGTCATCGGTACCCATGTCACTCCTGTCGTACAAACCTCACAGGGTCTGCTTCACGACAATCTTGAAATCACTCTAGCAAATTTGCCGTCCAATAGTGAGCTAGTTTTCCGGCCCCTCTTCCAGAGTGCCCGTGGGCGCCGGCGCGCGCGGCCGCGCGGGATGAAAGGATGCCAACGTCTGCGCCGGCGCTCGCCCAGTAAGCCGATCCACGACATTAGAAAGCGAACCCTCTTCGGCAATCGCTCGACGAATGATCACAATGAGCGCGGGCAACGCCCAGAAGTCGCCGCAGACCCAAAGTATGGCGGCGCCAATCTGTTGATCAGCGAAGGGCGACAAAGTCACGCCGTGAATGTGTGAGTAGTTGGAGTACCAACTCACCGTCGTCAAAATACTCATGGACATGGCCATCAAGGTCATTACCACATTGGTTGCGATTATCGAACCCGCCTGCCATACCGGACCGCGGGCTGGCTTCATCGGATACGAGTTAAGGATTTGTAGCCAGAAAAGTACCCCGGTAACGAAAAAACTGGTGTGCATCGCCCACACATGGACGAATTGATTTCGTTGAGCCAATTCAAACCATGCGGGAATGTGCCAGAGCAACATGGCGGCGTTAAATGAGATCAACGCGAACCACGGCGAGCGAATGAACCGGCCAATGGCGCGAAGCCCTTGCGCTCTCTTGCTCAAGTAAAGGAATCGACCAACTTTGCGCCGCGTCGTCACTGGAAGCGCAAACATCAACGGAATCCACGGTGCGCCCGCGACGACCAGAATCGGTGCGGCGAAGACAATCAAAATGTGTTCGATCATGTGAACAAAGAAGTAACTCGATGACCAGTAGTCGACCGGCGAATCAATGGCAATCAATAGCACGGCGAGTCCGGAATAGAAAACGAACGCTTTCCTTCGTCGCCGTCGAGTCCGCGCGGGCAATGAATGGTGGCGAAGGCGGCCGAGTCCAATTTCATTCGCGATGATCGTGATGACCACGATGAGGGCGAAAGGGTCAATGGCCCAGTGATGAGTTAGATACCCCACGCCGGACCTCCTCCACTTACCTCATAAGCGGTTACGTCAAGGTACCGCAGTCGTGCGTTGAAAGAGAAACCTCGCGCATCCGCGCTCGCTACTCGGGGTCCCGAGTTGGGTCGTCATGGTTGTCGGGAGGTCTCGAGTCCTCTCCCTCCTCGGTTCGCCAGGTCGCCTCAAGCTCTCGCTGGTGATCCTGCCAGGCTGCGAGCATCCCTTCGTACTCTGGCGCGATAGGGGGTCGCGCTCGATGGCGTCGCTTGTTCACGGTGCCGGGATGAAGAAGTTTCCACCACATGTAGATCGCGAACAGCCCGAGGAGCGGCCATTCGAATACGTAGGCCCAACTAAGGCCATTACCTCGCACAGCCCGCCCTAGTTCGAACCAAAAAGCCCCTGCGCACAACGCCAAGCCCACAGTCAGGGTCAGGTGGGTCTTGAACGCGTCCGCTCCTTTTAATCGCGACACGTTCTCAATCTTCGCTCCGCCGCCCTTGGCGCCATCGGCCTCGTTCACGAGGTCACATTATCTCGGACGAATCGTGCGGTCACGTGACTTTATTGGTCGAACATTCACTCTGGCGTCTCTGCGATCGGCCGTTGAGGGAGGATCCGCTTCAACTTCGGCAGGCAATAGCGCGAGTCCGCCGGCGTTGTAGTAAAAATGTCTAGGAGTGACTGACCACGAGATGACTGACACGAATCGTGAGCGTTCTATTGTCTCTGGTGATCTGACCGATGAGCAACGAGCTTCAATATTTGGAGCCGCCAACGCCCCACTTGATCGAAGAGCCGCTCTGCGCGCTGGACGGATACCCCTTCCACCCAAATTCGTCATTTGGACCGCGGTCGTCTTACTACTGCTGGTACTCGGCGGCGCAATCATCGATCACTACTTCGGAAATTTCGGCGGCACCGTTACCCCAACCTCATTAGGTCCACCTATTCTTCAGACCACGACGACTAGTACCGCCTCCCAAGGGACGAACCTCTTATCGCTCGAAGCGTATATGGGGCTCAAATTCATCGGCTCGGCGACGGCCGGAGCGTTTTCTCTCACCAACCAGTCACAACAACCGTGGCGCCTCTCATCGCAAAAGGGCAAAGTAGTGGTCTTGACCTTCTATAACTCAATATGCAACGACATATGCCCGGTGCTGGGCGCCGAAATAAGAGAAGCGCACCAACTCCTCGGACTCAAGAGTTCCAAGGTGGTCTTCGCCATCGTCAACACCGACCCCAAACAACTCTCGATCTCGTCGCAGAGTGAGGCACTCCGCGAACCGGGCCTTTCGAATATTCCCTCAGTGTCATTTCTCTCTGGCAGCATTCAAAGCTTGAACGGTGTCTGGACGACGTACGGCGTCCGGATCAGCGTCGGTGCCAAGGCCAACGAGGTCACGCATAACAATGTGCTGTACTTCATCGGACCGAGCGGAGGACTCGACGCGTACGCCAAGCCGTTCGGCGTTGAGAGCAAATCGGGTCGTTTCTCTTTGAACTCTTCGAGCATTCATCACTACGCTCAAGCGATCGCCGAGACGGCAGTTAGCCTTGTGCCGTGACAGATGACCTTTCGGGATTTGAAGAGATTCCGTTCGACCCTGCGTCGATGGCGACCTCGTCACTGGGCATTGCCAAGGCCGTGTGGTACAAGCGTCCGTGGTTTCTCCTCACCGTCGCGGTCGTTCTTATCGTGGCCATCTCAATCGTTAGCGACCTGTCCCACCCCATCACCAAAGCCCAGGACGCCGCCTCCCAGGACGCCACGCTGAAGTCGATCAATGGTGACCTCAAGCCGTGTGCCTTCGCGGTCAACGAGTCTTTTAACTTTTACAATCAAGACGTCGCCGGCACCCTTACGACGTCGAACTTATCGCAGATACCCGCGCTGCTCGTCGGTGACCAAACCGCCTGCTCGTTCGCAGGCCATCCAGTGACCGACCTGACGAACAATATTCAGGTACTCGACACGACGGCCGGTAAACATATCGACCGCATGTTGAGAGTCGTCCAGCAGTGGATGACAAACAACGCCCTGGCCTGCATAGAGGACATTCAATTCCTGTTTACCCATCCGGGCGACGAGTCCAAGCTTCACGACCTAACGATTCAACAGACTCACCTCGCCTCGAATCGACAGTTAGCTCGTCACGACGTGGCCGACGCCGAAGCAGTCTTAGGAATGACACTCGTGTCAGTGAACCTTCCGGTGCTGCCGCACTTGATCGGTACCTGAGGCCCCGGGGGCGCGTTGCTTTCATCGCGAACTCTGACTGACGGGTTCCGTCTACGGATTGGTCCCGAAGAAACCTCGGGTGCGATGTTGGCGTACGAGCTGATAGAGCTCATCATCCGGGTCGTCCTCGGACTGAAGCCAACGATTCAAATTCGAAAAAACCACTGGTAAGAAGGCCGCCGCCGAGATGAACCACAGGATCGCCGCCGAGATCTGTTGGTCCGCCGATTGGGACAGACCCTGACTCGCCACGTGATGTATTGCCGGATACCACGAGTTGTGCGACATCGCCATCAAGTACGCCGTCACCCACACAGCCCACATCGCGATCGCCGACATACCGATTCGATACGGCCTCGTCGTTCTCGGGCGAAGAGGCGCAGATTCAATCAAGTCAAGCCATAGTAAAACGCCCGCCGCCACGAGCGCCAGCGACTCGATCACTTCGAGCCATGGGTGGCGTACCAAGGCGTTGACGACGGGCGACGATCGCCAAAAGATCGTCTGACCAACAAAGACCAGCACCAGAATCACCGCTCTTCGATGCCCGAGCTGATTCATTCGGGAATACGCGATTCGATCAATGAGCCGCAGAGGTGCCGTTGAGAAACGACTCCCGTCAATGTCCATTTCGAGCGCACGTCCCGACGTCAATCCCAGCCAACGCCACGGGTCACCCGCCACCACCAAGGCGGGCACGGCGACAGCAAAAAGTCCGAATTGAATGGCCTGGGCGAATTCGTAGCGATTGGTCCACGAAATGAAAGGCGGAATCAGCGAAAGGACCCACGCGCTCACGCCGACGACGACGAGAAGGGCCCTCGGGTGACTGCGACGACGAAGAGCTCCCTGGCGAAGCTCCTCAGTCACTCCGAATGATGATGCTGGAAAAATCCCCAGAGGACCACGCCAATAAATACGCCCAGGAGCACGACCAGGGTCTGCACCTGAGGACCAATGTAAATATCGACACCTTGCATCATCGCCACCTAGTCCCTAACCATCGAAGTGCAGACGCACTCAATGCTGTACGGCTCCATCACGAAACTTCTCAAAGCAAATAGAACATTGCGAACAACAACGTGCTGGCCAGCGCGAGAAAGCCCCAGAAGTAGGCCATCGACGCGACGTTGGCCCGAAAGCTCTGCGCGGAAGGGTGCATCGAGAGTTCTGGCTTCACTCCCCCGAGTTCCTTACGCAGACGTATCGACCGTGCCAAAGTGGTTTCCAGCCAATAGGTGCCCGCGATGATCGTGGCGATGTTAATAATGCTAAAGCCAATGAACGTTGACGCGTAGCCGCTCGAACCAGGGTAGAACGGCACCGCCGTGTACTCCCATATCTGCAAAAAGAGCGCAGCCAAACCGGTAAACACACCGATCCAACCGGCGAGTTGGAAGTCGGCCACGGCGCCCCTTCGAAGGCGCCGTTGTCCGGAGATCGCCATCAACGCGGTCAACAACATCAGTGAGTAAATGGACCAGCCAAAGCTGGTCGGCGCGGTGACATGATTCGGGCGCCACAGAAATCCATTGTTGCTCGAGCGAAGATAGAAGTAACTGAACGCCAGGGCCGCGAACAGAAACGTGTACATACCTATGAAGAGGCGACCGCCGCTCCAAATCGAGCCAATGTGGGCGCGTAGCTCAAACTCTCGTTCCTCAGGTGTGTCGCTCATGCCCTTGGAATTCTTGATCGTGTCGCTCATACCCTTACTCTCCGCTCGCCACTACGCTGGACCGTCGCCGGCTGTTGATGAACTGGTCCGGGAACGGACGAAATCGTCGTCACCAAAATCCGCCAGCTTGGGAGCCCCTGCTTCGCTGTAGTGATACGGGTCGGTCATGATGACCGGGATGCGTTCGAAATTGTACGACGGGATTGGCGTCGCCGTCTGCCATTCCAGCCCTAAGGAGTCCCACGGATTAGCCGGTGACTTCTTCGGATTGATGAACTGGGACCACATTAAATTCGCAAAGAAAATGAGAAAGGAGAGGCCAAGCAAGAACGCACTGATCGAAGAGAAGTCGTTGAGCATCTGAAGGTTCTTAGAGTAAGTGAAAACTCGACGAGGTTGGCCGAGCATACCGATAATGAACATCGGAAAGAACGTCAAGTTGAAAAAGACGAACATCGTCCAGAAATGCCAGAGACCCAGTCTCTTGTTCATCGTTCGCCCGGTCATCTTCGGCAACCAGAAGTAGAGCCCGGCCATGAACGCAAAGATCAGCCCACCCATGATTGTGTAGTGAAAGTGTGAAAGCACGAAGAAGCCGCCGTGCACCGTAACGTTGACGGGAACGTCCGAGAGGAAAACTCCCGACACACCACCAATGAGGAAATTGAAGTAAACCGCCATGCAGAACAACATAGGAACTTCAAATCTTATTTTTGCTCGATAGAGCGTGCCCATTCCTACCAAGAAGATGAAGCCAGTGGGAATTGAAATCAATTCGGTGGTGAGCATGAACAGTGGGCGCATGTCGGGGTCGATGCCACTCTGGAATAGATGGTGCTGCCACACGAAGAACGACAACAAGGCCACGCCAATCATCCCGGCCGCCGCGATGCGATACGCGAAAAGCGGCTTTCGACAAAAGACCGGGATTATCTCACCCACGATGCCAAAACCCGGCAGCGCCATGATGTACACCTCGGGGTGGCCAAAGAACCAGAACAGGTTCTGCCATAAGTACGAACTGCCACCATGTTCCGTGACATAGAAGGCGGTCTGCACCGTCTTATCAAGAAGTCCAAACAGGCCAGCCGCCGCCAGCACCGGCGTCGCGAGCGTAAGCAGAGCGGCCGTGGCCAGAATTGACCAGACGAAAACGGGCACTCGACTCCACGTCATGCCCGGCGCGCGATAGTTGACGATGGTCACCGCGAGATTAAAGCCGGCCAACATCATGCCGAGCCCGATCACGAAGAAACCAAAGAGATACGAAACCATCCCTGGGCCCGCTTGGGTCTGTAGCGGCGCGTACCCGGTCCAGCCAGTGGGAAAACCACCGAAGGGCAGCGCCGAGAAAATAACCATATAACCAGCGACAAAGACCCACAAACTGAACGCCTCAATCCGCGGGAACGCCATGCGTCGGGCGCCGATCATCAATGGGACGAAGTAGTTACCGAGCGGCCCGACGACCACCGAGGAGGCCATCATCATCATGATCGTGCCGTGCTC
>PLBM01000041.1 GCA_003134515.1 Acidimicrobiaceae bacterium | reverse complement strand
GTGTTACGCGATGGCCCTCTCGGGCGGCATCGCTAAGGCCGGTGGCACGCCCGAGTCGCTCGTCGTGGAGGTCGAGGTCCGACTGGGACCCGATCCCGCGGGCGGGTTTCGTATCCCCGACATCGCCATTCGCGTTCGCGGCAAGGTCGCCGGACTTGACGAGGCCGGCTTTGTCGAGGCGGCCAACGTCGCTAAATTGAACTGCCCGGTCAGTAAAGCCTTGACGGGAACGACGATTATCTTGGACGCGGCGCTGGGCTAAGGACAACCAGCGGGCGACGAACTCGTCGCCACTAAAGGTCGCGCGCCAGCTTCTCGAGCGCGGGCAACGCGGCGCCGATGGCGCGCCGTTCCTTCGCCGTCAGGCGTTCGAGCCGGGCACTTAGTCGAACGGTCCGCTCCTGCCACAGTTCGCTCAATGCGACGCGACCGATTTCACTGAGATCAATGAGACTGGCCCGTTTGTCGTCAGGGTCATCCGCACGCTCAAGGAGTCCTTGGCTTTCCAGTCCCGCGACGACACGCGTGGCGACCGACGGATCCATCGATTCGTGCGCCGCCAATGTGCTGATACGCAGCGGCCCCATCTCTTCGACCGTGGCGAGCGCGGAGACCTGGGACGCGGTGAGCTTGGACTCGCCCTCACGGCGAAGCGATCGAGCGAGGCGCACGAGAATAAAGCGCAGTCGTGCCGCGGTGGTCGTGCCGTGAGCGCGCGGGGTCTCGAGCGAAGTCATCGAACTACTTCGCCCTCGAGTGCGATTTCGCCCGGTACCGCACCGGAGATCTCCGCGAGCTCACCCGCGTGCTGGGCGACGGAGTGTTGAAGGTTGATGAAGCGCTCGCCGCGAAACGCCGAGAAGAGTGCGCCGACCACCGACATCGCGATGGCGACCGTGAAGACAATGATCAGGCCGTGGTGAAAGGGGCTTTGTAGCAGGTTGGGAAAGAAGTGCTTTCCGGTCAGGGTCGTCCACTGGACGTGGCTGACGTTGGCGAGCGACTGGGAACCTAAGAGATTCTTCAGCGGGTTGTAGCCCAAGAACGAGGAGAAGAGGCTCCCCACCGCGGGCAGGCTGGCGAGGTGGTGCGCTTGGCTGAGCGCGACGCCGTGCGCGCGAAGACCTTTGAACATTGCCGTGGGCAACGTCTTGGTGAGTCCGACGATCATCAAAGAGAAGAAGATGCCGATCGAGAGCACCATGCCCGTGTTCATGAACGCCGCTTGGATGCCCGCCGCTCCGCCGCGTTGGTCGGCGGGCACTGAGTTCATGATCGCGGCGGCGTTGGGTGCGGAGAACATGCCGCCGCCGACGCCGTTCAAGAACACCAACACCGCGAAGATCCAATACGCAAAATTCGTGGGCACGGTGAGGAGTCCCACGAAACTAAGGGCGAAAACCATGAGTCCGGTCGTAGAGAGTATTCGAGCGCCGTGGCGATCCGAAAGATAACCCGAGATCGGTCCCGCGAACAAGAAGCCCACGGTCAGGGGCAAGAGAAAGATCCCCGCCCACAAGGGCGTGTCGGCGTAGCTGAAACCGTGCAGCGGCAACCAGATGCCCTGAAGCCAAATGATGAGCATGAACTGCAGTCCGCCTCGGGCGATCGCGGCGAGCAGACCCGCGGCACTGCCCATGAAGAAGGCGCGTATCTTGAAGAGCCGCAGGTTGAACATGGGCGCGACCACCCTGGTCTCGATGACGAAGAACACGCTAAGAAAGATGACGCCTACCACGAGCGCGGTGAGGACTCGCGGCGACGTCCAACCCATGGAGTGAGTCCCGTAGGGCTCAATGCCGTAGACAATCGCTACCAAGAGCGACGTCAGTCCCACCGCGAAGGTGAGGTTCCCCCACCAGTCGATCTTGGCGGGCGAGCGAATACCGTTGTCGCGCAGGCTGACGTAACCCCAGATTGTGCCGAGCAGTCCAAAGGGCACCGAGACCCAAAAGACCAATCGCCAATCCACAATGGAGAGCAGTCCTCCGGCAATGAGTCCGACGAACGAGCCGCCGATCGCCGCGACCTGATTCACGCCCATTGCGAAACCCCGTTGATCGGCGGGGAACGCGTCGACCAAGATGGCGCTCGAGTTCGCGAAGAGCATCGCGCCACCGACACCTTGGACGAGACGCCATAAGACGAGCCAAAGAGCTCCCGATCCACCGCGAAAGGGATCGATCGCGAGCAGGACCGAGGCGACCGAAAAGACCGCGAAGCCAAAGTTGAAGATTCGTACCCGCCCGACGATGTCGCCGAGTCGGCCAAGACTGATAACGAGTACCGCCGTGATGAGCAGATAGCCCATCAAGAGCCACAAAAGGTACCCGACGTTGCCCGGCGAGAGGGGGTTGATGCCAATGCCGCGAAAGATGGCGGGCAGCGAAATCAAAATGATCGACGAGTTGATCGTCGCCATGAACATGCCCAAGGTCGTGTTGGTGAGAGCAATCCACTTGTAACGATCGCGGTGCATCGTGGCCATCTGCGTCATCGAACCTTATGCTCCCGGGCGATGTAATTGCTTGATAACAAGCAAGTATAAACGGAGTGGCTCTCTTACGGCAACCTTTGTGATCAGATACGACGCTGAACGTGGTCGGCCGCTGTCGCGAATCGGGCCGCTATAAGCTTTCGTGCGGTTGCGCTTCGTACCTCGGTCGCAACTCCCCGTTACGGGCGTCACCGAACTTCGATGAAGTGACGCCGCGGACGAGAACCTCGGGCAAACCCTCAACGTGGCCGTGCCAGTCGGCGTTGACATTAATATTTTGTTCGGTTAGCCTAACCTAAATGACGCCTCTTGGCATTCTTCGGCGAATCGGCGTGACTTCCCATGTCGCACGAGCCGCCCCGGCGAAGACGAGTCCGCTTCAGGGGGACGCCCAGTGATTCCCACATTCGTGATCTTCTTTCGTGAGGGTATTGAGGCGTCGATGATCGTCGCGATTCTGCTCTCGTACCTGAAACGAAGCGGCTATCGGCGACACTTTCGTGACGTCTACTGGGGTGTGGGCGCAGCGCTGGTACTGATTCTCGCTGGCGGAATCGCCGTTTATGCGTTCATTGGTCAGTACAACGGCTCGAACGTCCAGCTTTACTTCGAGACCGCGACATACCTGGTGGCAGCCGGAGCCCTTACCTACATGACGTTTTGGATGCAACGCCACGCTCGCTCGCTCGCTACAGATCTGGAGCGGCGAAGTGACCTCGCGCTCTCCGGCGGTGCCCGAAGGGGCCTTAGTCTCCTGGCTTTCCAGGCCGTCGGACGTGAAGGCCTCGAGACGATGGTCTTCACGCTGGCCATCATCTTTGCCAGCTCCAAGCAAGCGGGCGCGCCACTGCACGGCAACTTCTTACTCTTGGGGGCCGGCCTGGGCCTAACGCTCGCCCTCGGCGTGGCCTTTGCGATCTACCGGCTCGGGGCGAAGTTGAATCTTCGTCGATTCTTTCAAGTCCTGGGCGTGGTGCTCATGGTCTTCGCCGCCGGCCTTCTCGCCGACGCCGTTGAAAACTTACAACGGCTCGGCTGGCTGCCCTTTGGCCGTCACGTGATGTGGAACTCGAGCCACGTCGTTTCAGAGGGCAGCAACGTGGGCGACGTTCTTCACTCTCTCCTTGGTTACGCTGATCGTCCCACGATCCTTCAAGTGCTGGTGTGGGTCATCTACGTGGTCGTCAGTACGACCGCCTTTGTCCGCAGCGGACGCCGCCGTCGACACCACCGTCAGTACCACGAGGGACTGGCCGAGGACGCAAGTCAGCCGGTGAACTTTCGATCGAGCGCGAGTGACGACTAGATGACCGGCCCGCACTCCGCCACGGTGGACAAGTACTTGGAAGCGATCTACTGCATTGCCGGCGAAGGCGAAGTCGTGCGACCGAGCCGCTTGGCGTACTGGCTCGGCGTGAGTGCGCCGACGGTCAGTGACGCGTTGCAGCGCCTGAAACGCGACGGCTGGGTGGTGCTGGGCGCCGATCGGAGTGTCGCGCTCACCGAGATCGGCGCGCGAAACGCGACCGCGCTGGCTCGACGTCACCGGATCCTCGAAAGATGGCTGACCGACGTGCTGAACTTCGATTGGGCGGCGGCCGATATCGAGGCTGAGCGTGTTGCTTCGTCGATCTCGGACGCGGTGGTTGATCAGATTGACCTGTCGATGGGCTCGCCTTCGACCTGTCCTCACGGCAACGTCATTCCGGGACGCGTCGCGCCCTATGGCGAGCTAGTGGCGCTCGCGGACCTGGAGCCCGGGACGCCCGGCTTCATTCGGCGAATCTCCGAAGTGGCCGAGCATGAAGCGCCAGCTTTACTGTTGATGCTCGCTGAACACTCCATCAAAGAGGGGACCGAGGTCAACGTCAGTGACGCGAGTCTCGCGCTCGACGAAGTAGCCATCACCATCGCCGGCGCGCCACTCACGCTCTCGATGGAGGCGGCGAGACTTATCTGGGTCGAGGTCCCCTAGTCATGCCAGCGAGATGTGGTGCCGTCGAGAGATTGTGGAGTGAGTGAACGTGGGTTCGATCCTGCGACGAGGAAACAACGTTTTCGACGAGAGTCAGTGAAGAAGGCCTGGACGGTGCTGGTCGCCAGCGCCGTCGTGGCCGGCTCGACTTTCGTCGCGCTCGACGCAGGGGCGAACAGCGCCGGCCCGGTCTCGCCCGTCGTTAAGGTCTGGACCGAACCTCAGTCGGGTTACGGCTTTTTGCGCGACGCCATCATGGGCGCGCGCCGGACGATTGATATCTCCCTATACGAACTCTCAGACAAGACCACTGAAGACGACTTGGTTGCCCGAGCGCGAGCGGGAGTGATCGTTCGAGTGCTGTTCAACTCGGCGTACTTCGGCCGGACCTACAACGCGCCCGCCGCGGCGCTGCTTCGAGCGAGTTTCGTGCACGTCGCCTGGGCGCCGTCGGGGCAGATCTTTCACGCGAAGTACATGGTCGTCGATGACCGCGCGCTCTACCTCGGCACGGGCAATCTCGTCACCGGTGACTACCCGTCGACGAGGGACTTCTGGGTCGAGGACACGACGTCTCGCGACGTCGTGGCGGCGACTGCCACCTTCAACGCCGATTTCTCGCACGACAACGTTGTCCCCCAGGGCGTCGGCGGTCTGGTGTGGAGCCCCGGTTCGACGTCGGCGCTGGTCAATCTGATCGACTCAGCTCGCACCACGCTTTTCGTCGAGAATGAGGAGATGAATAACACGTCCGTGGAGCAGGCGCTCAGTGCCGCGGCCAAAAGAGGGGTGATCGTGAAGGTGGTGATGACGTATTCATCGGAGTGGACGTCGGCACTGGCTCAACTGAAAGACGCTGGGGTCAAGGTCTCGACGCTGGGCTCGTCGCAGATCTACATCCACGCCAAGGTCATTTGCGCCGACTGCACCGCGGCGAGCGGTACCGTTTTTATTGGTAGTGAGAACTTCTCGACGTCGTCACTTTCGTACAACCGCGAGCTGGGCGTACTCACGAGGTCGTTGAGCGCGGTTCGCGCCGTGACCCACGCGGTCGAAGCTGACTACGCGCTGGGTCGCGCGGCCCCGTGACCTTTGGAGACGCTGTGACGTTGGTCGAGCCAGGCACTAACCCGGTGACGTGATGGCGAGCCAGTGGGGCATGACGCCGCGTCAAAGTGTCGAGGGCGAGTGCGCTCGGCGAGGTACGCGCGACGTGGTGACGAAGTGCGTGGCGATACTGAGTGCTAAAGACATTGACGAGGAGATTTTGCTCGTCTTAGCGGGACCGGGCGCCGCGGTGGTGCTGCGCGGCGGCGCGGGCGGCGTCACCGGTTACTGGCCGAGGGTTTGGGCGGTGCGCGGCCTGCTCTACGCCTGGGATGAGTCCGCCGTCGCGGCCGTCGTGGGTGCGGTGAAGGATGAATCGTGGCGTGTGCGAGAGATGTGCGCCAAGGTCGTCGCGCGTCACCGCGTGGACGAGGCGCTCGAAGTAATGACCGACCTAACCAATGATCCCGTTCAGAGAGTTCGTCGGGCCGCGCATCGCGCGCTCGTTCGCCTCGTCGAAGTTGACACCTAGATTCGGGGCGCCGTTCGCCTCCCCGAGATCAAAGCCGTTGGTGTTGGGGCGAGCAGTTCGTACTTAAGTTGTCAACTTTGCACGACGCGCAGAGCAAGATGAGCTTGCGGCACGCGAGGTTGGCGCAGTTGTAAAAGGTGCTGGTGGGTGAGTCACAACGTTCGCACCGGCCGAGCGTCTTGGCCCGATCACTGAACTGATGATTCATCCGGCGGTCAAAGAGGTAGAGCGAGCCCTCCCATAATCCCTCGTCGGCGAACTCTTCGCCGTAATGAATGATGCCCCCGTCGATCTGATACACATCGCTGAAGCCGCGATTCTTCATCACCGAGGACAACACTTCGCACCGTAGCCCGCCGGTGCAGTACGTCACGACGGGCCGGTCCTTTAGATGGTCGAACTTTCCGTTTTCGAGCTCGCCGACGAGGTCGCGCGTGGCTCTCACTTCGGGCACGACCGCGTTCTTGAATTTGCCGATCTTGGCTTCGAAGGCGTTTCGCGCGTCGAAGAACACGACGTCGTCGCCGCGTTGGGCGACCAGTTGGTTGACCTCGCGTGGGCTGAGACGAACGCCGCCGCCAATGACGCCGTGCTGGTCGACCTTAAGCTCGCCGGGCACGCCAAAGGTGACGATCTCCTCTCGAACGCGGATTCGTAGGCGCGGGAAGTCACTGCCCGTACCCTCGGACCATTTGAAGTCGACGAGCTTGAACCCCGGGTACGCCCTGGTCTTTTTAACGTACTTCTTGAGTGCGCTGAGGCCGCCGCCCAGCGTGCCATTGATCCCGTGCGGCGAGAGAAGAATCCGACCTTTCAACCCGAGGCTCTCGCAGAGATGTTTTTGCCAGAGTCGCACCGCCTCGGGGTCGTCCAACGGCGTGAAGCAGTAGTAAAGAATGACTTTCTGTGGCTCCACGCCATCAACTTAATCGCCGCGCATCTGCTAGACAGGCCAAGGTGAGCGTACGCTTCTTGGGTCTTCGAACTGTCATTTACCCAGCGCCGGATTTGACATCGGCGACAAAGTGGTGGACAGAGTTTCTGGGCATGGCGCCGTACTTCAACGAGCCGTTCTACGTGGGGTTCAATCCCGGTGGCTACGAACTGGGTTTGCTGCCCGACGGCGACGTATCGATGGGAGCCCTCACCTACTGGGGTGTGGACGACGTCGTCGGTGCCGTTGAGTCAGCTCTACTGGCTGGAGCGGTGGAGCACAGTCCGGTGAGCGACGTGGGCGAGGGCATCATTACTGCCACCGTGACAACTCCCCAGGGATCCGTCGTCGGCTTTATCTTCAATCCCCACTTTGCGTTAGCGCCCAAGGACGCCTGATTCGCGGCTGGGGCCAAATTGACCATCTCGACGTATCCAGCGCCCAAGGACAAAGAGGCGTCGGCTGAGTGGTTCCTTCACACGGCACAGTTGGGCTCGGCCCATGGTGTCCGGGGTCCGACGTAACAGACCACCAAGCATTGGCGGTTAGCGGCACGAACGAAGCTGGTAGTTCGATAATCAACACACCTTCGCGCAACGCTTGCAAGTGCCGGTAGTCATCGAACATTCGCTATATCAAGGGCATTCGCGGTGGCCGCGTCATTGACGAAGAGCAGTTCTTTGCCGCCGGGGGCGATTGTCAAGCCGAAGAGGTCTCCGGCGCCGTTGGCAACAAGGGTCTTCTTCGCGACCTGGTGACCTTGCGGATTGATCTCTACCGCATTGCCATCGTTGGCGTTCATTGCAAGCACGTCGCCATTCGGGGCGATCGTCAATCCGAGCGGACGATTCAGCCATCCACCGGACGACAACGTGACGGCGCCGTCTGAAACCGCAGTCATCCGGGTCATCGCCTTCGGAATCTCACTGATGTGGTTGTTGACCGTCTCCGCTACGTAGAGAGTGCCGTTGGCGCCGAGCGCGCTTCCGGTCGGCCCCTGTACGAAGGCAACCGTGTTCGCCCTCGAGAGAAATCCCGTTCCAATCACGGTCAAACCGGTCATTTGTGGCGACTTACCCGACTTGAGCGAGATAGCAACGCGAACGATCGTGGACAAATCTCCGTTCTTGGGCGTTGCTGTTACTCCCTTGGCTCGACTGAGCACGTTCGAGACAAAGAGGTCGACACCCGAGCCGGTCGCGACCTCGGTCATGTCCCACGGGCCGTTGATGTTCTGATTGGTCCACGTCTCGGTCACGGCCCCGCTGCTGTTGAGCACGAGGAGACATCCCGCGGGGTTGGCGAGGGGCAATGCACCACCGGCGCCAGCGGGTACGCTCCCGACGACAACCCATCCGCCGGGCAGGATTGAGAGTGCGGTCGTGAGCCCAATCCCTCCGGGACAGGTTTTCGATGCCGGCAGCGATCCGATCGTCGCGAACGTGCTCACCGCACCGGCCGGGGACACCTCGACGATCGTCTTGCCGGTCCCTTGTACATTTGCCTTGTCGTTGAAGTTGCTGACGAGCGTGTCACCTTTGATCAGTCTCCCGACGGTGGTCGGCACCACGACAATTCCGTACGGATTGATGTCACCATTCGCGGGCACAGTTGAAGCCACCTGTCTCGACGTGCCAAGAGAGGACAAAAATGGAGATCCGGAGGATGTTCGAGCACCCGCGGCCATCGCGATGCCGCCAACTCCAATCGACGCAAAACCTGCCACCAACAAGATCACTAGCGAACTTCTCGTTGCTCTGCGGTGTGATTTCATAAGTTCATGTCCTTCATCTCCGCGCCGAACCGGGACAGTTCGCCGGACTTCCTTGTGGTTATACGTCGAACGCCCCCTCGTGGATCATTCGAGAAGAAAACAGCGGATCCGAGTGACCGGTGCGGTCACGCCAGCCCAGATAGGAAGGTGAATCCTTGAACCTTGTGGAAAACGTCCGCTCACCAATGTGCGCTCACCATTGAAACGGCCGTTCTTGACAGTGAGAAATTCGCTCAGCCACCCCAACTGAGCAAATTCGCGGAAGAGTGTGCAATTTACGAGAGATCCGTTGAGGAGATGCCAACGTATACCTTGAGTGATGCTCAATCATGGGGGTCTTTCTTTGAAACGCCGAAGTGTGTTCTGGTATCCGTCGCGGTCGACGCTCGGTCATGTGCCGTCAAACGGAAAGTGGCGTCTAGTGCGAATCAGCGGCAGTGGGCTTTTGGTCGCGACCGCCGTAATTCATCTCGACCTCTACCTCACTGGGTACCGAACAATTCCAACAATTGGATGGCTGTTTCTCTTGCAAATCATTAGTGGTTTCGCACTCAGTGCGGCCGTGATCGCGTCGGACAGTCGGCTAGTTTCGACGGCGGGTGCCGGATTCTTAATGGCAACTCTCGTGGGGTTTCTCCTGTCATTGCGGATCGGCCTCTTTGGCTTTCGAGAGGTTCGCACCACCGCGGGCCTCGCCGCTGCCCTGATCGAGATCGTCGGATTCGTCGCACTTGCGGCGTTTGCTCTGCGTCCTTACGGTCAAGAACTGCCTTCAGAGTCGATGGCTCAAGAACGCCACCCGATGATCGGTCTCAGAGGGGCGATGCGTGTGGGTCGGTGGCTAGCCGGAGTACTTGCGGTGCAGGCCGGCCTGTCTTTGGCCGTGTTATGGGCCATCACGGGCACGGTGTCGACGAACGCTGGTGCGTCAAACGTGATCTTGAAATTCGCTGATGTTCACGGGGTCTCGGTACTCACGAACGCGCGCGGCTACACGCTGTACTGGTTTGCGCCCGATTCGCCGTCAAAGTCCGTCTGCTACGGAACCTGTGCTGCGTACTGGCCACCCGTCGTCGGAAAGCCCGCGGCGGCGCCCAACGTTGTCGGGAAGTTCGGCACGTTTAGACGATCAGGTGGCGCACTGCAGATCACCTATAACAACCACCCTCTCTATACCTACGTCGGCGACTCCTCTCCGGGTCAAGCCAACGGCAACCGCATCAACCTGAACGGCGGCGTGTGGTACGAGATGAGAATGTCGAGCTGATCTCAGATATTTGCGGAGGCACTGTCGCGACGTCCCGTCCAGTAAGACGTCGCTCGCGAGTGTTGCCTCTCCGCCTGGTCGTCACAACTCTGCACGATGGGGCGCGTTATAAACGCAGCGCCGTGAATCGAAGCATCAGACGTTACCAAACGCCTGGGAGCAACCTCCAGCGGACTCGGGACCGATACTCGCCATACTGACTGCTGGTAACGAGCAGTCGCTCCTCGACCAGGGCCCGGCCGACGTTACAGCTGCACACGAACACGACGACGAGGGCATTCGGCACCGAAAGGCTTTGCAGAAGATACCCGATGAGAAGAAAGTAGTAAGCGGCGTATATGGGATGGCGAACGATGGCGTACGGTCCTCGCTGTACTAAGCCTCGGTCGGCGGCAGCGAAGCCGAACGAGCGACCCAGGACGATGAAGGACGTCACGCAGATTGCGAGGCCGATTATTTGGACGTCGAATCCGGCGACGACCCCCCAATGCGGATGAGCGCCGGTGGGCCTAAGCATCACACCGCCAAACGTGCCGCCAAAGGCGAGGAGCCAGTCGCGTGGTCGCTGGCTCAACACTCTCGCCGGGCGTCGTACCAGGTAGGCGACGACGATCCACATCTGCTCGGCGAAGAATGCCGCTCCGATCAGAGAACGGGTGCTCAGGTAGTGCAGTAGACCCGCCCGCGCGAACAGCGCCGCGCCGCCCGCCCCAATGACATTCGCCGTAATTCGTATGGCCAGGACAGTTCGAGGGGACCGGGTGGACCTCCTCGGCGCATCGTTTATCAAGAGAGGCTGCGAGAGTTCGGGTAACGAAAGTCCGATGCTAACTCGTCCCGATTGGGTGTTGTCCCGGTGAGCGCTAGGTCCCGTCATCGCTAACACGTCCCCGCGTCATCCAATGCGTAGCTCGGCACTAAGGATGCGACGTTGAAACGTTCCCGATGGGCCAGACCGCTCACCACTATGTCAGTACCCCTAGATCTTCAAGTTTCATTCCCCTTGGAGTGCTTTTGAACGAACTCGAGATTGCGGTCGACATCTGGCCCAGGTCATTCACCGTTGCCTAAGTTCTGTGCGAGTCGCCGCCGACGGGTGGACAGCCCTGAGGGGAAAAAGTGCCGCTCAATTAGAGAGTCGACACTAAGGCGACCTGCGCCCTGGCACACGATGACGAGAGCTAGGACGGCGAGCGCGATATTGAACTCATATCCTGGGGTCAGCGTTTCTGAGTTGATCCCGTTCGCCCAGGTGACGGTGATCATCGCCATTACCTGGTCTCCGAAGAGTGCCGCTCCGGCTAACCGCGAGCCCAGTCCGAGAGCAAGAGCGATGGCGCCGCCGAACTCGATTACCCCCCCGAGGACAGCGAACAGTCCGCCGGGCCGCAAGTGAGCGGTGCTTGAGAAAAAGATCGCCGTGCGATGGATTCCCGGACCATTGAATGCACCGAAGAGCTTCCCCGCTCCGTAGTAGGTGAAGATCCACGCCAGAGCCGTCCGAACCGCGATGAGGGCGACATCGCTCGAGAGGGCCGTGGGGTGGGTCGTGAACATCCACGTAACCAGCACGTGGACCCGTCGCCGGAGATTGGTGACTGAGTTCCTTGTCACTATCGCGTCGCGCTTTCCGCGGCGGCCTCGAGGAGGGTGTTGACCTGAAAAGTCTCGGGCCGCCACTGGTCGGCTATCGCCGCGTCGCGAAAATCATCAAGTCCGAACGGACGAGTGGCGAGGTCCCCTCGCCCCTCGAGTGGACGGAACGGAGCGAGGAGTTGGGCGAAGAAGACCGAGAGATGGCGCGGGCGTGCCGTGCCTTGCTCGACGACGAGGGGCCGACCTGGCAGCCCAGTGTCGATCCGAATCGTCTCCGCGGTCGGGAATATCGCTCGATGAGAGAACTGGTCCCAGATGGTGAGCGCGAAGCCAAGGTTCACGTCCTGGCGTCCTTCAAGTCGGTGATGAATGCGGTGATAGTTCGGACTCACGAAGATTCGGTCCAACGGTCCGAAGCTTAAATTGGTGTTCGAGTGTTCGAATGCGACAACGCCGGCGTAGACGACCAAAAGGGTCGTCGGAATGGCGCCGTTGGCGATGAGAATAATTCCCGGAATCAGCGTGATGAGGTAGGACACGTGAATGAGGGGATGCGTGCGAAAGACCGTCAACACGCTCATGTCCTCTTGTGAGTGGTGAAGTTCATGGAACCGCCACAGGACTCGAACGCGGTGGTTGGCGTAATGCGCGAACCAGTTACACCCGTCCATGGCTACGAATATGACCACGATCATGCCCCAGCGCGGAATAAATCCGATCCGCGGGAGTATGACCCACGAGAGCGACTTGCTGGCCATTTCGGCAAACGACAAGGACAGTGCAACTACGAGTGGAACCACGAGCGTCGCGTTCAACACCGTGTACAACAGGTCCTGTCGGTACCCACGGGCAAAGAGAGGTCGACGTTGCGCGGGTCGAATTCGTTCCACCACTAAAAAGAGCGCGAGGATCGCGAGAGTCACCGGACCCACGATGACGACGCGGAGATTCGTCATCGAACTTGCGAAACTGGTGCCTCCCCAACGACTCGACCAACCGATGGCCACAAGGATTACGGCCACCGCCGCTATGGAGAGCGCGGGCAAATAGACAAGAGACGACAGCGAGCGCCGCGGTCCACGCGTTCGAAAACTGGACCGCGGCGCCACTGCTGGCTCGGGGGAGCGGGTGGGTGAAATGATCACGGTTGACATGATGAACTCCCTATCTATGACCTAAGGATCAGAACCCGATACCGCCACCGCCGCCGGCGGTCGTCGTGGTCGTGCCACCGGTGGTCGTCGTCGTACCGCCGCCCGCGGGCTTGACCGTCGCCACGTCGGACCACTTGCCCCAAGTGTCGCTCACGTTACCCTTCACTTGGCCGGAGGCGGTGTCGAAGGAGAACCAGTAGAGAGCCTTGCCGGCGTAGGTCACTTG
>PLBM01000100.1 GCA_003134515.1 Acidimicrobiaceae bacterium | reverse complement strand
ATCCTGCACTACTCGCCGCTCGTGCGCCACCTCGCCGCCAAGATGGCTGCCGAGCTGCCGAGCAGCGTCGACATCGCGCGTTCGGGGTGGGGCATCAGACCCACGACGTTGCCCCGCTCATTGGCGAGGCCCGCCACGTCACCGCGCGAACCGTTGGGGTTGTCCTTGTAACGCAGGACGATCTGATCGTGCTCGAGCAGGGACGCGAACGTCGCGTCGTCACAGGTGTACGCACCCGAGAAGTGATTGATCGGAATGACCAACTCTTGGCCCACCGTCGCCCCCGAGGTCAGCACCGAGTTGGTCGAGGTGACGACGAGCGTCGTGGGTTGACAGAGAAACGTCAAGCCGATGTTCTTCTGCAGCGCGCCGGGCAACAGTCCGGCCTCGGTCAGCACTTGAAAGCCGTTGCAGATCCCCAGCACCGGTCCCCCCTCAGCCGCGAATCGCTCGACCGCCGCCATCACCGGCGAGAAACGGGCGATCGCGCCGCAGCGCAGGTAGTCCCCGTGCGCGAAGCCCCCCGGCAAGATGATCGCGTCATAGCCCGACAGGTCCGTCACGGAGTGCCACACGAACTCGGCCTTCGCGCCCAAGGTGTTCATAGCCCCGAGCGCGTCGTACTCACAGTTCGAACCGGGAAACACGACCACGCCGACGCGCATCACGAGCCGACCACCTCACCCAAACGCACAAACGCATCTTCGATCACGGGATTCGAAAGCAGTCGCTCGGCGAGCGCGGCGGCCTTTTCCAGGGCCGCGGCCTCGCTCTCAGCCTCGACATTCAGGCGAAAGGACTTTCCCGCCTTCACGTTCGAGACGCCACCAAAACCCAACGCCGGCAAGGCCCGCTCGATAGTTGAACCTTCGGGATCGGCGATACCCGCGCGCGGCATGACGTCCACGATGACCAAATAGTTCACTTGGAGCCACCGTACCAGTCGACGAGAAGTTGTCCGGTGACACGCTCGTACGCCGCAACGTAACGCGCCGACGTGAGACGCACGATCTCGTCGGGCACCGGCGGCGGCGGCGGCGTGCGATCCCAGCCCGCACCCGTCAGCCAGTCTCGAAACGGTTGCTTGTCGAACGAGGGCGGTGCCTCGCCCGAGCGCACCTCATCGGCCGGCCAGATGCGCGACGAGTCCGGCGTGAGTACCTCATCGCAAAACACGAGCCGCCCGTCGATGACACCGAGTTCGAATTTGGTGTCGGCGAGTACGAGTCCCACGTCCAGGAGTTTCTTCGAGGCGCGAGCAAAGAGGTCCAGGCAGAGCGCTTGGGCCTCGCGTAGTCGCTCGGCGCCCACGATCGTGGCCGCCGTGGCGAGGTCGATGTTGACATCGTGTCCCGCTGCTTCCTTGGTCGAGGGCGTGAACATTGGCTCGGGGAAGGGATCAGTGAGCTGTAGTCCCGCGGGGACCGCCATCGCGTGCACGGTGCCCTTGTCGACGTACTCGTCGTAAGCTTGGCCGGCCAGACGAGCGCGCACGATGCACTCCAACGAGAGCATCTCGGCCTTTCTCACCAGCATTGTTCGCCCGTGCAGCTCGGTGGCGTCGACAAACCCCTCCACAAAGTCGTTGATCACGACGGGATCGCACGTCACCAGCGCGCTCGGCAGTTCGCCCGCAAACTCGCGGGTCCAGTAGTGCGTCAGTCCCGTCAAGACTCGACCCTTCTCCGGTATGGGCTCGTTCATCACCACGTCAAAGGCGCTCAAGCGATCTGAGGCGACCATGAGCAGATGGTCGTCGCCGATCTCGTAGAGGTCGCGGACCTTGCCCGAGTACAGGTGGGTGAGGCCGAGTTCGCTCATGCGCGCCAGCTCATGGCGTCGATGACTCGACGCCGGTGCACCAGGAGTCGATCGAGGTCAAAGGCCCGGTCAAGCGCCTCACTACTCAACTTGACCTCGCCGTCGCCCTCGATCACGTCACGAAAGTTGCGCCGCTCTTCGATCGACGTGCGTGCGGCCCCTTGCACCACGCGATAGGCCTCGTCACGCTCGACGCCCGCTTCCACGAGAGCAAGCAACACCGACTGGGAGAAGACCAGCCCTAGGGAACCCTCGGTGAGATTTTCGAGAGCACGTTCGGGGTGCAACACGAGACCGTCGGCGAGCCACGTGGCTTTTCTAAGCATGTAGACGGTGAGTTGCAATGCGTCGGGCAGTATTACGCGCTCGACACTCGAGTGCGAGATGTCGCGTTCGTGCCACAGCGCCACGTCCTCGAGACCGGCCTGGAGATAGCCGCGCAACACGCGCGCCAGCCCGTTGAGGCGCTCGGCGACGACGGGGTTGCGCTTATGGGGCATCGCCGACGAGCCCTTCTGGCCCGGCGCGAACGGCTCTTCGACCTCGCCGACTTCGCTACGTGCGAGAAGGCGAATCTCGAGCGCGAACTGTTCGACGGTCGTGCCGACCGCCGCGCAGGCGTAGAGCACCTCCGCGTGGCGATCGCGGGCGATGACCTGGGTCGCGGGTACCGGCGCGAGACCGAGCCGCTCGCAGACGTAGCGCTCGACGAAGGGGTCGACGTTGGAGAACGTGCCGACGGCCCCACTCAACTTGCCCACCGCGATGACGGCGCGAGCGCGTGTGCAACGTTCAAGGTCGCGCTGGACCTGCAGCGCGAAGAGCGCAAACTTCGCGCCGTACGTCGTGGGTTCGGCGTGCATGCCGTGCGTTCGCCCCACGATGGGCAGGTCCACGCTCTCAAATGCGCGGCGCGTCAACGCGTCGCGCAGCGCCGTGACTTCACTGATGACGACGTCCATGGCGCCGGTCAAGATGACGCACAGGGCCGTGTCCACCACGTCGGACGAGGTCAGTCCGTAGTGCACCCACGTCCCCTCGGGCATGCCGATACGTTCCTGGACCACGTCAACAAAGGCCGCGGTGTCGTGATTGGTGATTGCTTCACGTTGATTCACCGCCTCAACGAACGCAGCGTCAACGACCGGTCGGCGCGCGCGAAGTGCCGTGACGTCCCTTTTCGCCATGACACCGAGTTCGCCGAGCGCCTCGGCGGCGAGCAGTTCGACCTCGAGCATCGTGTCAAAACGGTGCTCGTCACTAAAGAGCGCCGCGACGTCTTGGGGTGCGTACCTCGGAATCACTTCTCTCCCTCTGAAGCCAAACGAGCGATGTCGCTGCGGCGGACGCTTCCCTTAAAGTTTACGAGGGACGCGCCCTCGTAAGCGCGACGGCGCGCTTCGGCCACGTTGGCCCCGAGACCCGTCACCGCGAGCACCCGTCCGCCGCTCGTGACGAACTGACCCTCGCCGTTACGGGTCGTGCCGGCGTGAAAAATGATCACGTTCTCCAGTGGCGTGGCCAGTTGTCCGTCGGGACCGAGTCCGTGGATGACCTCACCGGTTCGTGGACTCTGGGGGTACCCCGCCGAAGCCAGAATCACGGTCACCGCTGCGCCCGTAGGCACCGCGCTCGCGCCGGCCAAGCGCCCTTCGCCGACGCGCAACAACAGGTCATAGAGCCCGTCGCCGTAGAGCGGGACCACCACTTGGGCCTCGGGGTCTCCGAAGCGAACGTTGTACTCGAGAAGTTTCACTCCCGCCGGACTCACCATGAGCCCCGCGTACAAGACGCCGCGGTAGTCGATGCCGCGTCGTTTGAGTTCACTCAGCGTGGGCGTGACGATCAGACGCACGATCTCGTCAATTCGTTGACTCGACATTGCCATCATCGGGGCGTACGCGCCCATTCCCCCGGTGTTGGGTCCTTGATCGTTGTCGCCAACTCGCTTGAAGTCCTGGGCCGGCACGAGACAGAGCGCGTCCGTGCCGTCACACAGGACGAACAAGGAACACTCCTCGCCCTCGAGCCCCTCTTCGATCACCACCGTCGTACCCGCGCCAGAGAACGCCGCGCCGCTCAATTTTTCGCGAACGTCGGTCGTCGCAGCCGCCAGGTCGTGAGTGACGAGCACGCCCTTGCCGGCCGCGAGCCCGTCGGTCTTAATGACGTAGGGCGGCGTCATCGTCGCCAAGAACGCGAGGGCTGCCTCCTCATCGTCAAAGACGCCGTACGCGGCCGTCGGCACGCCGGCCGCGGTGAGAAACTCCTTCATGAAAGCCTTGGATCCTTCGAGGCGCGCGCCGTCCGCGCCCGGACCCACGACCGTCTTACCTTGCGCGCGCAGTTCATCGGCCAGTCCGTCAACGACGAATTGGTCGGGTCCAATGACGAAGAGTTCGGATTCAAGTTCACTGGCCGGAGTACTCACACAGACCAAGCCGTGCGCTGTCATACCGGCGTTGCCCGGGGTTACCACGACGTCGGCACTTTTCGCCAACGCCCACGCCAGCGCGTGCTCGCGCGCGCCCGAACCGACCACGACGCAACGCCTCACGACGGTCGAACGAACTGCTCTCGCCCTGGCCCCACGCCCACCACCGAGATGGTGACGCCGGTCACCTCCTCCAGGAACTTCACGTAATTCTTCGCGGCGCTTGGCAGCTGTTGGTACGTGGTCACCGAGGTGACGTCACTCTGCCAGCCGGGTACGGTCTCGTAGACCGGGGTCACTTCGTGAAAGACCGACTGGTGATAGGGCGGGAAGTTGTAGCGAACGCCCTTCGCTTCGTAGCCCACGCAGACCTTTATCTCGTCGAGGGTGTCGAGCACGTCGAGTTTCGTGAGCGCGATCTCGCTGAGCGAGTTGAGCCGAGCGGCCTGGCGCGCTAGAGCCGCGTCGAACCATCCGACGCGACGCCGCCGTCCCGTATTGGTGCCGAACTCGTGGCCCCGCTCCACCAAAAGTTCTCCCAGCTCGCCGTCCAGCTCGGTCGGGAACGGTCCCGCACCCACGCGCGTCACGTAGGCCTTGGCGATACCGACGACCCGAGTCAAATCGCGCGGACCCAGTCCCGATCCCGCGCACGCGCCGCCCGCGACGGGATTGGACGAGGTCACAAAGGGATAGGTGCCGTGGTCGAGGTCGAGGAAGGTGGCCTGGGTGCCCTCTAAGAGAATGCGTTGGCCTTTTTCGAGCGCGTCGTGCACGATGCCCACGGTGTCGGCGATCATCGGCGCCAAACGCGGCGCCATCTCGTCAAGGTACTTCGAGGCGATGTCCTTGGCGTTGAGGGCCGGGCGGTTGTAGATCTTGGTGAGAATCAGGTTCTTCTCGTGCAATACCAGGTCGAGTTTTTCACGAAAGATTTTCGGATCGAGCAGGTCCTGCACGCGAAGCCCCACGCGAGAGGACTTGTCCGCGTAGGCCGGTCCGATCCCGCGCTTGGTGGTGCCGAGTGCGTTCTTGCCCAAGAACCGCTCGGTCAAACGGTCGAGTTCTTGGTGATAGGGCATGATCAGGTGGGCGTTTCCTGACACGACGAGGCGCGAGACGTCGACGCCGCGCTCGAGGAGTCGGTCCAGTTCGTCGAGCAACACCGCGGGGTCGATCACCACGCCGTTACCAATGACCGGGGTGATATGCGCGTAGAGAATGCCCGAGGGGACGAGTTGCAAGGAGAAAGCCTCGCCGTCTACCACGATGCGATAGCCCGCGTTATGGCCGCCCTGGTAGCGAACGACCATGTCCATCTCGCTCGCTAGGAGATCGGTGATTTTGCCTTTACCTTCGTCGCCCCACTGGGTTCCGACTACCACGGATGCGGGCACTTGACTCCCTCAAGACGGCCTCGTTGCAACGAAAGCCTACCGTAAGAAAAATCGAATTCCGCTTCTCAGCGCATCAACGCGCTCTTCGAGGGTGTCGTGGGACTAGGCGGTGCCGCGCGCGCGACGAGGAGCCTTGACGATCAGCGAGAGCGTGTTCTGCACGGGCACCAGATCACGTCGATACTGACGATGCGTCTGTTCAACGTTGGCGCGGGCCTGATCCAAGAGCGAACTCATCTCGTCTCGCAGACTCATCAGTTCCACTTCGAGCGCCATGATGCGTTTCACGCCCTCGAGATTGACCCCCTCGTTGGTGAGTACTTGAATCCGGCGCAGCGCCGCCAGGTCCTCATCGGAGAAGCGCCGCGACCCGCCACTAGTTCGCTGGGGGCTCAGCAGTCCGTTTCGCTCGTAGTTGCGCAGGGTCTGGGGATGAACGCCGGCGAGCTCGGCGAACACCGAGATCACATAGACGGCGTTGATTGGTGGACGTTGACTCATTCGTCACCTTCTTTCAGAGCGCTCGCCAGTTGCTCGACGAGGCCCCGCTGTTGTTTGGTCAACTTCTTGGGCACCGACACGCTCACCGACACCAAGAGATCGCCCGCAGCGTGTTTGCCACTAGCGGGAACCCCCCGACCCTTCACGCGCATCGTGGTACCGGGTTGGGTGCCAGCGGGAATCTTGAGCGTCACCGGCTCGTCCAACGTCGGTACTTCGATGGTGGTGCCGAGCATGGCTTGGGTGAGCGGCACTTTGACCGTCGTGGTGACGTGTCGTCCCCGCCGCTCAAAGCGCGTGTCGGACGTGACGTGCACGTCGACAAAGAGGTCGCCGGCCGGTCCGCCATGGGTGCCGAGATTGCCTTTGCCCTTCAGGCGAATACGTTGTGCGTCAATCACGCCGGCCGGCAGGCGAACGTTGACGCGCCGTGACGAAGGCTCACGACCGGTGCCGTGACAGGTCGGACAGGGCGAGGCGAAACGACCGCCGCGGCCCTGACAGATTGGACAGACACTCGACATGGCGAAGGGACCTTGATCGTCGTTGATGACCCCTCGACCGTGACATCGTTCGCAAGTAACAAACTCACTGCCCGGCGCGCCGCCAGTTCCCCTACAGGTGTGACAGGCCTCGTTGCTCGGCAGGCTGACGGTCGTCGTCACGCCCATCACCGCGTCGCGAAATCCCAGGTGCAGAGCTGTTTCTAGGTCCGCGCCGCGCTGGGCGCGCGGACGCCTTGATCCGCCAAACAACCCGCCAAAGACGTCGCCCAAGTCCGAGAAGTCGCCCGTTTGAAAGTTGAAGCCGCCCGCGCCCGGGCCGCCGAGACCGCTCGCGGCGGGACCGAGTCGGCGCACCTCGTCGTACTCCTTACGCTTCACGTCGTCGCCCAACACGTCGTAGGCGCCCGAGATCTCCTTGAACTTCTCTTCCGATCCGGGGTGGGTGTCGGGGTGGTACTGCTTGGCGAACTTTCGGTACGCGCGGGTGATCTCTTTATCGGTCGCACTCGACGTGAGACCTAAGACCTTGTAGTAGTCCTTGTCGAACCACTCACGTTCGGCCATCGCGACTCACTACCCTCGAACTTTCACCATCGCCGGACGTAGCACGACGCCCTTCCAGCGATAACCCGCTCGAAGAAGTTCAACGACTTGTGGCCCGTCGCTCGCACCGTCACCTTCTACGTGCGCGACCGCGTCGTGCACGTGGGGATCAAACACCACGTCAATGGCGTCGATGCGCTCGAGACCTTCTCGTTTTAGCGTGTCGAGCATGAGTCCACGCGCTTGATCGAGGGCCTCGGCCTCTGAGCCGGGCGACGTGACGAAGTGCGCCTGAGCAAGATCGAAGGCGTCCAGTACCGGCAACAACTTCGCCACCATCTGTCCGGTGGAACGCGTCGCGGCGTCCTCGGACGAGCGCGCGACGCGCTTTCGATAGTTCTCAAACTCAGCTTGGAGGCGTTGCAGCGCGTTGAGGTACTCGTCGCGTTGTCGCTCGGCCTCACTGCGATCGTCGAACGCTTCGGTGGCGTCGTCGCTCGACGGCACCACCGACTCGTTCTCTACCACGTCGTCGCTCACGCTTCGTCGACAATCTCCGCGTCGACGATGTCGTCATCGTCGCCAGCCGGGGCCGCGGGCTCTGCGGCATTGGATTTGGCGGCCTCTTCGTAGAGACGTTGGCTGAAGCTCTGGCTGGCCGAGAGCAGTTTGTCCGTGGCTCCCTTGATCGCGTCCATGTCGGTGCCCGCGAGGGACTCCTTCAACGTCGCCAGCGCGCCTTCGACGTCTTCGCGCTCGGTGCCCTGAAAGGACTCCGCTTGGTCCTTCAGCAGCTTGTCGGTCTGGTAGACCAACCCGTCGGCGTTGTTGCGCACTTCGGCTTCGGCGCGACGGGTACGGTCCTCTTCGGCGTGGGTCTCGGCGTCACGAACCATGCGGTCGATCTCGTCCTTGGAGAGCGACGAACCGCCGGTGATGGTCATAGACTGGGTCGCGCCCGTGGCCTGGTCCTTCGCCGAGACGTGCACGATGCCGTTGGCGTCGATGTCAAAGGTGACCTCGATCTGGGGTACGCCCCGCTGCGCGGGGGGTATGCCCACCAACTGGAATTTGCCGAGCGTCTGGTTGTAGGACGCCATCTCGCGCTCACCTTGCAACACGTGCACTTCCACCGAGGGCTGGTTGTCGTCGGCGGTGGTGAAGGTCTGTGACTTCTTGGTCGGGATTGTGGTGTTGCGCTCGATGATCCGGGTCATCACGCCACCCTTGGTCTCGATGCCGAGCGACAGCGGCGTCACGTCCAAGAGCAGAATGTCCTTCACGTCGCCCTTCAACACGCCCGCTTGCACGGCCGCGCCAATGGCGACGACTTCGTCGGGGTTCACGCTCTTGTTGGGCTCTTTACCCGTGACCTTGATCACGAGGTCTTGGACCGCGGGGATTCGCGTCGAACCCCCGACCATGATGACGTGGTCGATCTTGTCCAAGGTCAGTCCGGCGTCCTTGATCGCTTGGTCGAACGGTTTGCGGCAGCGCTCGACGAGATCGGCCGTGAGTTCGTTGAACTTGGCGCGAGTGAGTTTAAGGTCCAAGTGTTTTGGTCCGTCGGCCGTCGCGGTAATAAAGGGCAGGTTGATCTGGGTCTCTTGCACCGCCGAGAGCTCGATCTTCGCCTTCTCCGACGCTTCCTTCAGTCGTTGCACGGCCATCTTGTCGGCCGAGAGGTCGACGCCCTCGGTGTCCTTGAAGGTTTTGACGAGCCACGCCATGACGGCGTCGTCCCAGTCGTCGCCCCCGAGGTGGGTGTCACCGTGGGTGGACTTNNCCGTAAGCCAGCGCCGCGGCGGTGGGCTCGTTCACGATACGCAGCACTTCGAGACCGGCGATCTGTCCCGCCTCTTTGGTCGCGGTGCGCTGCGCGTCGTTGAAGTACGCCGGCACCGTGATGACGGCTTCGGTCACGGTGTCGCCGAGGTAGGCCTCGGCGTCACGCTTCAGCTTCTGCAAAATTCTTGCGGAGATCTCTTGGGCGGTGTACTTGGTGCCGTCGATGTTGACACTCCAGTTTTCGCCCATGTGGCGCTTCACCGATCGAACCGTGCGGTCGGGATTCGTTATCGCTTGGCGTTTGGCGACTTCACCGACCAACACTTCACCGGTCTTGGAAAATCCCACGACCGACGGGGTGGTGCGGCTACCTTCGGCGTTGGGAATAACGACGGGCTCACCCGCCTCCAACACGCTCACTACTGAGTTGGTGGTACCGAGGTCGATACCGACTGCCTTTGCCATGAAAACTCCTTGACTCTGTCCCTGGCGACCCGGACGTTCCAGGAAGCCAGATTTCTCTTACTCCATTCTATAGAGTTGAGTCCCTTCTTGTCAAGATAAATAATAAGTAAGATAACAACTATGACATTCTCCGTCGCTGGTTGAGATTTTTACCCTTTGGTGAGGTGAAGTGGGTGATTTTCGGTGCCAGGGCTACGCTCAAGGGGTGCCTGACCTCATACTTCTGCGCCACGGACGCTCCAAGTGGAACGATCTCAACCTCTTTACCGGCTGGCAGGACATCGACCTCTCCCCCGAGGGCGAAGAGGAGTCCCGGGCCGCCGGCCGGCTCCTGGCGGGCAAAACGGACCTCGATCTACGCGTTGTGCACACCTCGCTGCTCACCCGCGCGATCCGCACGGCCGACCTCGCCCTGCACGCCGCCGATCGGTCGTGGCTGAAGGTTCGACGAAGTTGGCGTCTGAACGAGCGCCACTACGGCGACTTGACGGGCAAGGACAAAAAACAGACGGCCGAGGAGTTCGGCTTAGCGCAGGTCAAACTGTGGCGGCGGTCCTATGACGTGTCGCCGCCACCCCTGGCGCTCGCCGATCCGCGCAGCAGTCACCACGACCCGCGCTACCGCGACGTACCGGCCCAACTCATTCCCCAGAGTGAATGCTTAAAGGACGTCGTCGCCCGGGTGACGCCGTACTTTCGCGACGTACTCGGCGAAGACCTTCGTTCTGAGGGCGTCCAGGGCGGCGCCGTGCTCGTCGTGGCGCACGGCAACTCCATACGCGCGTTGCGCATGGTGCTCGAGAACATCGGCGAGAACGAGATCACCGAACTGGAGATTCCTACCGGCATCCCGTACCGACTGACCCTCGACGGCGAACTGAACGTCCTGGCGGCGAGCTACCTCGGCGATCCCGAGGCCGCCGCGAAGGCGGCCGAGGCCGTCGCGCGCCAGGCCGGTTGAACTAGAGGGCCTCGGGCCCTCGTTCGTTGGTGCGAATTCGTACCACGTGTTCTACGTCACTGACCCACGCCATGCCGTCACCCACGGTGTCGGTCCTTGCGGCGTTGACGATCGCGTCGATGACCTCTTCGACGTGCTCGTCGGTGCACGTGATCTCGACGCGAATCTTGTCGACGAAATCGAACTCGTACTCCTTACCCCGGTAGATCTCGATGTGCCCCCCAGTGCGCCCGAAACCTCGCGCCTGGGTCACGGTCATGCCGGTGACGCCCACGCCCTGTAGGGCCACCTTGACCTCGTCGAGTTTGAAGGGTTTGATGACGGCGGTAACTAGCTTCATGATCTCTCCTTAAACGTTGTCCGAGTGGGTGTGACTGGGGGTAGTGACCGATTCGCCGAAGGTCGGCTCGGGGAACGCCTCTTCCTCGTGGATGGCGATGTCGCCCTCACGTAGTACGTCATCAGACTCACGCAGACCTCCGAGGAGAAACTTAACGAGATAGAAGATGAAGGCGGTACCGGCCGCCGTGTAGCCAATAACCCACATGGCGGCGAGGAACTGCTCCCAGAGTTGGTGGAACGAATGGGTGAAGAACCATCCACCTACCGAGAAGTTACCCGAGCCCTTGTAGTTCGGTCCCTTAATGCCGTACTCGGTCATTCGCGGGTCGGCCAGGATACCCACGAGCAGGCCGCCCGTGAGACCGGCGAACCCGTGGGTGTAGACCACCCCGAGCGCGTCGTCGACCTTGGAGAAGGGGCGGCACTTGGAGAGGTAGTTCCACGCGACCCACACCACCGAAGACGAGATGAGTCCAATGATCAACGCGCCGGTGCCGTTGACCCACCCCGCGGCGGGCGTGATCGCGACCAGACCACAGATCATGCCGTTGATGGCGCCGAGGAACGTCGGCTTCTTCTGTTTCGACGCGAACATGTCCCAGAACATCCAGGTGAGCAGCGCGGCCGCGGTGGCGACGTTGGTGTTGAGCACGGCCGACGCCGCGTCCGCGCCCGCGTAGAACGGGTCACCTCCGTTAAAGCCGTTCCAACCGAGCCAGAGTATGCCCGCGCCCACGGCCACCATCATGAGGTTGCTCGGAAAGGCGTTCTCTCGATCTTGCCAGCGCCGAGGTCCGACAATCCACGCGCCCACGAAGGCGGCGACGCCCGCCGAGAGGTGGATCACGTACCCCCCCGAGTAGTCCACCGCACCCTTTTGGGAGAAGAAGCCCCCGCCCCAGAGCAGCGCCGCGTTCACGCAGTAGATCATGGTGATCCACAGCGGCACGATGAGCAGCCAGGCCTTGAACTTCAGTCGCCCTACGAGTCCGCCCAAAAAGAGGATGGGCGTGATGGCGGCGAAGACGAACTGGAAGTAGGCGAGCGTCGCGGTAGGAAAGTGAAAGGGAATGAGCGTGTTCGCGCCCGAGACGGCCTGACCCTGCTCAGAACTCGCGGTCGCCAAGGGCTCGAAGTGTCCGACGAAACCGCTCCAGAACGATCCGGTCGGCCCGAAGTGCGACAACACCCCAAAGGCCATGTTGTAACCCCAAAGCATCCACACCACCAGCGTGAGCGAGAAGGCCGAAAAGACCATCAGCATGGTGTTGACGATCCACTTCTTTCGAACCAGGCCCCCGTAGAGCACGGCAATGCCCGGCAAGCTCATCAGTCCGACCAGCGTCGCGGCCACGAGTTGCCATGTGTTGTCGGCTGGATTCAACCAATGGGGATAGGGGATATAACTCGTCGCAGTGAGCACGTCCACTCCTTTTCAACTAGGAGAGGGCGACGTTGACCTCAAATGTTGAGTTCAGTGTGCCAAGTCAGAATTTCATAGTCGTTAGCAACGTGTTTCAGGAGTATGAACTACTGGCGACGCGGATGGTCGGGGCCGAACTAGCCCAGTGAGCGTTCGACGACCTGGGCGATGTCCAGGACCGAGACGTCGTCGCCTCGCCCGATCGCCTTCACCGCGTCGTCCAGCATGATCATGCAAAATGGGCACGCCGTCGAGATGACGTCGGCCCCGGTACTGAGCGCCTCTTCGGTCCGCTCCATGTTGACGCGCTTACCGATGGTCTCTTCCATCCACATGCGCGCGCCCCCCGCGCCACAGCAAAATCCCCGCTCGCGACACCGGCCCATCTCCACCTTGGTGAGACCGGGAATCGCGTCGAGTACGTCGCGCGGCTCGTCAAAGACGCGGTTATGGCGTCCGAGGTAGCACGGGTCGTGGTAGGTGACGGTGCCGTGATACGACACGCCCGGCACCAGCCGTCCCGAGGCGACCAGATGACTCAGCAACTCCGAGTGGTGAATGACGTCGTAGTTCCCGCCGAGCGCGGGGTACTCGTTCTTCATCGTATTAAAACAGTGCGGACAACTCGCGACGATCTTTTTCGCGCCCGCCTCATCCAACGTGGCGATGTTGGCCCGAGCCATCTCTTGGAAGAGGTACTCGTTGCCCAGGCGCCGCGCGGGGTCGCCGGTGCACGACTCGCGCGGGCCGAGAATGCCAAAACTCACCCCGGCGCGATGCAACATGCGCGCCGTGGCTTCAACCTGCTTGCGCCCGCGCTCGTCGAGCGAGCCGGCGCACCCGACCCAGTAGAGGTACTCAATGTCATCGGGAATCGCGCCGTCAAAGACCGGCACCTCAAAGTCCAAGGCACCCAGCCACTCGGTGCGTTTACTCGAGCCCAGCCCCCACGGATCGCCTTGGTTCTCCATGTTGCGCAACATGAGACCGGCCTCGGTGGGGAATCTCGACTCCATCAGCACTTCGTAGCGGCGCATGTCGATGATGGCGTCGATGTGCTCGATGTCGACGGGGCACTCCTCGACGCACGCGCCACACGTCGTGCACGACCAGAGCACGTCGGGGTCGATGGTGGTGGGCACCAACGTGGCGACGGCGCCCTCGCTTTCATTGGACAGCAATCGATCGGCCGAGACGAACATGTTGTCGCGAAGACCCATGATGAGCAGTTTGGGGCTGAGGGGCTTGCCGGTCGTCCAGGCCGGACAGACGCTCTGGCATCGCCCGCACTCGGTGCAGGTCGCCAAGTCCAACATCTGCTTCCAAGTGAAGTCCTCGATCTTGCCCGCGCCAAAGACCGTGTCCTCACTCACCTTCTCCATGTCCATATTGGGTGTCTTGTCGAGTGCGCCGAGCGCCCGGGGACGACGCGAGACGCCCACGTTGATCGGGGCGAGAAAAATGTGCAAGTGCTTGGAGTAGGAAACGAAGACGAGAAAGCCGGCGATCACGGCCACGTTGGCGAGCAGAAAGACCGCCTCGAGGACACTGTTCACCCCCACGCCGAGCGGGCGCAACCAGGTCGCCACCACGTGACTAGAAAAGGTCCACTTGGACTGGCCGTAAGGGAAGTGGCCGGCATTGATCTGCGCGGCACGGTAGAGCAGCAACGTCACGATGACGAGCGCGATCATCACCAAGACCATCCAGGCCGCCCGGGTGTGACTGCCGTAAAAGCGGCTGGCCCGTTCCTTGCGCGCCGGCGCGTTCTTCACGCGAATCATCGCGAAGACGAAGAGTGACACCAAGACCGCCGTCGCGAAGAAGTCCTCCACGAAGCCCAGCCAGTTGCTCTGGCCGATCCAGGGGATGTGAAAACTGCGCTGAAAGAGCGCACCGTAGGCTTCGAGGATCGTCGTCATCAACACGGTAAAGCCCCACATCGTGAAGAAGTGCGCGAGTCCCGGCACCGTCCAGCGCAGCAGTTTTCGTTGACCGGCGACCTCCACGACCTCAGCGTCGGTGACCTTTCGAAATCCCTGCCAGCGCCGCGGCGCGGGTTGTCCGGCGCGTATCAAGCGCGACAGCCAGTAGATGCGCCGTCCCGCCACGCCAAAGGCGACGACGGTAATGGCCAGTCCGATCAGGATTCGAGCAAGCACGGGGCGCCCTTTAGTGTCATCGCGACTACTTCTTGAAGTTCTCCGAGTANNGCCGGCGTCGTCATCTGGAAGAAGCTGATCTGACCGATCTTCATGCCCGGATAGAGCGTGATGGGCAAGTTGGCCACGTTGGACAACTCCAAGGTGATGTGCCCGTCCCATCCGGCGTCGATGAAGCCGGCCGTGGAGTGAATGACGAGGCCCAAACGACCGAGCGAGCTCTTGCCGTCGAGACGACCGACGATATCGTCGGGCAGTCCGACACGCTCGGTCGTCGAGCCGAGCATGAATTCGCCCGGGTGCAAGATCATCGGCGCGTCAGTCCCCACGTCAATGAGTTCGGTGAGGTCCTCTTGGGCCTCGCGCACGTCGATCACGCGCTGGGAGTGGTTGCGAAAGACGCGAAAGTACTGATCGACGTGCAAATCTACCGACGAGGGCTGGACGCAGTCCTCGCCCAAGGGTTCGATGATCAGTCGGCCCTTTTTGAGCGCCTCTTTGATGGACCGATCCGAGAGCACCATTAGAAGGTCACGATACTCGTTTCAGTCATTTACGTCCGGTGAAGGGCCCGGAGCGTCCTTCGCGCTAGGACAACACCCGGCGTCGAAAGTTCCGCAGTCCGAGCGTCAAGAAGATCGTCCCGAAACCGATCATCACGGGGTAGACCACGTAGAGGTGCATGTGCGGCGCGTTGGTAAAGGCCGCGCGCATGCCCTCGTTGACGTAGATCAAAGGATTGATCAAGACGAGCGTTTGGAGCCAGTGAAATCCACCGACCTGGACCGGTGCCAGGTGGGTCCAGGGGTAGTACGTACCGCCGAGAAACGTGATGGGCAGTATCACGAAGCCGAACATCAAGCCGATATTGCGCGCCTCGAACGAGGTCCCGAGCACGAGTCCCATCCCCGCCATGGTGACGCACGCGATCGGCACGATCGTGAGTATGACGAGCCAGTGCAGCGAAAGGTCGGCCGTCACGCCTGCGGCGTGCACCACCGCGGCGATGGGAAAGACGATCAGCGCCGCGATGAGTCCCTGCACCGCTCCAGAAAGGACCTTGGACATCGCGACCAGCCATATCGGGCACGGCGCCTGCACCCGGTCCTCGATCTCGCGCGTGAAACCAAACTCCTGGGCCATCGTGAGCGCGATCGACTGCACGCCTTGGAACATGATCGAGATACCCACGACCCCCGGCACGAGCACCGTCGCAAAGTTCGACGCGCCGCGGGCCCCCGCCCCGCCCACCGCCTGGCCGATCTTGGGAAAAACGAAGAGAAAGACGAAGCAGAGCAAAAAGGGCTGGATCAACGTGCGCAGCACGAATTCGCGGAAAGTTTTACGAAGTACGACCAGGTCGCGCAAGATGAGCGCGCCGAGCGCGTAGCGACTCGCGGCCAACACCGTGCGCGATGGTGCGACGTCAATGGCGTTCGTGGTCATACTTCGCGCAACTCCTTACCCGTCAAATTTATAAAGACTGTCTCCAGGCTCGGCTCCGCCACCGCCAAGTCCAGAATCTGCACGCTGATGCTCTCGGCCACGCTCACCACGCGCGGCACGAGGCGATCAACTCCTTGCACGTCGAGCGAGACGACATTGTCGAGCACGCGCGTGCCCACGACGCCCTTGAGTTCTTGCGAGAGAGCTGCCGCGAGCCTCTTGCCGTCGTCCTGCACCTTCACCGTCACGATGGTGTCCGCTCCCGTGCTCTGCTTCAACTTGGTCGGCGTGTCGAGCGCCAAGATCCGACCGTGATCCATAATCGCCACCCGATCACAGAGCTGATCGGCCTCTTCCATGTAGTGCGTTGTCAAGACGACGGTCTGACCCGACTGATTGAGTCCGCGCAGCATGTCCCACAGCGCGAGGCGACTCTGGGGATCGAGGCCGGCCGTCGGTTCGTCCATGAAGAGCACCGCGGGCCAATGAAAAATTGCGCGGGCCACCATAAGGCGCTGGGCCATGCCGCCCGAGAGGGCGTAGACCGACGCCTTCGCCCACCTCGAGAGAGCGAACTGCTCTAAGAGCTGGTCGCTGCGACGACGCGACTCCTTCGCACCGATGCCAAAGAGCCGGCCGTGGAAGTACAGGTTCTCCCGCACGGTGAGTTGGCGGTCGAGGGTGTTCTGTTGGGACACGATGCCCGACACCTGTTTCACCAGCGAGGGGTGTTTTCGAACGTTGACGCCCGCGACGTACGCGTTGCCCGAAGTCGGGACGACGCGCGTGGTCAAGATGCCCGCCGTCGTGGTCTTGCCCGCGCCGTTGGGTCCCAGGAGGCCGAAGATCTCGCCTTGATGGACTCTCAGATTCAAAGCGTCCACGGCGGCGACGTCCATCCCGGGATACACCTTGGTGAGTTCCTCGGTGCGAATGATTTCGGTGTCGTGAATCGTCATCAGCTCTTTCGGGCGTGCAGGGTCACGTTTCACTCTAGAGCCGTGATCAGCAACGCCAATTGCTCGCGACTCGGCGCAATATTGAAGAGCGATACACACTTTTCATCCGCTCGCCGCAGTTCTATACAGTGGTCTCCAATGACAAGAGTGATGGCCCCCAAGATGACGAACGCATTGAAGCGCGAATGGTTAAAGGCGTCGGTCGCGGGCGTCGTCGCGCTGGCTGCGCTCGTCGTCGGCACTGCCTATGGCAAGATCACCCAGTCGTCCACTCACGCGAAGGTCATCGGTTGGAGTGCCGCGTTCGTGCTCTTGATCGCGGGCGCCTCGGCCGTTCGATTCGTCGCCAAAGGATTGGGCCAGCAG
>PLBM01000001.1:1351-3081 GCA_003134515.1 Acidimicrobiaceae bacterium | reverse complement strand
GCCCTCTCGCCCAATCGCGTCGTCCCGACGCCGGGCACGGTGTTCCACCATCTGGTCACCGGGGACCCCAACCAAGTCGTCGAGGCGCCCGAAGTGATGGCCGAGGCCGCCCTGGCCCTTTGCAGCGTGGCGCCGAGGTCACGCACCGGACGCATTGCCTACAGTCAGGACCTGTTAAACGAGTTAGGTATCACCGTCAACACTGCCGGATCGTCGGAGATGTCGTAGTGCCGATCGACGACCACCAGCACAAGCCCGCGCCGAAACCGACCCCCGAGACCGAGCACTATTGGGAAGGGACCAAACTCGGTGAGCTTCGCATCCAGCGTTGCCGCGCGTGCGGCCAGGCGTACTTCTACCCGCGTCCGAGCTGTCCCCATTGCTCGTCGACGGACGTGTCGTGGGAGAGAGCGTCGGGACAGGCCCGATTGCACACCTACTTGATCAGTCACCGCCCCGCACCGGGCTTCGCCGACGAAGTGCCCTACGCCATCGCGGTCGTGGAGCTNNCGCGGCGATCAGAGCGTCCCGGTCTTTCGTCCGCGGAGCGACTCATGAGCGTGCGGGCCAAAAGCGCCATCGTCGGCGCGGCCGAGACGACCCGCATCGGCGTCGTACCCGACGTATCGGCGTTGGAAATGCACGCCGAGTCCGCCCGTCTGGCCGTGGCCGATGCCGGAATGAAGATGTCCGACGTCGACGGCGTGGCCGCGGCGGGACACTCACCCATTGCCGTCGCGCACTATTTGGGCATCGCCCCGACGTACGTCGACGCCACCACCGTGGGTGGCTGTTCGTTCCTGCTCCACGTACGTCACGCCGCCGCCGCCATCAGCGCCGGACTGTGCGAGGTGGTGCTCATCACCCACGGCGAGTCCGGTCGCTCGCGCGTCGGCATGCCCCCGCGCGTGGCCGATCCGACGTCGCCCCAGGGACAGTTCGAAGCACCTTTTGGAACCCTCGGGCCGCCCACCATGTTCCCCCTGGGCGTACTGCGCTACATGAAAGAGTTCGGCCTCACGCACGAGCAACTGGCCTCGGTTCCCGTCGCGCAACGGAAGTGGGCGGCGGACGTGCCACGCGCGATGTTCCGCGAACCGTTAACCGTCGAAGACGTGTTGGCCTCTCGGCTGATCGCCTATCCGATGCATCTGCTCGAATGCTGTCTCGTCACCGACGGCGGTGGCGCTTTGGTCGTGACGTCGGCCGAGCGGGCCCGGTCGATGCCCGGTCCCAAGCCCCCCGTCTACGTGCTCGGTACCGGTGAGGCGGCCGAGACGCCGCTGGTCTCGATGATGGAGGACTTCACGACCTCGAAGGCCTTCCGGCTTTCGTCGGCAAGCGCCTTCGCCGAAGCCGGCGTCGGACCACAGGACGTCGACCACCTGATGGTCTACGACGCGTTCGCGCATCTGCCGATCTACGGGCTCGAAGACCTTGGCTTCGTCGGCCGGGGCGAGGCGGGCGCCTTCATCGCCGAGGGCCACACCTCGCCGGGCGGCTCTTTGCCGATGAACACCAACGGCGGGGGCCTCTCCTACACCCACACCGGGATGTACGGGATGTTCTTGGTGCAAGAGTCGGTTCGCCAACTGCGCCGCGAGGCGTCAGCGCAGGTCCCGAACGTCGAGATCAGTCTGGCCCAGGGAGTGGGCGGGATGTTCATGGCCGCCGGAACCCTGATTCTCGGCACCGCCGCGGCTGCGGGTGTATGAAGGAGAAGCGACCAC
>PLBM01000001.1:0-1256 GCA_003134515.1 Acidimicrobiaceae bacterium | reverse complement strand
AATCTCATTTGCGCCCAGTGGCCCGAGGAGTTCGGCGGTCGAGGCTGGGACTCGATTCGATTCGCCGTGTTCAACGAGGAGCTCCGTCGTCAAGGTGTGCCCGCGGTACGCCGCGGCATGGGCGAGACGCTCGTTGGCCCGCCCATCATGGTCCACGGCACCCCCGAACAGCAGGCTTACTTTTTGCCGCGAATCGTGTCGGGTGAGGACGTGTACTGCCAGGGCTACTCCGAGCCCAACCACGGGTCCGACTTGGGGGCCGTTGAGACCAAAGGTGTCGTCGACGGCGACGAGCTGGTGATCACGGGCCAAAAGACCTGGACCTCGGGAGCGCAGAACGCCAACATGATCTTCGTGCTCTGCCGGACCAATCCCGACGTGCCGAAACATCGCGGCCTCTCCTACGTCTTGGTGCCCTTCTCCCAAGAGAACGGCGTGACGGTGCGACCACTGCGCCAGATGTCGGGCGCGTCGGGATTCTGCGAGGACTTCTTAGACGCCGCGCGGGCCCCTCTGTTCAACGTGATCGGGGGCCTCGACAACGGGTGGGCGCCGGCCATGACGACGCTCGGCTTCGAGCGCGGGGGCAACGCCACGACCGCACACCTCGGTTTCGAGCAGGAGCTGTGGGACCTCATCGGGCTGGCGCGCAAGAACGGGAAGGCGAATGACCCTTTGATCCGTCAACGTCTCGCCTGGTGTTTCACCCAGGTGCAACTCATGCGCTACGCGGGGCTGCGGCTCCTCGCGTCGTTGGCCGAGGGTCGCCAGCCCGGACCCGAGGCGTCGATCTCGAAGCTCTTCTGGAGCGAGTATCACAAGACCTTCGGGGAACTCGCCCTCGACGTCGTGGGCGCCGACGCCATGATTCGCCCCGACGGCGAGGGGTACGCCACCAACGAGTGGCAAGACGTCTTCTTCGCCAGCCGCGCCGGGACCATCTATTCCGGCACCAGTCAGATCCAAAAGAACATCATCGGCGAGCGCGCTCTGGGTCTCCCCCGGGGACCCCAGCGCGACGCAAAGGTGACGTGATGCAAATCTGCGAAGGACGTGTCTGCGTCGTCACCGGGGCCGGGCGCGGCATCGGCCGGGGACACGCCATGGAGCTGGCTCGTCAAGGTGCACGGGTGGTCGTCAACGACCTCGGGGCCGACCTCGACGGCGAAGGCATTTCGTCGGGACCGGCCGAGGAGGTGGTCGAGGAGATTCACGGCTTCGGCGGCGAAGCCGTCGCCAACGGCGAGGACGTGTCG
>PLBM01000054.1 GCA_003134515.1 Acidimicrobiaceae bacterium | reverse complement strand
CCGCCGTACTTCGAGTAGACGACGGTGTCGCCGACCGACACGCCGGTGGGGATGATGTCGCCGGTGGTGTCCGCGCGCCGGCCGGGACCGGTAGCGAGCACTTCACCCTGCTGGGGCTTCTCTTTGGCGGTGTCGGGAATCACCAGGCCCGAGGCGGTCGTAGCCTCGGCCGTGTTGGGACGAACGACGATCCGGTCTTCTAGTGGGTGCAACTTCATTCTTCTTGCCTCCTGAGCAATTAGCACTCGATACTTGCGACTGCCAATTTAGCAGCCCTCGGCGCGGAGTGCCAACGGAACCGGCTCCGGGCTCTAGCCTTCATCGGTGGCCCTTACCTCGGTGCAGCGACACGACCTGCGACTGCTCGCCGGCTTTCGGGGATTCTCCATCCTTGGCGACTCGATTGCCCTGATCACACTGTTTTTGCGCGTCGCGCACCACGGCCAGGGCTGGATGATCGCCGTGCTCGCGATCGCCGGGGCGTTGCCGCTCGTAGTGCTCGCGCCGTTGGCGGGCTACGTGGTGGATCGCCTGCCAGCCAAGACCTTCCTCGCGATTCTCTGCGCCCTCGAGGCCGTGATATGTGTCGGCATCGGCTACTGGCACGGCAACGTTGTCACCATCTCACTGATGGCCCTTCTCACCTGCGGCGTCGCCTTCTCCCTGCCGGGCTACTCAGCGCTCGTGCCCACGTTGAGCGGCGAAGAGAACGTCGCCGTCGCCCAGTCGACGATCCAGTCGGTCCAGGGGGTGGCGATAACGGCCGGTCCCGCGATCGGAGGACTCTTGGTCGGGGCCATTGGCCAGAGCGGTCCGCTCTATCTCGACGCGGCCAGTTTCGCGTTGGCCGGCGTCGGCACGTTACTGCTGAGCAGCGATCGTCGCCCCCGGGCCAAAAGCGCGCACCCTCAAAAGACCGAGCACGAACTGAGCGCGGGTCTCCGACACCTCTTTCGCGATCCCCTGCTGCGTCCGGTGGTCGTGACAGTGAGCGTCTTCATGTTGTCGCTCGGCGCTGTCAACGTCGCCGAAGTTTTTTTCATCACGCGCACGCTGCACGCCAGTGCCTTCTTCTACGGGCTCGTGGGCACGAGTTTTGGCGTCGGCAGCGTCATCGGCGCGCTGGCGTCGCGACGTCTGAAACAAGATCCATTGACACTTGTTCGCACCGCGCTTCTTTGCGTCGCTGCAATCAGTGTCCTGCTCGGCTCGGTCGGACTCGTGGAGCACGTTGTCTACGTCTTTCCTTTAATGGCGGTAACGGGAGTGGCCGTGGGGATAGTGAACGTCGCGGCGTCGACGCTGTTCGCGGTGCAGACGCCCGAGCATCTTCGCGGCCGCGTCTTTGCCGCGACGGGCGCGATGTTCACCAGCGCGGAGATCGGCTCGATGGTGCTCGGGGGGCTGTTATTGACGGTGCTGGCGCCCAGGACGATCTTTCAACTGGCCGGGGTCGTGTCGACATTCACTGTCGGTGTGGTGGGTCCCCTCGAGTTGCGCACCAGCCTTAGGGCCCACACCCGAGCCACAAAGGCTCAAGGCGACTGACGTTCGCGTCGCCAGGTCGAGTCCTCCAAGAGATAGATCACTCGATCGTGCAGCCGATCGTCGCGGTGCTGCCAGAACTCAAAGCGACTCGGCGTCAAGCGGTAGCCACCCCAGTAGTCGGGGCGGGGCACGTCGCGGCCCTCGTAGTCGTTACGCAGCTCGTCGACGCGCTCTTCGAGCGCGGCGCGACTCTCGAGGGGACGGCTCTGATCGCTGGCCCGAGCGCCGAGTTGACTGGCGCGCGCACGGGTGGCGAAGTAGGCGTCGGATACTAGCGGACTCATCTTTTCGACGTCGCCTTCGACGCGGATCTGGCGGCCCAAGGGCTCGCAGTACCACAGGAGCGCGGCGTGGGCGTTGGCCGCGAGTTCGTCGCCCTTTCTCGACTCGTAGTTGGAGTACCAACCAAACGAACGCCCGTCGTGCAGGCGCAACAGCACCATGCGCGCGCTGGGCATACCGTTCTGAGTCGCCGTCGCGAGCACTACTGCTTCGGGCTCATGCATGAGCGGGCGCGCTTCGTCGAACCACAGTTGAAACTGAGCGAAGGGATCCGGGTCGACGCTCGTAACGTCGAGGGACACCCCGGTCTCGCTCACGTCACGTCCGCCAACTGCCAGTTCGGACGGGCCGACAGATTCAACTCGCTAGGGCCGCTGGCGCGCAGTCGATAGAGCCCAGCCGCGGCGATCATCGCCGCGTTATCGGTGCACATAGCCATCGTCGGCAGGTGGCTCGCCACACCAAACTCTCTCGCGAGCTGCGTGACGCCCACTCGTAGAGCAGAGTTCGCCGCGACGCCACCCGCCAAGGAGACACCATTGACGTCGTAGCGCTCGAGCGCTTGGCGGAGCTTTCGCAACAACTGCTCACAGAGCGCGAACTGGAACGACGCCGCCACGTCGGGAATCGCCACGTCGGGGTGGCGTTCCGTCGCGCGAACGACCGCCGTCTTGAGACCGGAAAACGAGAAGTCGAAGTCCTCTCCGATCATCGAGACGGGCAGTTTCAGCGCGCCGGGTGATCCCTCGTTCGCCAACCGGTCGATCTCGGGCCCCCCGGGATAGCCCAGTCC
The DNA here is from genome assembly GCA_003134515.1 of Acidimicrobiaceae bacterium. Taxonomy (GTDB): domain Bacteria; phylum Actinomycetota; class Acidimicrobiia; order Acidimicrobiales; family RAAP-2; genus RAAP-2. Next base: position 19,635 of record PLBM01000054.1, on the reverse strand, counting down.
GAGCCAGCGCGCGACCTTGTCGTAGGCCTCGCCAGCGGCGTCGTCGATGGTCTCGCCGAGGACTTCGTGCTCACCGGGTGCGCGCTGGAGAACGATAAGGCTGTGGCCGCCCGAAACTAGCAGCGTCATCAATGGCCATTCGAGACCGTTCGATTCGAGTAGGGGCGCGAAGAGATGACCCTCGAGGTGGTTCACGCCCGCGAAGGGCACGTCCCAGACCAACGCGAGCGCCTTCGCTGTCGAGAGCCCGACTAACAGCGAGCCGACCAGTCCCGGACCGCTCGTGACGGCGATTCCTTCGAGATCAGGTGCCCTAGGGTCGAGTCCCGCTTCGTCGAGGGCCCGGCGAATCACGGACGCGATGGTGGTGACGTGCGCGCGCCCGGCCAGCTCGGGCACCACCCCACCAAAGGCGCGATGTTGATCGATGGAGGACTCCACGACTGAAGAGAGGACGTGAAAGCTCTCGTCGACGACGGCCGCGGCCGTCTCATCACAGCTCGTTTCGATGCCTAAGACGTTTCCCACCCGACCAGCGTAGAGGACGGTTTTCAACACTACCGCTCCTCGAATTTGAAGCGCCGAACGACACGCAGGGTTTGGCGACCCACTGCTCGCCTTGGTCCGAGATCGCGTAGGGATTGGCGCGGGGCAGAGATTCGGGCATACGCAGACCACTTCACAACCAGCAGAAGCGATTCACTTCAGCGCCGCCAAAATCATGTACTCACCGATCGAGGCACGGCGGATCAAGTCTGCGGGTCCGTCCCGCGGTGGATGGACCTCGAATCACTCAATACGAACCCGTACTCCGCCATCCAAGACTCGTCAGTGACAAGGGTGCAGAGGGCGAGTTGCCTGCAGCGCCGGGATGAAAATCTCTGGCCAAAAAGAGCCCGGCCAACGACCTTTGGCATTCATGTAACAGTTATAGGTGGTAAATCCCTAGATATAACATATATGTACTATGCTGATTACGTGATGAGCGGAGACCTAATCAAAGAAGCTCGATTGCGGACGGGCCTAACGCAAGCCGAATTGGGCGCACGCCTCGGCAAAGCGCAATCCGTCATAGCCCGCTGGGAACGTGACGACGTATCGCCGAGCCTTGAGACCGTACGTGAGGTGGTGCGCGCGTGTGGATTAGATCTCACCTTCTCCATGTCCAAGTTTGATGATTCGAACGTGACGATCATTGACCTACATCTTCGAATGACACCTTCCGAGCGATTCGCCGATCTCATGGCACGCGTCAGATTCCACGATCGTCGCGAGCAACTGATGGATGGCCGTCATGACTGAAATGGCTCCTTATCGTCCCAGCGAAATTCTTGAAGTACTCGAGCGTCACCGGGTGCTCTACGTCGTCATCGGTGGACTCGCTGCCGAGTTGCGTGGATCGCCCTACGTCACTCGTGATGTCGACGTCACGCCTGCTCGCACCCGTGAGAACTTCTCGAAACTGGCAGCTGCGCTGAGGGAACTCGACGCCAAGCTTCGGATTCCGGATATGAAAGAACCGTTGGCTATATCACTTGATGAGCGAACGTTCGAGCAAGGTACAACCTGGACCTTCGTAACCAAACACGGATATCTGGACATTGCACTTCTTCCAGACGGGACACGAGGCTACAGCGACTTGCGACGCTCGGCCACACGAGAGCAGATAACAAGCACACTGAAAATCTTTGTTGCCTCCCTCGCCGACGTCATCCGCTCAAAAGAGGCGGCTGGTCGCGAAAAGGACCGCGCCGTGCTCCCGATTCTTCGCCAAGTCCTTGAACGCTCACGTGAGAAGGACCGCGACGATCACGGGATTGAACGCTGATACTCAGAAGCATCAACGCCCACTTCTCGGCACCTTGGCGGCCAAGCGAGCAACGGAGATCGAGTGACTCTTTCAGAATGCTGAACGCCTTATCAATCGCGCCCCCAGCCCGTTGTGGGCTTACCCAGACATAATTGGATGGGCAGCGAGCGCGCGAGCAACCATGTTATGACAGATAGTAGCACTTATTGTGCTACTATCTTTGTATGACCCGAATCGGCATAAGGGAGCTTCGCCAGCACGCGAGCCGCTACCTTGCGCGAGTTAAGGCGGGTGAAGTGGTCGAAGTAACCGAACGCGGAAAACTTATCGCCCTGTTGGTATCACCGACTCCAGCCATTGCGTCCCGGGACCGACTCATCGCCACAGGCCGCCTCATTCCGGCGAGGGGCCCACTGCAACTCCCTGCACACCGACACGTGGCACATACTGAGAACGCCGCATCGCAGGAACTCAATGAACTGCGCGAGGATCGATTGGCGTGATCTACATCGACGCGTCAGCTCTCGTGAAGCTACTGTTCGACGAGCCTGAGAGCAACGCGCTCACCGAATGGCTAACCCTAAAGACCGAAATTCCTAAAGTCAGTAGCGATCTATCAACCGTTGAGTTACTTCGCACATGCCAGCGAATCGACGAATCACTGGTTGGTGACGCCCGGCGAATGCTGGACGGGATCGACCTCGTGCCCATTGATCACGCAATCGTTGAGCAGGCCGCAATCTTGGTTCCCCGCGAACTGCGAAGTCTCGATGCCATCCACCTCGCCAGCGCGTTATCTTTGAAGGAGGACCTCACCGATTTCGTCGCCTACGACGTTCGCCTCTGCGCAGCCGCCGCGAAAGCCGGCCTACCGGTGGTGTCGCCAACGTAGGGCATTTACTTACTCAAATGAAGACGAGTTAATTCAACGCGCTGGAGTCGTACCCCACCGGCTACGGCCTAGAACCACTCGGTCGCAGCACTCGCCCAAAAGTAGAGAAACCTTGAAGAGAAGATATTGTCTAGAACAAGTCGATGAATTCGCTCACCGGGCATTCGCCCGAGATGTCACAATCAATGAAGTGAACCCTATGCATTGACGAGGAGATTTTCATGGCCATCAACGTGACGCCCATCCCGGGGCTCGACCCCCACATCAACGACCTGCGTCGGCGCACGGCCGACTTAATCAACGCTGAAGTACTGCCCAACGAGGAGGCGCTGTGGCGATCGCGCTACGGGTCGGGCCTCGAAAAAGAGGAGCGCGAGACCAGCCGGCGTCAGAGCATCGAGTTGCGCGAGCAGATCAAGGCCAAGGTCTTCCAGGCGGGGCTGTGGGCGCCGCACCTGCCCAAGGAGTACGGCGGCGCGGGGCTGGATTTTCTTTCGCTGGCCTACATGTACGAGGTCCTCGCCTACGGCGTGGGTGGACCGACGCTGTTCGGCATCGCCGCGCCCAACTCGGGTAACGCCAGCATCCTCGTGAAGTACGGCACCGAAGAACAAAAGCAAAAGTGGCTCCTGCCACTCATTGCGGGCGAGATGGAGTCGGGTTTTTCAATGACCGAACCCGAGCACGCCGGGTCCGATCCGCGCTCGATCACCACCGAGGCGGTGCGCGACGGCGACGACTGGGTGATCAACGGACACAAATGGTTCACGTCGAACGGCATCAACGCCAACTTCTTTATCGTGATGTGTCGGGCCAACGACGCCTCGGGGGAACTGGGGACGCCGGGCCGCATGAGCCAGATCATCGTGCCCAGTGACACCGCCGGGGTGAACATCGTGCGCAACATCGGCATCTTTGGCCACGCCACGTCGGATCACTGCGAGATCCGCTACGAGAACGTGCGCGTGCCCATTTCGAACACGCTCGGGCTCGTCGGCCAGGGCCACGAGGCCGCCCAGGACCGTCTCGGGGCCGGGCGGGTCTATCACTGCATGAACTCGATCGGCCAGATGTGGCGGGCCTTTGACCTCATGATCGAGCGCGCCCTGGTGCGCCAAGTCCACGGCGGGTTATTAAAGGACAAGCAGTTCATCCAAGGGTTCATCGCCGAGAGCTACATGGACATCCAAAGCGCGCGCCTGATGACCATCAACGCCGCGGAGAAAGTCGCGAACGCCGACCCTGACGCGCGCACCGCCATCTCGGCGATCAAGGTCTTCGTGCCCGGCGCGTACCACCGCGTCGTCGACCGCGCGATTCAGGTCTGGGGCGGCGCCGGGGTGAGTAACGACCTGCCACTCGGCCAGATGTACTTAACGGCGCGGGTGCTGCGTTTAGCCGACGGGCCCGACGAGGTGCACAAGATCCTTATGGCCAAGAACATCCTGCACCGCTACGAAGAGGGCACCGGCTGGAACTTCGGTACCTGACCGCGCGAGCGCTTAGGCGCCGGTGACACCCGGCGCCACGAGCCTCGTCGTCGTGCTCGCCAGTTTCGTGCAGACCGTGATCGGCAGATTCAGATACGTGGGACGCACGAATGAGCCCAGCGTCACGATGACGCCCCGGGCCTTACGCGGGCCACACGTGGCGGTGGCGAAGTTGCCGGTGTCTACAACGCCGAAGGCGACGCTCACCGATTGGCCCTTGGCCAACGTGTGCATCGCGGGCATCTGACCCATCGACTCATTGCGCGCGAGAGGACCCAGCGATCGGTGCGTGGGGCCGATGACCGGCTGGACCGCCGGCACGCCAAAGAGGGTGCAGACGGCGCGGGTGTTGGTGAACACGAGCGCGTAGTAGTTGGTGCCAGCCGTGCCCTGGGCGGCGCCGCGCGAAACGGCGATCTGAGTGCTAACACAGGATTTCGCACTCGTCGCCGAAGCCGTCGACGTGGCGACCACGAGCAACCCGCCAGCGATCAGCCCGCAGGCGACCACCGACCTCATCACAAGCAACTTAACTTTGTTCATTGGATTTTCCCTTTCAGTCCTTTGACTAGTTATGTCCCCTTCGGGCCCAAACTTACCGGCGCCCACGTTTCCCGCGGACGAGGTTGCCAACGTTGGGCCAATAGGCAACTATTGGGCATTTATCTTGATTATCTCGACAATTTCGCTCTTCACGAGTAGCTCCTAGCGAAACGGCAAACGATGCCCGGGCCCTTGGCCCGAGGAGCGGTGCCCGATGACGCGCCGACCCTTCGCGCGTGTGTCGTCCAGTTCGAGTGCCAACCCGATCACTTCGAGAATGTTGAGCAATCGCTCCAGCTGAACTGGGTCGAAGTGGAGTGATACCCCCTCTCACTCTTGGGGTGAGATAACGGCAAGGCCCCCAACGACGACTTCGAATGTAATGGCCCAGGGAACGGGTCCTCGTTCAGTGCATATCCGTCGCAACTTCATTTCACTCTAAGAGCAGGGGCCCCAAGGTGCCGCCAATCATTGTGCGTGGTCATTACTACTTCGCAATGCACTATAGGTAATTAACGCGTTAAATGGCCTAGGTTGGATTTACGGCAAGGGGTTATGAATGACGAAGAGTAAGTTCACCGTTCCGCATTCGGCTATGACCTTCGCTATCTTGTTTTCGATGCTCGTGGTGTTGCTGGGGGGTCTACTTCCGGTCGGCACCGCGTCGGGAGGCGGCTACCTGACCACCCTCACCGTGAGTGGATCTTTTCGCACACAGACGAAAATCGTGTCCTCAGCAAAATCTTCGCAGTACGGACAGGCGGTGACGTTCACGGCCACGGTGACGCCCGTGTCAGGTAATGGCAAGCCCACCGGGAAAGTGACGTTCTCCGACGGCTCGAAGAAGATTGCCAGCGAGATCCTCCGAGCGACTTCGCTAAACGTCGGCCACGTCGATAAGGGCACGCAAAAGATCAGTGGCATCGTCAGTCTGGTGGCGGGAGCAATCCCCTCCGTGACGCTCAATTACCAACTTCCAGTGGGCAGACACAACATCACCGCCGTGTACAGCGGCGACTCAAATTTTGCCAGCAGCGTCTCGAATAATCTGACGCAGGCGGTCAAAAAGGCGACCACCACGACAAAGTTACTTTCATCAGCAAATCCATCGGTGTACGGACAACCGGTGATGTTCACGGCGACGATTAACTGGGGGGACGGTCGCACAGCCAAGAGCGTGCATCCCACCGGCACTGTCCAGTTTCTCGATGATTCGACGAAGCTCGGTACCGTGACCTTTACGCCAAGCGTCAAAGGCGGCGAAACGGCCACGCTCACCGTTACTGCCTTACCGGGTACTGCTTCAGCGGGGCTGACCGCGGGCACGCACACTATTACCGCCGTGTACGCGGGCAGCCGAAATTTTGCCGGCAGTGTCTCAAAGAAGCTCACAGAGATAGTCACTAGCGTGGCTGCCACCTCGACGACCACCACGACCTCCGCCTTAGGACCCTGATCGACGGAGTACTCGTCAATGACCGACGAGTACGAGCGCTACGACACGACCGACCTGGTCGCGTGCCAGGTGACAAATTTCTTTCCGCTGCTCTTCTTTACTAACGTGCCCGGGATACTCGGCGAACCGAGGTTTCGTCCGAACTGGGTGATTTCGCCAGTGACGGCGGTGCCGCCCACTCTCCCTGCCAAAGTGATCCGAGTGCCAACTTCCTTCCACGTGCCAGAACCATTGAGAGAACAACCGCTCAAGGTGAACGCACCCTTGGTAAGGGTGAGCGAACACGCCAGCATTGTTGGAACTGGGAAGGAAATACCCGCGAACTTGTAATTACCCACTGGGGACACGGCCGGGGTTGCACCAGACCAAGAAGTCCCAACGAGCCCCGATGTCGACGCTGCCATCGCGGCGCTGACGGTGACAAGGGTCAGTCTTTTCATTGTTCGTTTCACGAAGTCACCTCCGAGTATTCCCGAAGCGCAGTTGATTGAAGCGATCGGGTTGGCGGTCGTATCAGCTCAGGGCATGCCATCCGTTCTTCGAGGAGGTTCGCTTCTACCACCGGCACCGAAACGTTTCGCTACCCCCTTCCAGTGTGAGAAGTCGCGAAATCGCCCGCGACTCTTGGCGGGCGGAAACTTCGGGACCCGAGTCGCGATCTCGGCGCCGCTAGCCCCCGGGGCCGACGTCGGCCCACAGCACCAGGGCGTCTTCCTTCGTGCGTTCGTAGTAGTTCTTTCGAACTCCTACCGGCGAGAAGCCGAAGCGAAAGTAGAGCGCTTGAGCGCGCGTGTTGGTCACCGCGACTTCGAGCGTAGCGCGAACGATCCCGCGCGCTTTGGCGACGCCCCACGCCTCATCCATCAAAGAAGTCGCGACCCCTTGACTCTCGCGACCGGGCAACGTGCCAATCGTGTTGACGTGCAACTCGTCGAGCACGTACATGACCCCCAAGTAGCCGATGATCCGCTTCTCCTCGATCGCCACGGTGTAGCGACGGGTCTCGGTGTTGGTGATCTCGTCGAGCAACATGGCTCTCGTCCAGGGCTCGGGGAACTGTTCCACTTCGATCGCGAGCAGTTCGGGCACGTCGCGCCGCTCGGCCACTCGAATGCTCCAGGTCTGACTCACGGGGAACGTGTGCGGGTCGTGAAGTTCGCCACCGCGTCGGCCTCTCGCAAATAGAGCGGCACGATGCCCGCGTCGGGTGCTCGACCCGCCCCGAGCGCCAGGGCGGCCAAGGGCGGGGGCACGCGCTGCTCGAAGAACGATCCCTTCAAGACGGCATGAAGCTCCTCGGCGTAGCGCGCGGCGCCGTCGCCGGTAAAGGTCACCTCGTCGTCGCGCTGGGTCCACTCGAGGGCGACCTCGTCGGGCAGAGCGACCTTCGGCTCACTCATTGCCCACACAGCCGTGTCGAGCAAGAAGGTCTGCACGAAGACTTCAGCTCGTCGTCCGTCGACGACACTGACGAGCGCTCCGCGCACGCCCGCGGCGAACGCGCCGTGAGCGAGGACCTCGAGCGAGGTGACCCCGACGAGTTCAGCGCCACCGCCCACGGCGAAGCCCACGGCGGTGGCAATCCCGACGCGAAGCCCGGTATAGAGACCGGGCCCCCGGTCAACGACGACGCGATCGATCGACGCGGCGCTGACGCCGACCTTATATAAGAGGTCACGTATTCCCGGGGTCAACGCCTCGGTGTGGTGACGCTCATCGTCGACAACGAGTGCGAACTCTTCACCCGTGGAAGTGCGAACCCCCATCGCGCAGGCCGGAGTCGCCGTCTCGATCGCGAGGATGTTCACGGGCTCGCCCACTGGTCCAGCGGCGCTGTTCGATCGCGGGTCAGGGCACCGCTCACGACCAGCGTTCGACCTTCGTCCTCTTCCAAAAGAAAGTCCACGATCATGACGTCACGGCCAAAGACCGTCGAGGCGATCTCGCCCCACTCGACGAGCGCCACCGCGGACTCTTCCACTAACTCACCGAGCGCCAAGTCCCTCACTTCGACCAGACTCTCCACCCGATAGACATCGGCGTGGTGCAGCGTTGTGATGCCCAGATCGTTCACGCACTCGTGTTGGCGCACCATCGTAAAGGTCGGGCTCGTCACGCGTTCGCTGACGCCCAGACCCCGCGCGACCCCTTGAGCGAAGGTCGTCTTGCCGTTGCCGAGCTGACCCGAGAGGAGCACGACGTCGCCGGGTCGAAGAACCCGGGCGAAGGCGTGGCCGGCGCCCTGGGTGTCCTCGGCCGAGGCGCAGTACCGGCGCCAGCTCACGGCGCCTCTAACAACTGGCGCAGCACGGTCAAATCGCGACGCATCACCTGGACCACGCCCGAACCCCCGCGCAACGCCGCCGCCGGATGATAGGTCGCGAGTCCCGGAACGGCCCCCAAGTGCACCACGCGCCCGTGCACGGCACTCATCGGCGACTCGAAGCCAAAGACCGCGCGGCCCGCCGTGTTACCGAGGGCCAACACGGCGCGCGGCGTGATCATCGCCAGTTGCTCATCCAGCCACGGCCGACAGGTCTTGATCTCAATGAAGGTCGGCGTGCGGTTGGCTGGCGGGCGACACTTCACGACGTTGGTGACGAAGCACTGGCTCCTCGTCACCCCGAGCTCCTCGTCGAGCAGACGAAAGAGCAACTGTCCGCTTCGACCGATGAAGGGCTCGCCGCCCTCGTCTTCGCTGCGACCGGGCGCTTCGCCGATGACCATGAGTTGCGGCGTGCTCGGACCCGATCCGACCACGACGCGCTGGCGCGTCAACGAGAGGTCACAGCGCGTGCACGACACCAATTCGTTCAGATCGAGCACGACCTAGTCCACGAGAACTCGTGGCACGCGCGCGCCAATACCGCAGAGAATCTCCCAGGTGATGGTGTTCGCCTTCGCGGCCCACTCTTCGCCCGAAATGAACTCGTGGCCCTGGCGTCCAAGTAAGACGACGACGTCACCCGGCGCCACCGGGTCGTCGCCGACGTCGACTAACAGCTGATCCATCGTGACGTTGCCGGCGAGCGAGTAGCGCTTTTCGTGGATGAGTACGTCGGCTCCGCCCTCGAAGAGTCGCCGGGGGTACCCGTCGGCGTACCCGAAGGGGACTGTGGCGATGGTGGTGTCTCGCTCCAATGCTCGGCTTCGCCCGTAGCTCGGCCGTTCGCCCGCGAGGACCCGACGCACCGCGACTACCTGGGCCCGCAGTGCCAGCGCGGGCATCAAATGGAGATCTTGTGCTTCGAGGGCCCCCGCGAGCCACGGCTCGGGCAGGTAGCCGTAGAGCGCGAGACCGATGCGCACCATGTTGAGACGTGCTTCGGGGTAGCCCAGCGCGCCGGCGCTGTTCGCCGCGTGCAGCACCCGGGGCGCGACGCCGCGCTCGCGTAACGCCACCACCACTTCGTCGAAGAGTTTGATCTGAGATCTGGTAAAGGCGCGATCGCCCGCACTCGAACCGTCCGCCACGCTGAAGTGGGTGTAAACGCCCTCTAGATCGATCGCCTCGGAGGCGAGCAAGAGGTCCACGACGTCGCCGACCTGCTCGGGCGCAACGCCCATGCGCCGCATACCGGTGTCGACTTTGAGATGCACGCGGTGTTGCCCGCCGAGCTTTTTGGCCGAAGCGGCGGCGGCCCTCGCTCCTTCGAGCGAACCAATGGTGAGGGTCAGCGAGTGGTCCAAGGCGTCGGGAATGGTGGCCGCGGGCGCTTCAGCCAGGAGCAGGATCGGGGCCGAAACGCCCGCCTCGCGCAGCTCGATGCCCTCGTCCACTATCGCCACGGCCAACGAGTCAGCTCCGGCCTCGACGGCGGCCCGGGCCATCAAGGGCGCGCCGTGTCCGTAGGCGTTCGCCTTCACCACCGCGCAAAGCAGCGAGTCGCCCATGATCGCCTTAAGGACACGAACGTTGTGCGCGATCGCCGACGCGGAGATCTCCGCCCACGCCGGACGACGCACGCCCTCAACGGGCACTGGTGACTTCCTTGGACGAACCCACCACGAAGGCGACGGCCGCCGAGCGGGTGTGGGTCATCGAGAGGTGCAGCGTGGCGACGCCAGCTCGGCGAGCGAGCTCGCTCGCGGGCCCGTGCAACACGACACTCGGCGCGCCCGCCTCGTTGGAAGTGACTTCAATGGAGCGCCACGGCGCCGCGCCGAAGCCCACGCCGAAGGTCTTTAGGACCGCTTCTTTCGCGGCGAAGCGCGCGGCGAGTCGCTCGGGTCGTCGGCGCGCGTCGCGTCGTTCTCTATCAGTGAAGAGACGTTCGACGAGACGCGGGTGGCGCTCCATCGCTAAGGTGAAGCGCGCGACGTCCACCAAGTCGACGCCGACGCCTTGCGTCGCCACTACTCCACCGTCACGGTCTTGGCTAAGTTGCGCGGACGATCCACGTTTCGCCCCAGACCCCGCGCCATGGTGTAGGCGAACAACTGCAAGGGCACGATGTCGACCATGGGCGTGAAGAGCGGCTCGGTCGCCGGCACGCGCAGCACGTAGTCGGCCAGGGCGTCGATCGATTCGTCGTCGTCGGTGGCAACGACGACGACGGTGGCGCCGCGGGCCTTCACCTCGGCCAAGTTCGACAGCATCTTCTCGTGCAGGGCCGGATCGGTGGCGACCGCGACGACGATGACCCCGGGCTCGATCAGCGCGAGCGGCCCGTGCTTCAGTTCCCCGGCCGGGTAACCCTCCGCGTGCAGGTACGACAGTTCCTTTAGTTTCAACGCTCCCTCGAGGGCCGTCGGGAAGCCGACGTGTCGTCCGAGGAAGAAGAAGTCGCGAGCCCCAAGCAGTTGCTTGGCGACGTCCTCGACGCTGGCTCGGCGCTCGAGGGCCGTCGTCACCTGGTCGGCGACGGCGTTCAGGCCCTGAAAGAGTGCGTCGATGTCCGAGGCGGGTATCGTCTCGCGCAGTTGCGCAAGACGCAGCGCCAAGAGTTCGAGCGCGGCCACCTGGGCGACGAAGGCCTTGGTCGAGGCGACCGACACTTCCAATCCCGCGCGGGTGTAGATCACCGCGTCGGACTCTCGAGCGAGCGAGGAGTCGACGATATTCGACACCGCGACCACTCGCGCGCCGCGCCGACGCGCTTCGCGGATGGCCTGAATCGTGTCGATGGTCTCACCACTTTGCGAGACACCGATGACCAACGTGCCGATCTCCACCACGGGATCGCGGTAGCGGTACTCACTCGAGATGTCGACCTCCGCGCTGAGCCGGGCCCAGCGTTCGATGGCGTACTTGGCGATCTGCGCGGCGTGGTTCGACGTGCCCGCCGCCACGATGACCACGCGCTGCACGTCACGGAGCTCTTCATCGGAGATGCGCAACTCATCAAAGGTGATCGTGCCATCGCGCCGGCGCCGATCGAGCAAGGTGGAGCGAATGGCGTCGGGCTGTTCGTTGATCTCTTTGGTCATGAAGTCATCGTGGCCCGCCTTTTGCGCGGTCTCGAGATCCCAGTCGATGGTGAGTTGGTGGAGTCGCACCGGCGCGCCATCTAAGTCGATGGCGCGAAAGCCCTCCGGGGCCAGGCGCACGATCTCGTCGTCGTTGACCGCGTAGAACGAAGTCGCGCGATCGAGAATCGCGGGCACGTCCGAGGCCAGATAGGTCACGCCCGGCGCGGTACCGATGATGAGCGGCGAGACCCGCCTCGCCGCGACGATGACGTCGGCCTCGTTGGCGTCCATGGCCGCCACGGCGAAGGCGCCGCGCACCACGAGCAGGCTCTGGCGAACCGATTCGGTCAGATCAAGGCCCTTGGCGCGCGACTCCTCGATCAAGTGCGCGAGCACCTCAGAGTCGGTGCGCGAAGTGAACACGTGGCCGCGGGACTCGAGCTGCTCTTGAAGTTCCGTGTGATTTTCGATGATGCCGTTATGGATGATGGCGACGTGGCCCGAGCAGTCGAGGTGGGGGTGGGCGTTCATGGTCACCGGCGCGCCATGGGTGGCCCAGCGAGTGTGGCCGATACCCGACGCGAAGCCCGTGGGCGCGAATTCGCACTCCTTTCGCAGGGCCCGCACCGACTCGGTGCCCTCGGCGGCCCGGGCCCGCCAGGTCTCCCCGGGACGTACGAGCGCCACGCCCGCGGAATCGTAACCGCGATACTCCAGGCGCGCGAGGCCCTCCAGCAGTGTCGCCAGGGTGTCGGAGGATCCAACGACCCCGATAATGCCGCACATGCAACCAGCCTACTCGGAGCGATTTAGAACCTTCCGAGCGTCGCGCTACGTGGCGTAGAGCGACTTCAGTCGTTCACTAAAGACGTCGACGAACTCGGCGTCTAACGCTTCGATCATTATTCGCACTACCGGTTCAGTGCCCGAAGGTCGCACGAGCAGGCGCACGTCGGCCCGCTCGACGCCGTAGAACTCGATGAGGTCGTTGAAGAGTTGTTGCACTTCGTCGTCACTGAAGTGCTCGATCGACACACTGAACAACTCTTGGGGCACGCGGCGCCACGCGGCGCCCGCGAGTTCGGCGAGGGGGCCCCGTCGAACGAGCAGATCTGCCAAAAGCAGTCCGGTCAACAGCCCGTCGCCGGTCGGCGCGAGATCGCGAAAGATGACGTGGCCCGACTGTTCGGCCCCCAAGATCCAGGACTTCTCTTCGAGGGCCAACAACACATTGCGGTCCCCTACGTCGGTCTCTTCAATCTCGACCCCCGCTTCGTCGAGCGCGCGATAAAGACCGAGATTGCTCATCGAGGTGACGACTACCCCGCCGCCCAGGGTGCCGCTGGCCGCTCGGTCGAGCGCGAAGAGCACCATGAGGTCGTCGCCGTCTCGAACGGTGCCTTCGGCGTCGACGGCAATGAGTCGATCGGCGTCTCCGTCGAGCGCGAGCCCTACGTCCGCGCCCGAGGTGCGCACCGCCTCGATAAGACTCGCCACGTTGGTCGATCCCGAGCCTTCGTTGATATTGCGTCCGTCGGGCTGATCGTGGATCATTAGCAGCCGCGCGCCGGTAGCGGCGAAGAGTTCGTGCGCGACGTGCGAGGCCGCCCCGTTCGCGCAGTCCACGACGAGAAAAAGCGAGGAGAGGTCGCTTGGCGCGAGCGAGCGCAGGTGCTCGACGTACTCGTGCTCCGCCGTTTCGTCAATCGCGACCTCGTCGAAGTGGGCCGACGTCGGGCCTTCGGCGACATTGAGCGCACTTTCGACGGCGGCTTCGGTGGCGTGATCGAGTTTGGTCCCACTCACGCCGAGCACTTTGAGTCCGTTGTCGTAGTAGGGGTTATGCGAGGCCGAGACGACGATGCCGACGCCACGGCGGCGTTGAGCGATGACCGCGACACCCGGGGTCGTGAAGTAGCCGAGGTTCACGCCCGTGGCGCCCCCGTCACGAAGTCCTCCGAGCACCGCCGCGGCGAGCGTCGGCGAACTCTCTCTCGTGTCGTAGCCGACGTAAACCGGGACCGAGAATACGGTCGCGACCGCTCGGCCGAGCCGGTAGGNNCCCGCCGAGCCGGTAGGCGAGGTCGACGGTGATCTCGTCGCTCGCGCGACCTCGAATGCCATCCGTGCCAAAGCGCACGGCCACGACCACTACCGCTTTGAGTACTGAGGAGCCTTGCGCGCCTTCTTGAGGCCGTACTTCTTGGACTCCTTCTTGCGCGAATCGCGCGTGAGGAGTCCCGCCTTTTTCAGCGCGGGGCGCACACCCTCGTCGATCTTGAGTAGCGATCGTGAAATGCCCAGGCGCAAAGCGCCGGCCTGACCGGCAATGCCCCCGCCTTCGATGGTGGCGTCGATGTCGTAAGTCTCCTGAACGTCGATGAGACGTAGCGGCTCCATCACCATCTGGCGGTGCGTGGCCGAGGTGAAGTAGTTGTCAAAGGCGCGCGAGTTGATCGTGATGGTACCGGTACCGGGACGAAGACGAACGCGCGCGACGGCCTCTTTGCGCCGACCGGTCGTCTGGGTGAGGGGTGTGGTCACGAATCTCCTTAACCGCGGCGAATCGCCGAGGTGTCGTACGCGCTGGGCGCTTGAGCCGCGTGGGGGTGCTCGGCGCCCTTGTAAACGAAGAGCTTGTCCATCTGCGCGCGACCGAGCCGATTCTTGGGCACCATGCCGCGCACCGCGTCGGCGACGAGTTTCTCAGGGTCGGTGTCCATGAGGGTCTGCCACGAGGTGGAGCGCAGACCGCCGGGGTAGCCCGAGTGGCGCCGGTGGAAGTTCTGCGCCAACTTGTTGGCGGTAACGACCACTTTGTCGGCGTTCACGATGATGACGTAGTCGCCGGTGTCAACGTGGGGGGCGAAATAGACGCGGTGCTTTCCGCGTAGCAGTGAGGCGGCGACCGTGGCCACGCGGCCGAGCACGAGGCCCTCGGCGTCGATGACGACCCAGTCGCGGGTCAACTCACTCAATTTTGGTGAAAACGTGCGCACAAAACTTTCCTAAGAGCTCACTTGACGGACCCGAATCCAGGTCCAGAGGACTCCCTAGTCTACGAAAAACGGGCCTCACAAGCAAATCGTTGACGCCTTTCGAGCATTGGAGAGCCCGCGCGGTATGGGCATGTTTCCCATTTGCACCTCGCTCGCCACGTCGCCGAAGGACTTACCAGATCGTCACCCGACTCGCGGGATCGAGCCAAAGTCCGTCGTTCGGGCCCACGTCAAAGGCGTCGTAGAACTCGTCGATGTTGCGCACGATCTGGTTGCAGCGAAACTCCGGTGGCGAGTGAGGATCAATAGCCAACAGACGCTCGACCTCTTCGGTGCGCGCCTGATACTGCCAGGACAACGCCCACGAGAGAAAGAACCGCTCGGCGCCGCTTCGCCCATTGATGATCGGTGGCGTAGCGCCCGCCAATGAGATGAGATACGCCTTCCACGCGATTCCCACGCCGCCGAGGTCGCCGATGTTCTCGCCAATGGTGAGTGCGCCGTTCACGCGCAGTTCCGGGGTCTGGTGCGGCGAGAGAGAGTCGTACTGGTCGATGAGCGTTCGGGTGCGCTCTTCAAAGGCGGCACGGTCCGAAGGTTCCCACCAGTCGCGCA
This sequence comes from Acidimicrobiaceae bacterium, assembly GCA_003134515.1. Lineage (GTDB taxonomy): Bacteria > Actinomycetota > Acidimicrobiia > Acidimicrobiales > RAAP-2 > RAAP-2. The sequence continues at coordinate 4,418 of PLBM01000054.1, read as the reverse complement.
GACGGCCTGTGCCGTCGAACTTCGATCCCTGGTCGTCGAAGCCGTGACCGATCTCGTGTCCGATCACCGCACCGATGGCGCCAAAGTTCGCCGCGTCGTCGCGGTCGGCATCGAAGAACGGCGGTTGGAGAATGGCCGCGGGAAAGACGATCTCATTGAACCCAGGGTTGTAGTACGCATTGATGGTCTGGGGCGTCATGAACCACTCGTCGCGGTCGATCGGCTTGCCGATCTTGTCGAGTTGACGATCGAACTCGAACGCGCTCGCGGCGCGCACGTTCGCGATCAGGTCATCCGGTTCGATCTCAAGGGCCGAGTAGTCACGCCATTTCACGGGATACCCGATCTTGGGCGTGAAGGTGCCCAGTTTCTCGAGGGCGCGTTGGCGAGTCTCTTCGCTCATCCATTCGAGGGTCGCAATGCTCTGTCGATAGGCCTCGACGAGGTGGGCGACCAGCACGTCCATTCGGGCCTTGGCGACGGGCGGAAAGTGTCGCTCGACGTAGATGCGCCCGACGGCTTCACCCATCGCACCCTCGACCAACGAGACCGCGCGCTTCCAGCGCTCACGAAGTTCGAGGGCCCCGGTAAGGGTGCGACCGTAGAAATCAAAGTGCTCCGCGACGAAATCCGACGAGAGATACGGGGCGTCGCCCCGGATGATCTGGTACGACAACCAATCCTTCCAACCTTCAAGGCGCGCCGCGTCAAAGAGCCCAGCCAGGTCCTTGGTAAAGCTCGGCTGACGCAGTACCACGTTCTCGAATGAGCCCGCCGGCGCGTCGAGCGCGCTCAACCACCCATCCAAACTGGGTCGTTCCCCGTCAGTTTGCGTTGCCGCTAGTCCCTCGCTGAAGAGATCTGACGCGGCGCGGCGCGACATCGGGTTGTACGTCTTTTCGCTGTCGCGCGACGCGACGTTGTCCCAGTGGCTCTTCGCGATCTCGGTCTCGAGTGCAAAGACGCGCTCGGCGCGACGCTCAGGTTCGCCAAGGCCCGCGAGCTCGAACATTCGACGAACGTGTCCGACGAAGTCGTCGCGCACCGAGGCGAAGTGTTCTTCACGGTAGTAACTCTCGTCAGGCAGCGAGATCCCGCCCTGTTCGAAGAACGTGACGTAGCGCTCGGGATTGCCCGGATCATTATTGACAAACACCTCGTAGAAGCCGGCCAGTCCTTGGCGCTGCAACTCGCCCACCGTACGGAGCAACTGGGCCAGCGAATCCACTCGTGCGACAAGCTCCAGTTGAGTGCGAAGAGGCGCCGCGCCTAACTTTTCGATCCGGACCTCGTCGAGAAAGCTGGTGTACAAGTTACCGAATTTGCGCAACTCTCCACCCTTAGGCGCCGACTGCGCCTCTTCGACGATGGCGCGAACCGCCCGTTCAGCCCCCTCGTCCAGCATCATGAACGTGCCGTAACTCGCCTTGTCCGACGGGATGGCGGTGCGCTCGATCCAACGCTCATTGACGTGATGAAACAGGTCGTCCTGGGGACGAATCTCTTCGCTCACCTCGACCAGCGCCAGACCCGAGACGAGCGGAGAGTTAGTCATGGCGATCAGCCTACTGAGAGCTACCGCGGGCGCTTTCGACGAGGCGGTCCCTCGGTCGTCGCGGGCGGCTCTTCACTTTCGTGGTCGTAGCCAACACCAACGAGCGCCAGCCCACCGGCCGGCGCCAGCGGCGGCAACTGGTAACGGCTGAAACTCTCCAGGCGCTGGCGCACGGTGGCGTCGTCGAGGTTCCCTTGACCAATGGCCACCATCGTCGAGGTCAACGCGCGCACCATGTTGTGACAGAACGACTGCGCTCGAATCGTCAGTCGCACGACCGGCGCGTGTCGTGGGCTCATCAACCATTCGTCCTCGAGACGCTCCCAACGGGCCTCGAGCACCTTTCGAAGTAACGGCTCGTCCGCCGAGGCGTTCGACGGGCGACGACAAAAGGCCCGAAAGTCGTGCGTACCCACGGTCGAGTGGGCCGCTCGATTCATCGCTCGCATATCGAGTGGTCCGCCCACGGCCCACGACCAAGCGTTCGTGAAATCAAGACCAGGCGGCGTGGTCTCTAAGACCAGATATCGATACTCGCGCCAGGTCGCCGAGAATCGGGCGTGAAATTCAGGGCTGACGGGCTCGACGCGAAGGACCTGTATCCGACCGCGAAGCTGCTTGTTGAGTGAATTCATCAGTCGTTCGCCCTCAAGTCGACGAACCTTCGTCGCGACGGGCAGATCGACGTGCACGACCTGTTGAAAGGCGTGTACGCCCGAGTCAGTTCGTCCCGCGCCCACGATCAGGGGCTCGTGATCGAGTCGAAGCGTCGCGGCGAGCGTCGAGCGAAGCAGTCCCACGACCGTGTCGTGTCGAGGTTGGTAGGCGAAACCACTGAAGGCCCGACCGTCGTAGGCCAGGTCCAGGCGCCAGCGTTGGGTGGCGCCTAGTGGATCAGACGAACTCAATGCGCGCCATCGGGGCGTTGTCGCCCTGACGCGGTCCGAGCTTCAAGATGCGCGTGTAGCCACCGGGCCGCTCAGTGTAGCGCGGCGCGATCTCGGTGAAGAGCTTGTGGGTCATGTCCTTGTCGCGAATGAACGCGACGACGCGACGCTGGGCGTGCACCGATCCTTCGGGCGAGTTCTTCGCGGCCGTGACGACTTTTTCGACGACCGGTCGAAGCGCTTTGGCCTTGGCTTCGGTGGTGACGATGGACTCCGCGGCGATGAGCGACGCGACGAGGTTACCCATCATCGCCTTCTGGTGAGCGGAGTTGCCGCCGAGCCGCTTGCCCTTCGTTGGGGTACCGCGCATGGTTACTCCTCCACTCGTAGTGAAAGACCGCGCTCCTCGAGACGGTCATTCACGTCCTTCAGCGACGTCGCGCCGAAGTTGGTGATCGAGGTGAGGTCACGCTCGGTAGCGTTGACCAATTGAGCGATCGTGTTGATGCCCGCGCGCTTGAGACAGTTGCGCGAGCGCTCAGTGAGACCGAGCTCTTCAATGCGAATGTCCAGTTCGCTCGCGGCGGCTTGGGCGCTACCGACGTCGCCGAGTTCGAGCGAAGGCGCCTCTTCGTCAAAGCTGGCGATCAGGTCCACGAGGGAGCCGAGCGTCTTGCCGGCCGAGGCCAACGCTTCGCGCGGCGAAATCGATCCGTCGGTCTCGATGTCGATCACTAGGCGGTCGAAGTCCTTGCTCTGCTCCACGCGCACGGGCTCGATCTCAAAGCTGACCCGACGAACCGGCGAGAAGATCGCGTCGAGGGGTATCACGCCAATGGTCGAGGAGCCCTTGTTGCCCTCGGCGCCGACGTACCCTTTGCCGCGCTCGACGGTGAGCTCGAAGGTCAGCGCACTGCGCGCCGTCGTCAAGTACGCCAGGTGCAGGTCGCCATTCAAGATCTCCACGTCGGCCGTCGTCGACAGGTCCGAGGCGAGGGCGGGACCCTCACCGCGCTTGTCCATGCGCAGGGTGACGGGCTCGTCACTGTGCACCTGCAAGAGCAGGTCCTTTAAGTTCAAGGTGATGTCCTGGACATCTTCCTTCACGCCCTCGATCACGCCGAACTCGTGCAAGACGGCGTCGAACTTCACGCGCGTCGCGGCCGCGCCGGGAATCGACGAGAGCAGCGTGCGGCGCAGCGAGTTACCAAGCGTGTGACCAAAACCGGGGTCGAGCGGGCCAATGCCGAAGGATTGACGGTTGTTGACTTCGTCGCCGAGGGCTTCGATGGTGGGTCGCTGGATGATCAACATGGGGACTCCTAAGGGTCGTTACAGAGATGTAGTTATTTGGAGTACAACTCGACAATGAGCTGTTCTTGGATCGACTCGTCGATCTGCTCGCGTTGGGGTACGACGCGCACGGTGACGCTAAAGCCGTTCTCCCCTTTTTCGAGCCAGCCCGGCACCGTGCGGTCCAAGACGTCAAGGTTGCGCTTGACGTTGAAGTTCTCACGCGTGGCCGCTTTCAAGGTGACGACCTCGCCGGGACGTACCCGGTACGAGGGGATGTCGACGCGCTTGCCGTCGATGGCGACGTGGCCGTGGCGAACGAGTTGGCGGGCTTGGGCCCTCGACGCGCCCCACCCGGCGCGATACGTCACGTTGTCAAGGCGCGTCTCTAAGAACTGCAACAGGTTCGTCCCGGTCATGCCGGGGCGACGGTTGGCCTCTTCGTAGAGGTTGCGGAACTGCTTTTCTAAAACGCCGTAGATCCGACGGGCCTTTTGCTTCTCACGCAACTGGGTCAGGTACTCCGAACCCTGACGCTGGCGGTCGCGGCCGTGCATGCCCGGCGGGAAGGCGCGAATGCGTCGATCGGAGTTCTCCGCGACGGGGCACTTCAAGGTGAAGCAGCGCTCCCCCTTTAGGTAGAGCTTGGTGCGTTCACGTCGACAGAGTCGACAGACGGGTCC
>PLBM01000071.1 GCA_003134515.1 Acidimicrobiaceae bacterium | reverse complement strand
TCCGACCATCATCTTTCCCGACGGCTCGCATCTCGTTGAACCGGGCAACGACGAGTTGGCCGAGAAGTTGGGTCTTAAGCGTTCGGCGATGGCTTCCACCTACGACGTGATCATTGTCGGGGGCGGTCCCACGGGACTCACCGCCTCGATCTACGCCGCGAGAGAGAACCAGAGTGTGCTCATCATCGAGAAATCTGCGCCCGGCGGTCAGGCCGGCGTGACCGAGCGACTCGACAACTANNCGCCGTCAGCGCCATCAGCGCCGACGGCGAGTGGCTCAGCGTGACGACCGCGGTGGGCGACACGTACTGCACGCGGGCGGTGCTCGTGGCCACCGGTTCGGTCTATCGACGTACTGGCGCCGAAGGTGAGGCCGATCTCATCGGTGCGGGCATTCACTTCTGTGCCACCTGCGACGGCCCTTTCTATCGAGGTGCCAAGGAGGTGCTGGTGATCGGGGGAGGCAACAGTGGCTTAGAGGAGGGCCTCTTCCTCACGCAGTTCGCCGATCATGTCACGGTGGCCGAGTCCTCTGAGAAACTGGCCGGGAGTCGGCTCCTCCAGGACAAGGTGCTCGCGCACCCCAAGATGACCGTCGTCACCAACACCAAGGTGGTCAGCTTCGCCGCGGGCGCGTCAGGCAAGCTTGAGCACGTCGTGCTCGAGGATCGCGTGAGCGGAGAGCGTCGTGATCACGAGGCCTCGGGCGCCTTCGTCTTCATCGGCCTCGACCCCAACACCGCGTTTCTTGATGGCGCCCTCGAGTTGGACGAACGTGGGTTCATTGTCAGTGACGAGCAGTTTCGAACCAACGTGCCCGGCGTGTTCGTCGCCGGTGACGTGCGACACGGATCCACCAAGCAGTTGGCGTCAGCGGTCGGTGAAGGGGCCGCCGCCTCGATTCAAATTCGCTACCACCTGGATAGATTGGCGGCCGGTTCGTCCTAGTACGTGTGGGGCTCGCGAGAAGAGGTGGACTTAGCCGAGCGTGGTGACGCTCGAGCCAATCGGGAACTCTTCTCGACCCGAGGACGTCAGGCGCCAGACACTGTGCCGGCCCTGGACGGTCCACTCCTGGGGACCTCCGACCATGGCTGTCTGCTCATCAATACCAAAGACGGTGGTCGAGGACTCATCGGGCAGTACGAAGCGCGTGAAGAGGTCGGGCACTCTCGCGGCGAACGCGTCAAAGTGGGGCAAGACGCCGATATGTTCGAGCAGCATCAGGCCGGTGGTACTGCCCTTGCGGGGGTGTCGGATAGATGGGATCCACGATCCCAAGGCCATCGCTCCCGCGCTACAGCCCGCGATCGCCGCGCCGCCTCGCCACGTCGCTTCGATCTCGCGCCACAGCGCGGTGTTACGCAACGTGTCCGCCAAGTAGTGGGGGTCCCCGCCGGAAAGATAGATCAGCCCGGCGCCAGCGATCAGACTCACGAACTTCGGGTTGTTCGCGTCGGCGCGGTCATTCACCGGCACCACGACAGGCTCAACGCCGAGTCGCTTCGCTTGGGCGATACCGAGTTGGTGCCAATGTTCAACGACGGCGGGCCCGTCGGGCACGGCCGCCGTGGCGAGTTGGACGTAGCGCGGTGCCCGACCGGCGAGAAGCCCCGCTTCGAGATCGGCCATTTGGGGCAGGTACTCACCCGAACCCACCAGGGCGATCGGGCCCGGTCCCTGGTCAACACTCATGGCCCTCCAGTGCAACATCACAGTTAGTAAGTCGAGACGAACTGGCCCTTCGACGTCCCCGCGCCAATCTATCTGCGGACGCCACGTTTCAGACACCATCTGACGCTAAAACAAGGTGACTGGCGTGGCGAGAGTTCCATAGAGGAGGAGTCCGCGCATCGACACCGCGATTCGTGGCCCCAAATCTTCGATTACCTCGAGGAGGGGCTGCGGCGTTGACTAACTAATTCAGCGCCATCTCGCGGTGTCGTGGCGGCCCCGCCACACTCTCGCGATGACCTGGACCACTATGACCGCGACGGCCGCGATGACGAACGACCCCACGATGTCGCGAGGATTGTGAATGTGCGCGGCGACACGAGCCCAGCTGACTAAGAGCGCGATAACGAGTAGGAAGACCCCCGTTCGCTTGGAGTAGAGCAACATAGTAAAAGCCAGGAACGCGGTCAGCAGCGCGTGATCGGAGGGAAAGCCGTTGTCGGCGGCGTGCGCGATCAACGGCACGAGATGGTGGGTCACGAACGGTCGCGGGTCGTAGTAGAGATGCCCGGCGATGACGGCCAGCACCACGGCGAGCACACCGCCAGCTATCAAGTGCCACGCGAGTGAGATCTTTACGCTCACCTTGGCCCGAAACCAGTAGAGAGCGACCACCACCACACTGATGAGAAAGAAGTATCGGCCAACGAAGCGGATAATCGAGTCCACTTCAGCAGTGTAGGTTCGAACGCCTACCCGTTGAAGTCCCGCGTCCTAGCGATTGGTCTACTCGCTGACCGAGATCTCAGAAATCGCGTACTCGGGGCAGTTCGCGATCGCCAAACGGACCTTCTCTTCATACCCAGCGGGCACCAGGCCGTCGTGTCGCACGTTGGAATGGCCGTAGTCGTCGACGTCGAACACCTCGGGGGCGAGGGCGTGACAGCGCGCGTGGCCCTGACACTTGTCGTCGTCGACGCGAACCCTCATCAAAACACCACCGGCACCGACCGGGGTCCGCGCACCTGGCCACCGGCCCAGGTGACCTGGGCCCCTTCGGCGAGGTGGAACTCTGGGATCCGATGTAACCACTCCTCGAGGGCCACCTTGAGTTCCATGCGCGCGAGGTTCGACCCGGCGCAACGGTGAATTCCCGAGCCAAAGGCCACGTGACGGTTGTGGCTGCGATCGAGCACGACCTCGTCCGCGCGCTCAAACGCCTCGGGGTCACGGTTGGCCGCGGGAAAGTTCATGAGGACCTTGTCGCCCTTGTGCATGGGACAGCCGTGGAACTCCGTGTCGAGCGTCACCATGCGTGCCATGGTGACGGGGGAGTAGACGCGAAGAAACTCTTCGACCGCCGAGTCCATGAGTTCGGGTTCGGCCACTAATCGAGCGGCGTCGTCGGGGTGCGTGGCGAGATGCCAGAGCGAGGAGCCAATGGCGCTCCACGTAGTGTCGATGCCGGCAATGAGTACGAGTCCGGCGATCCCGAGCACCACGCCGTCGTCGACCGGCTCGCCGTCGTGGATCGTGTGGGCCAGCTCACTGATCAGATCGTCCTGGGGGTGTTCCTTGCGAAGGAGGAGCTGCTCGATCATGTAGCCGACAATGGCGTCGCCCCCGCTCTTGGCGCGCTCTTTCACGTCGGCGAATTCGAGCACGTCGCGCACCCATCCGGTGAAGGTGTCGGACAGGTCTGCCGGTACTCCGAGGATCTTGGCGATTATCCGAACGGGGATCTGCTGGGCGTAGTCGGCGGCCGCGTCGGCGTGTCCCTCGGCGATGAAGCCGTCGATCAGGTGGCGACTGAGGTCACGAGTCATGACTTCGTAGCCTTCAATCCGGGTGTGGGAGAACCAGGGCAGCAGCAGGCGCCGGGTCCAGGTGTGCAGCGGGGGGTCCGACGATATCGGCGGTAATCCGTAGGGCAAGAGGACGTCGGGCTCTACTTCTTCGTCGGCACCAATGACGCCGACTTCGAGTGAACTAAAGCGATTGATATCGTGCGCGGCCTTGGTCACGTCGTCGTAGGTGGTGAGCAACCACGCGCCGCCACGCCGCTCGGTGTGGGCCACCGGGCACGTCACTCGAAGCTTGTCCCAAATCGTGAACGGATCTTCGATATAGGCCGGATCCATGACGTCAAAATCCGTGTTCCAATCATTGACCGGTCCTCGTGGTGCCATTAGATCCCCCAAAATTGAGACGCTTCAACCTCGCACCGAGGAGAGCGTGAGTTGAAACTCTCCAGAGCGTGGGTACTCCCTCAGGACAACTTAGACCGAGAGTCGGCGGAGATCTTCATTGTTCTTTAGAAGAATATGGTGCAAAGGTCGTATATCTCGCGAGGCACCTTGCGCTGGCCCTCGGACACCGAGGCCAGCGGGGCCAAGACGACGTTGTCGTCGCGCACCACCGGAATCATGCCGAACTTGCCCGCGACGACAGCGTCGTAAGCGGCAGCGCCGACTCGGGTCGCGAAGATGCGGTCGTGGGCGGTGGGACTGCCGCCTCGCTGGAGGTGACCGAGCACGGTGGTGCGAACTTCGAAGCCACCTTGTTCTTCAATCTTGGCGGCGACGAAGTAGCCCACGCCGCGCGTGGCGTGACGCACGCCGCCCACGTTTTCGCCCGACAGCTCGCTGGACTCGATACCGCCGAGCGTGTCGAGGCCAACGCCCTCGGCGACGACGACGAGCGAATACGCCAGTCCGAGAGAGCGCCGTCGATTGGTGTGCTCGACGATCTCGTCCATGGTGATGGGAAACTCTGGAATAACTATCATGTCGGCGCCGCCGGCGAGTCCGCCCATCGCCGCGACCCAGCCGGTGGAACGGCCCATGGTCTCTACGACGATCACCCGGTGGTGCGAGATGGCGGTCGTGTGCAGCCGGTCCAGGGATTCGGCGACAATGTTTATGGCCGTGTCAAAGCCAATGCAGTAATCGGTGCCCGGAATGTCGTTGTCCAGGGTCTTGGGCACGCCCACCACCGGCGCGCCGCGATCGGCCATCCAGTTGGAGATGCGCTGGGTGCCGTCGCCCCCGATTGCCACCAGCGCGTCAAGATGCTCGCCAATCGCCGCGAGTACGCGATCGCGCCCGCCCGGGGGCTTATCGAGGTTGAACCGCGCGGTACCAAGCAGGGTCCCGCCTTGGCCAATGACGCCGCGCAAGTCGGCCGCGGTCAACGCGGTTCCGTTGAATTCGTCCACCAGTCCGGCCCAACCATTGGCGATCCCGATGACCTCGTGGCCGTCGCGCAGTCCCATCTCGCCAATGGCTCGAATGGCGGCGTTCAAACCGGGCGCGTCGCCTCCCGCGGTTAGAACACCGATGCGCATGACAACTCCTTCACCAGACCCAGCACCAGTCTACGGTCGTGACTTCGCTGAGTCGTTAGGCGTCAACGGATGCGAGCGACTCCTCGCGTACAACTTCGGGTCGGGTCAAGAGCACGGTGAGAAGAAAGCTCAAGACCAGCGCCACGAGTACGCCCAAGTTGGCGTACGCCCATGCGCCGGTCTTGCCGCCAAGACCGAAGGGCTTTAAGAGGTAGCCCTGCCAGGTGAGCCATGAGGCGAAGGTGTTCGTCACGAGTCCCCAGCCGAGAAACGTTGACAGGAGCGTTATAACGATGGGTACGGCGCGAATGTCGCCGTAGCGACCCGAAGTTTGAAACAGTTCCGCCTCGACGTAGTTCTTCTTTCGCAAGAGCAAGTCACCGAGGAAGACCCCGCACCACGCCGCGATCAAGACGCCAACTGTGATTAGGAAGCCCTCGAACTGAAAGAGGAAGTTCTTGGCGACAAAGACGATGTAGATCGTGCCGAGCAACATGATGACGCCGTCAACTCCCGCCGCGGCGTAACGGGGAATCTTAAGTCCGGCGCTGAGCAGCGCGAGACCCGACGAGTAGATGTCAAGTACCGCGCCACCGACGAGTCCCAAGATGGCGACGATGACAAAGGGCACAAGGAACCAAGTGGGCAGCAGATTGGCTAAGGCGCCGACCGGGTCGTTGCCGACGGCACTACTGAGCGACGTGGACGAGCCGGCGAGCAAGAGACCAAAGAAGAGCAGCACGAGGGGAGCGATTGACGAACCGAATGTGGTCCACCACACCACACCACGCGACGAGGCGTTGCGCGGAAGGTAGCGCGAGTAGTCCGCGGCGACGTTCACCCAGCCGAGACCAAAGCCCGTCATGACAAAGACCAACGCGCCGACCGTCGCCTGGAACGAGCCGCTGTGCAGGTGGCTCACGACGTGCCAGCTGATGTGCTTGACCGTGAGGGCGATAAAGACGATCGTCAAGACCCCAGTCACGACCGTGATAATGGCCTGCATACGCATGATGAGGTCAAAACCCATCACCCCGCCCACAATGACCAGAGCGGCGATGACCAACATTGCGATGACTTTGACGCCCGTGCCGCCGCCCCAGCCGATGCGAGTGAAGACCGTGGAGGTGGCGAGGACCGCGATGACGGTCAGGAATGTCTCCCAGCCCACGCAGAGCAACCACGAGATTGCCGACGGAAAGCGATTGCCTCGAACGCCGTAGGCCGCCCGACTGAGGACCATGGTCGGCGCGGAACCGCGTTTGCCGGCCGTGGCAATGACACCGCAGAGCCAAAAACTGAAGATGACCCCCACGGCGCCCACGATCACTGCCTGAATGAATGAGATGCCAAAGCCCAGCACGAAGGAGCCGTAACTAAGCCCCAGCACCGAGACGTTGGCTCCAAACCACGGCCAGAACAACTCTCTGGGTAGGCCTTTTCGTTCGTTCTCGGCGATCACGTTGATGCCGTTTTGTTCAATCCGCAAGACGTTGGCGCTGCCCGTTCCTAAAAGTTCTGTAACCTCGTCGCTCACCGGGCCTCCTCGCGACAAACGTGTACGTCGCTGGCATCGATTGTACGCAGTGATCGGCGTGTCGTCGTCCCCGCATGGATCGCGCCTTCGTTAGAAGTTTCACGACCTGCTCACTAGGGTGTTGTTCTATGAGCGACGCACCACGGCTCTTCTGTCTCGACACCTTGTTGGTCGACGTGGTGTTGAAGGTCGTCGCGCTGCCCGAGCGCGCTGGCGACGCGCTCGCGAGCGACCAGTTGATCACTACCGGGGGAGGCTTCAACGCCATGAGCGCCGCGGCACGCCACGGACTCAGCGTGATTTACGCCGGACGGCTCGGTGCAGGTCCCTTCACGTCACTTGCCGTAACGGCCTTGGAGAAGGAACGCGTCTCGACGCCTATTGGCCGAAACGATGCGTTGGACACGGGCATCTGTATCGTCCTGGTCGAGCCTGACGGGGAACGCTCGTTCGTCACCTCAGCCGGTGCGGAAGCCACCTTGCGGTCCGAGGACTTGGCGACATTGGACGTGCGCGCTGGGGACTTCGTCTTGGTGTCGGGCTACAACCTCATGCATGACCATTTTGCCGAAGTGGTTTTGGGATGGTTGGCGCAACTTTCGCCAAGAGTGGTCGTCGCATTTGACCCGGCAACTCGAATGGTTGACATTCCCCCGTCGTATCTCGAGGCGATGCTGCGTCGTGCAAATTGGCTGCTCTGCAACGCGTCAGAGGCGTCGATGCTCGCACGAAACGATGACGCTCTAAAGAACGCGACGGCGCTAGCGACGACGAACGATTCGATTGACGTTCTCGTTCGAAACGGGCCCCTAGGTTGTGTCGTGGCGTTGAACCACCAGGCCGCGCGAGCCGTCGGCGGTTTCAAGACGAATGTCGTTGATACCAATGGGGCAGGTGATGTACACAACGGTGTCTTCCTGGCCGAGCTGGCGAGTGGGCGCGACGCCGTGGCGGCCGCGCGCTGGGCCAACGCCGCCGCCGCCATGGCGATCAGTCGACTCGGTCCCGCCGCGTGTCCGGCGCGAGACGAAGTCGCCGCGTGGCTCGGCGCAGGTCGCGATGAAAGTTGAAGCGTGGCCTAGCCTCTCGAGCGAGGGGGATTGATGCGCGGCTTCGAGCCTTTTGAGGGCACGATCGGTAAAACGCTTGCTGACTCGGTGCCGTGGTGGCCTACGCCCCCTCAACCGCGAGAGGGCGCGCCCAACGTAGTGGTGATGTTGATTGACGATCTTGGTTTCTCGCACTTTGGTTGCTTCGGGTCTGATCTGGTGACACCTCATATTGATGCGCTGGCAGCGAACGGCCTTCGCTTCTCAAACTTTCACGTCACGCCACTGTGCTCACCCACTAGGGCCGCGCTCTTAACTGGACGTAACCACCACAGCGTAGGGATGCGCGGCCTCTCGAACTGGAGTTCGGGCTATCCCAGCATGCGCGGGCATATTTCCAATCACGCGGCCACTATGGCCGAGGTTCTCGGCGCGAGTGGTTACACCACTTTCGCGATCGGTAAGTGGCATCTCGTGTCGATGGAGAATTCGTCATCGGCCGGTCCCTTCGATCAGTGGCCCCTGCAGCGGGGCTTCGATCGGTACTACGGATTCTTAGATGGCGAGACCGACCAGTTCGCGCCCGACCTGGTCTACGACAATCATCGAGTCGATCCGCCAGCTCGCGCAAGGGACGGGTATCACGTGAGTGAGGACCTGGTTGATAAGGCTCTGGAGTTCATACACGACACCAAGTCGATCCGACCGGATCGACCGTTCTTCACCTACTTCGCCTTTGGCGCGACGCACGCGCCGCACCAGGCGCCGGCGTCGTACCTGGCCAAACATCGCGGTCGCTACGACGATGGGTGGGACGTCGCTCGAGACCGTTGGTTTGCCCGTCAACGCGACATGGGACTCCTCGCACCCTCGACCGAATTGGCCCCGCGAAATCCCGGGGTCGAAGCGTGGGATTCTTTGCCCGAAAATCATCAGCGTCTGGCCCGACGTCTCCAAGAGGCCTACGCCGCCTTTCTCGAACACACCGACGCCCAGATCGGTCGTTTCGTGGCCGAACTCGACGCGATGGGCGAACTCGACAACACGTTGTTGCTGTTGATGAGTGACAACGGAGCGAGCCAAGAGGGCGGCCCCTTTGGCGTCCTGCACGAGATGAAGTACTTCAACTTCATCCTGGAAAGTCCCGACGAGGCCGTGGCCCGTCTCGATGACATTGGCGGACCTCACAGTCACTCGAACTATCCCTGGGGTTGGGCCCAAGCGGGCAACACGCCCTTTAAGTGGTACAAGCAGAACACCCACGAGGGCGGCGTGCACGTGCCCCTCATCGTGCACTGGCCGAAAGGTATTAAAGCCAAGGGCGAGATACGCCGACAGTTTCACTACGTCACCGACGTCGCGCCCACGGTCTATGAGGTGGTGGGCGTCGAGGCGCCCGAGGTCTATCGCGGCGTCACCCAGATGCCGCTCGCGGGGGCGTCGATGCATTACACCTTTGACCAGGGCGACGCCGAAGGTCGAAAGACCAGCCAGTACTTCGAGATGGGCGGTCATCGAGCGATGTACTCCGAGGGGTGGAAGGCCGTCACCCGGCACGTCCCGGGCGTCTCCTTTGACGATGATCGCTGGGAGCTGTACAACGTGGCGATCGATCCGTCGGAGTGTCACGACCAAGCCAACGCTGAGCCCGCCCGGTTGGCGGACCTCGTCGCGCGGTGGTGGCACGACGCCGAGCTCTACGGCGTGCTGCCCTTGGACGATCGGAGTATCGAACTCTTCGGCGCGCGTTTTCGCGACCACTCGCCCCATCCGACGAGCCGTCACTACACCTATCTGCCCCCACTCAGTCTCGTGCCGCCCCAAGCCGCGGCGGGCATCGGCGGAAGAAGCTGGGACCTTCAGGCGCGCGTCGAGCGTGACGCGGGCGCCGGTGGCGTCGTCATGGCGATGGGGAACGAAAACGCCGGACTGAGTTTCTTTGTCCAGGACGATCGACTCATCTTTGACTACAACATCTTTGGCGAGCACCACGTGCTCGAGTCGAACCGGAGCGTTCCCGCGGGCGAGAGCACGATTGGCGTCAAGTTTCGACGGGATCAGAACGACGCCGAGGTCACATTGACATTGAACGGCGACGACGTCGGCACGAAGCACCTGCCTCTCATAATGCGCATCATCTCGACCTCGGGCATGGGCATCGGGCGCGACTTTGCGTCGCCGGTGTCGACGTACTACGACGACGAGTTCCCCTTCGAAGGACGAATCGAGCGCGTGGATATCCAACTAATAACTGAAAGTCGAAGTGATGAAAAAGAGACCGCGGCCCGCGAGGGCATGGCGCGTCAGTAGGAGAGGTCATGGATCGAGTACGAACCCCCGATGAGCGCTTCGCCGACCTACCCGACTTTCCTTACGTCTCGAAGTACGCGCAGGTCAGCGACCCCACGGGCGGCGAAACCTTGCGCATGGCTTACCTCGACGAAGGTCCCAGCGACGCCGAGGTCGTCGTGCTCTTGCACGGCGAACCGACGTGGTCGTACCTCTACCGCTTCATGATTCCCGGTCTGGTCGACGCGGGACGACGCGTCGTCGTGCCCGATCTCGTCGGCTTTGGTCGCTCGGACAAACCCACGCCTCGCCACGAATACACCTACGCGCGTCACGTCGAATGGACGCGTGAGCTGCTCTTCACGCATCTCGATCTCACCGACGTCACCTTCTTTGGCCAGGACTGGGGCAGTCTGGTGGGGCTACGACTGGTTGGTGAGCACCCTGAGCGCTTCGCGCGCGTGGCGCTGTCGAATGGGGGACTGCCCACGGGTGACGAACGGGCCAGCGACGCGTTCTTGGCGTGGCAGGAGTTCAGTCAAAACGCGGCCGAACTCCCGATTGGCCGGATCATCTCGGGCGGTTGCGTGAATCGACTGAGTGACGAGGTCATCGCGGCGTACGACGCGCCCTTTCCCGACGAGTCCTATAAAGAGGGCGCGCGAGAATTTCCAAGACTGGTGCCGACCTCGACCGATGATCCCGCCCACGACGCCAATGTCGCGGCCTGGAAGGTTCTTGCGAGATTCACCAAGCCGTTTCTCCTCAGTTTCTCCGACGGCGAACCCATCACTCGCGGTGGTGACAAGAAGTTCCTCTGCGACGTGCCGGGCACTAAGAATCAGGCACACACTACGATCGAAGGGGGCGGTCACTTCGTGCAGGAGGAGAAGGGTCGCGAGTTGGCCGACGTGGTGAACGGATTTATTGACGCGACTTAGAAGTAGTGCTCGCCGAGTTCGGTGCTCCATGGCGCCACGCGCAACTCACCCCGCGGTCCGCTCCAGGAGTAGACCGGTTTGACGTCAAGTACGGGAGAGGCGTCGAGCGCGTCGAGACCTCGAACAATGAGGGATCGTGTTTCGACCCTTTCGACGGCAGCGATCGAGAGCATGAGCCGATTTGGTCGATCTTTATTGCGTTGAGCGAAGATGCCCACGTCGGGCCACTGCCCGTTGCCACGAGGGCGGCGATGCCAGGGACCCGGAGGAACGTCGTCGGCTAAGGCGGCGAAGAAGACCACCTCGACGTGGGAGTACTCTTCGAGGCCCCAGAGGGCTTCGCTCGGTACGTCGTCGGTGAACTCAATGGTGGAAATGACGCCGTCCCAATTTTCGTCCTTCACCGCACGGCACTCGTTACGAACGTAGGCGATGGGACGAGCGGCGAGTTCCATGGGCTTAATCTAGTGAAGGTGTCGTGGCGCCACGCCACCAACAAAGCGCAAGAGCTAGCAGTATCGGGCAGCGGCCTGTTTTCCGTCTGCTCCGCCCGTAAGTTCTGCGGCGTGTCACAGCTCACTCCTACATTTTGAGCGTGGCCCATGAGATCAGGCGTTGTCGCACCTTTCGCTATCGCCTTCACCCGACCGTGCGCCAAACTCGGGCCCTGTTTCGCCAACTCGACTATCAGCGCGAGCTCTACAACGCCGCCCTCGAAGAGCGCGTTGGTGCTTGGAGGTAGGAACGACGCTCGGTCAGCTACTTCGACCAGTGTCGCACGCTGACGGGTCTCGTCGACGTCCGTCCCGAGGTCGTTGCGTCGGGCATTGTCCTTTGTCGCGGCACGCTGAAGCGCCTCGATCGAGCCTTCGCCAGCTTCTATCGCCGTGCGAAGAGTGGCGCGACACCCGGTTTCCCCCGGTTCAAGTCGGCCTGTCGTTTTGACTCGCTGCAGTGGGAAGACACGAATGGCTGGAAGGTGAAGAACCAAGCCCGGCGGCTCTACCTGCTCGGTATTGGCGAGATCAAGACCAACTACCACCGTCCTCTCCAAGGTATACCCAAAGCACTTACCGTCAAGCGCGAGGGCGCCAAATGGTGGGTGAGTGTGTGCTGCGTGGACGTGCCCGCTCAACCGCTCTCGCCGACAGGCGCTGCGGTGGGTCTCGATCTGGGGGTCGTGAACATCGTCGCCACGAGCGACGGCGAGTTGATCGTCGGCGAGCACTTTGGCTCTCGAGCCCGGGCGCAACTGACGCTGGCTCAACAGCAACTCTCAACCAAGCAACGTGGTTCGAACCGGCGTCGCCGCCAAGTTGAAGTGGTGGCGCGACTTCATCGAAGGGTCGCTCATCAACGTCGCAACGCCGCCCACCAGTTGAGTCGCCGACTCGTGAACGACTACGGCCTTATCGTGCTCGAAGACCTCACCATCACCAACATGGTGCGTGCACCGAAGGCGAAGCCTGATCCGGAGGTGCCCGGTGCGTTTCTGCCCAATGGCGCCGCCGCGAAGGCTGCGCTGAACCATTCAATTCACGACGCGGGGTGGGGAACCCTATTGTCACTTCTTTCCTACAAGGCTGAAAGCGCCGGTCGGATCGTAGTGACGGTGGATCCTTGCCACACCAGTCAGACATGTGGCGAGTGCGGCCACGTCGAAGCTGGTAACCGGGTACACCAAGCGGTGTTCTTCTGTCTCGCCTGTGGGCACCGTGCTCACGCCGACGTCAACGCCGCGCGTAACATCCTTCGGGCCGGTAGAGCNNACCTTTACCTACGGGACCATGGCCGCTGGCAAGTCGACCCTCGCGCTGCAGCTCTGTTGGCAGCTACGAGAAGGTCGAAGCGACGTGGCCTTGTGGACCTTCGGTGATCGCAGCGCCGGGGGAATGGTAACGAGTCGCATCGGCATTGAGGCCGCCGCCGAGGCAGTCGAACCGGGCAGCAACATCGAACGGAACGTGAACGACCTCCTGGCCCACGGAGTGAAGATCTTGGTGATCGACGAGGCGCAGTTCGCGAGCGTCGACCAGATTGACGATCTCGCGCGCCTCGTTGACGAACGTGGCATTGACGTGCACGCCTTCGGTCTCTCGGCCGACTTTCTGCTCAATGTCTTTCCGGCTTCGGCGCGGCTCTTCGCCATCGCCGACTGGTCGCACGAGTTGCCGCTGACGTCGTCGTGTTGGTGCGGNNCGCGTCGTGAACGGCGTCGTGGCTCGCGAGGGGACGCAGTTCGTTACCGGCGACGTGAGTGAGGGAGCGGTGCACTACCAAGTACTCTGTCGAGCCCACTACCGACTCGGTCAACTAAGCGCCCCCGTGTGAGACTCTTTGATCGGCGCCAATAGGCCCTCTGAGAGTTCA
>PLBM01000050.1 GCA_003134515.1 Acidimicrobiaceae bacterium | reverse complement strand
CCGATCAATGGGGTCATGCTCACATGGCGGAGGGAGTGGGATTTGAACCCACGGTGGGCAAGCCCACGCCGGTTTTCAAGACCGGTACATTCGTCCGCTCTGTCATCCCTCCGGGGACAACCCTAGTGGAATGCTCTAGGAATTTTTCTTGTGAAGGCGATGACGCTGGGCGACGTCGAGCACGACTTTGCGAAGGCGCACTGACTTCGGCGTGACTTCGACGGCTTCGTCGTCGGCGATGAACTCGAGGGCCTGTTCGAGCGAGAAGATCGTGGGCGGCGCGATGCGCTCGGTGTTGTCGCTGCCCGACGCGCGCATGTTCGTGAGCTTCTTCTCTTTGGTGGGATTGACGTTCATCTCATCGGAGCGCGCGTTTTCACCTACGATCATGCCTTCGTAGACTTCGACGCCCGGTCCCACGAAGAGCACGCCGCGCTGTTCTAAGTCGAGCAACGCGTTGGCGGTAGTGTCGCCATGCCGGTCAGCGACGAGGGTGCCGCGTTGGCGAGTGCGGATGTCGCCGAACCACGGGGCGTAGCCGTCAAAGTTCGTGTGCATGATGCCCGCGCCGCGCGTTTCGGTCATGAACTCGGTGCGAATGCCGACCAGTCCCCTCGCGGGGATGCGCCACTCCATGCGCACCCATCCGGTGCCGTGGTTGACGAGGTCGACCATCGTGCCCTTGCGCGTGGCGAGCAGGGTGTTGATGGGTCCCACGAACTCATCGGGCGTGTCGATCGTGACATGCTCCATGGGTTCGTGCAGTTTCTCCTTGATGATCCGCGTGACGACCTGGGGCTTGCCGACAGTGAGCTCAAAGCCTTCGCGACGCATGGTTTCGATGAGGATCGCGAGTTGCAACTCGCCACGGCCCTGCACCTCCCAGGAGTCGGGGCGATCGGTCGGCAGGACGCGCAGCGCCACGTTGCCCACGAGTTCTCTATCGAGGCGGTCCTTCACCATTCGAGCAGTCAGCAGTTTGCCCTCGGTGCCGGCGAGCGGCGAGGTGTTGATGCCGATGGTCATCGAGAGGCTTGGCTCGTCGACGTGCAGGGGTTCGAGGGGTTCGGGGTTCTCGGCGTCGGCCAACGTCTCGCCGATCGTGATGTCCTCGAAACCGGCCACGGCCACTATGTCGCCCGGTCCGGCGCTCTGAGCCGGGATGCGCTCCAGCGCCTCGGTGATGAAGAGTTCAGTGACCTTGGCGTGCTCGACGGTGCCGTCGATGCGACACCACGCCACGCGCTGACCTCGTTCGAGGTTGCCGTTGATGACCCGACAGAGGGCCAGTCGTCCGAGGTAGGGCGAGGCGTCGAGGTTACAGACCAGCGCTTGGAGTCCGTGGCCCTCTTCGTACTCGGGCGCGGGCACGAAGTCGGCGATCGTTTGAAAGAGTGGCGTCAAGTCGCCCGAGTTGGCGTGGGGATCGAGCGAGGCCCAGCCCTGGCGGGCGCTGGCGTAGAGAATCGGGAACGAGATCTGGTGCTCGTCGGCGTCGAGGTCGAGAAAGAGATTCTCCACTTCAGAGACGACCTCAGTGACGCGCGCGTCGGGCCGGTCGACCTTATTAATGACCAGCACGACCGGCAGGCGCTTTTCCAGGGTCTTGCGCAGGACGAAGCGGGTCTGAGGCAGGGGGCCTTCGGCCGCGTCGACGAGGAGAATCACGGCGTCGACCATCGCGAGGCCCCGCTCGACTTCGCCGCCAAAGTCGGCGTGCCCGGGGGTATCGATGATGTTGATCGTGAGCCCCTTCCACTTGACCGCGGTGTTCTTGGCGAGGATCGTGATGCCCTTTTCCCGCTCTAAGTCGCCCGAGTCCATGACCCGGTCGGTAATCTCCTCGTGGGCCGTGAAGGAGCCAGTTTGGCGGAGCATTTTGTCCACCAGCGTGGTCTTGCCGTGGTCCACGTGGGCGATAATGGCGATATTTCGAAGCGAGGTACGTAGCGACATGACTGAACCACGCTAGTTGCAGGGGCCCCTCTGTAAAACTTACGCCGCTTTAGCGAGTCGATAGCGCTGGAAGGCGGCGGCCGTGCGCACGAGGTCTCTCGCGCCCGCACGGAGATCCTCCATCGTGCCGTCGACACTCAAAACGACGCCCGCCTCGGGCCAGAGACCGATCACGCGTGACGCTGCGAGACCGGTCGGCTCGGCCAAGGCGTCGATGGTGAGATCGGCGCGAAGACCCGGCCCGGCGCTCTTGCCCGGCGCGCCCGCGCGTACGCGCAACAACACCCGCGATAGACCCCGAGGGATGATGAGGTCGCGTCGTCCGCGCAAGGTGGTGCGAGCTCTCGCGACGTCGTAGTACGCGTCACTGGCCGCGACCGACCAGGCGTGCTCGAGCCCTTGGGCGGCCTCGCCCAATTGCGTCGCCCAGTTCGCGGCTTCGGCACTGACCAGTCCGACCACCGAGGGTGAGGACTGGGCGAGCCACGACGCGAGCGAGCCGGGCCGCGAGTAGCCCGCGACGGCGCGCAGCAACTGATCGCTCACTTCGAGGGCGACCGCGTCAAAACGCGTCAGGGTCGGATCGTGCCGCGATCGGCGCAGCGCGGCGTTGCCGATAACGCGCCGGGCGGTCGCCGGGGACCAACGAAAGGTGTCGTAGGGCTGGCCGGCGCGCTCGACCATCCACGCGTCCAGGCGCCGGTGATCGGTGCTCGCCACGGCGCGAAAACGCGCGGTGAGCGAGCGGCGGTGATCGTCGGTGAGCGTGAGCGTGTCGCGCGGTGCCTCGTCGATGAGTCGATTGAGGATGTGGGGCGAGAGCCGGCGGTGCGTCAGTTGGCTCACGGTATCGCCGCCATCGCTCGCAACGCCCCGAGGACGTCGTCGACGGCTCGGGTGAGCAACTCGTCGTCGACGTCGCTGCACCAGAGCTCACCGGTCGCGGTGGAGAACATCGAGGTGCGAAGCGGCACGGTCGAGGATCGAAGTGTCTGAATGAGGGCGTGGTAGCGCATGACCCGCTCGGCCCCTTCGCCCAGTGGTGACGTGGTGACGTCGAGCAGGGCCACGGAGGCCTGGTCGCTCGTGGTCGTGCCGACCATGAGGTCGATGACGTCGCGCAAGACGACGCTGCCTCCCGCCAGACGTTGGTGGGCGCGCAGTGACGTGCGCGGGAGCCATCGGCTCGACAGTGGGCCGAGCGAGCGCTTCAAAGTGACGCAGTGGGCCGTGACGTCGGTGCGCAGTCGAGCCCACTCGTCGCTCTCTAATTGATCGACGTAGCTGGTCAACTCGTTTGATCCCACGTCGGCGCGCCACGCGAGCAGCGCTTCGTCAAAGGCGTTGTCCATCTCGTGTCTGACGCTCAAGAGACGCAACGCTTGGGTGACCAAGAGACCGCGCACTTGGCCGAGGGCCGTGAGCGAGAGATCGTAGGTGTGCTCGCTGGCGTGCAACGACGACGCGCGAATCGTCAGGGGCGGGTCGCGCGGCGCGGGGCCGAGTTGCTCGAAGATCCCATCTTCCAACAGGGCGCGCAAACCCGAGGCGGCCTTGGTGTTGGCGATAGGTCGCTCGTCGCGTTCGCCGCGCAGCACTTCCATCACGTTCACGGGCGAAGCGTTGAGCAGCGAAGTCATGAGAAGAGTCTGGCGTCGCCCTGTGACAGGACCTAGGGTGAGGACGTGTTCGACGCCGTCTTTACTGTGTTCATCGTGGCCACTGTCGTGTTGAGCGTGCTGACCTTGCGCTGGGCCCATCGTCGTGACCGCGATCGGCGCCCTTAAGACCCAAAGGCCTTACTCCTTTAGCCGATCCTGGAGGTCGTGCACCGCTTGCTCGAGGTCGGCCACGGCGCGCTCAATGTCCGCCAGTCGGTCCTTCAAGACCTCTTCGACGCGTCTATCGACGTGGGCACTGAGGCGTGAGTCCAGCGAGTCCGCGAGCGGCTGGGTCATCTGCTTGAAGCGCGTCTTGAGGTCCTGGGACTTACTGGGAGTGGGGTCGGGGGTATCGCTCATCGCCCCAGACTAGGTCGCAGGTGGCGCGCAGTACACCCCGGCGTTGAACTGCAANNNNGAGATGAAGCCGCGAATGTTGCTGCCGCTGGCGCCCGCGACGGGCGTGGGTCCGTTGTCGCTAAAGGCGACCGCGACAAACACCGGCAGGGACAAGGTCGAGAGTTGGTAGTTGCGGTACTCCGACTGCGAGGCGTAGACCCCGGCGTTCAGTTTCGGGTCGACCGAGTTGATACCGCTCTGCCAACCCTTCAAGGTCGAACTCCAGTACGTCGCGTACTTGGCGAGTGTCGCTTTCGAGGCACCGGCGTGCGCGTCGAGGTTCGAGTGGTTGTCGGGGTAGCCCTCGGGGTCAAAGATCACCCAGTCCGGTTTGAGTCCGACGCCCAAGCTCCGGTAGGTGTCGATCTGGGTCGCCACCCACGCGCCGGCCGCGAAGCCGTGCTTGTAGTAGTCCGACGCCGTTTGCGCTTCGTTCGCCAGCGGCCCACTCACCGTCCAGAACGAGAGCCAGGTCACGCGCTTGTGCGAGTTGTAGATTGCCTGGCCGAGAAGAAAGTCCGGCGACACCACCACCGTGGGCGCGGTCGTGAAACCGACCCACGGCGCGCTTTGGGTGCCGAGGCCCCCGGTCTCGGAGATGATCGGCCATCCGTCGCTGATGGCCCGCGACCACTTGGTCGTGGGAATGGCGTAGACCCCCACGCCCTCGGGGGGTGGAGAGTTCACGCCGGCCGCGTAGAGCGTTAATTGGCCATTTATCTGAAGTCCGGTCACGACGTCGCCGACGGTGCGCGCGCTGCTCCCGGCGGTGACCGAGACGTCAGTGGCGCTCCAGGTCAAGGTTCCCGTGGCGTTGGTGAGTACGAAGAGGTCGCCCCAGTTGGCCGCTTGACCGGCGACCGCTACTTGGGTGAGCGTGACTTGCACTGAGAGCGCGCCGCTCAGTGGGGGGGCACCCGCGGCCAGGCTCGTGAGGTTCTGGGTGCTCCAGGTATCGGCCGAGATCACCACCGCGTGGCTGGTCACGCCCGATGACGCCGTCACGTACTGGGTTGTGAACAGCTCGACGGCCCCGTTATGGGTAAGTGCCGCCAAATCGATATTCGAGGGCGTCGTGCCGAGCGCGAGCGTGCCCGAGACGGTCGGCGCGCCGGTGATGATCGTCACATTCTCGGTCGTCCACGAACGGATCGACGAGCCCGTGTTGGTGTAAACCACGAGGTCGCCGTTGTTGAGTGTGCTGGCGAAGGTTGGCGTGACGCCGGGGAGTACGACGGGGTCGCTCGCGAACGCGTAAGGGCCATTCGTGGGCGTTGTCGTGGTGGTGGTCGTCGAAGTTGGTTTCGTCGTGGTGGTGGTCGAAGTTGGTTTCGTGGTTGTCGTGGTGGGCGTCGTCGTGGTGGTTGTGGTTGTCGATGTCGATGTCGTGGTCGTAGTCGTAGTGGGTGTTGTCGTCACGACGCTCGCGGACTGTTCGTTAAAGGAGTTCTGACTAAAGATCGGCACGGGCTGATTGAGTGTCCAGCTGAGGGTGAGGACCTCAATCGTGTTGACCGAGGTGCGATAAGCCACCGTGGCGTTCGTGCCCGCGACTTCAATGCTCGGCAGGCCGTTCGCGGCCACGACGCCGGTTAAGTCCGTCAAGTCGGTCGTGACGTAGGGACGCCACGGCGTGTCGAAGTGCAGTCGATTCCACAGTGTCGTGTCGGGAACGTTGGGACTCAACAAGATGACGTGTCCCCTCAGGTCGACGTAGAGCAGCTCGACGTTGCCCGAGGGGTCGAAGAAGGGTATGGGGTCCGCGGCCGGTTCGGGCACATTATTCCCGAGCGTCAAATCGATCCACTGCTTGCCGCCCGTTGACGTCTGGGTGAACAGGGCCAGGTGGCCGTGATTGGTCCGGTACGCGAGCACGCCCTCGTTGGTGTTGGTGACCCCGTGCGGTCCGCCGAGCATGGTCGTGGCGTTCAGTTGGCTCTGGAGCGAGACGGCGTTCCAGGGCAGGGGCCCGGCGCCCGTTTCCACAAACTTATAGAGGGGCAGCCCTGCGGGCGCCGCCGTCGTGGCCGCACGCGAGGAGCTCTCGGCGAGGAAGGTGCCCGCCAGCAAAACGATGCCCATCAGCGCTATTCGTCGAAGCGTCACTCGCGTCCTTAAAGGGGCGACGTCTAATTTCAATTCAGACGCACCGTGTCAAAGTTTAGGGGGGAGGCAACTTGCGGCTCGGGTCGGCGATTTCGGCGATCGAGTAATGCTACAAACGTGTTACAACTTTCTTCGCCGCGGACGCCGATGATGGACCAACCGTGTTGATGGCCCGCGCAATCACGCGGTAGGAGTGACCTTTCACCAATCCGGTCACGTTGATCGACTTTGCACCCTTGGCCAAGGAGATCCACGTCGCCCCCCCGTTGAGAGAGTACTGATACGACTTAATGGGACCTCCGCCGGTGTTACTGGGCGCGCGCAGCGACAACGAGAAGCCGGCCACGAGTGACGTCAACCTCGTGATCGTCGGAGACCCCGGTTTGGACGTGGCGATGGTCGCGGCTTTAAAGGTCACGGTCGCGGTGTAAATCGATTGACCGAGGTAGGTGACGTTCACCGCGACGTCCTGGGCGATCGAAGATGAGACGTTGAAGGCGATTGCGCCCGTGGCGTCGCTCGTGACTTGGTAGGTGGCCTTGCCCAAACCTTGCGTGCTGAGTTGATCGCTGTCGATGCTCAACAGTCCCTTGGGCGCGGTGACCGTCACGTCGACGACGGCGTTGACGACGGGATGGCCATTGACGTCGTTCAGCGTGGCGCTCACCGTCGGTCCGGTCGTGAGCGCGGTGGCGCTACCCGAAAGCGCGAACGGACTGAGCGTCGAGGAGAAGGCCGGTGGGCAGAGTCCTTGGAGAAACGCGGCGCCGTTCGGGCTCCCGAGGCCCGAGGCCATGTCGTAGCCCGGCCCCGCGCTGTACTTGTTGACGCCATAGAGATCGTTGTCGCCGGTTGTGACGTCGTTAAATCCCTTCGTGGCCATTGCGTAGAGCGACGGATTGATAAAGCCCAGGCGACTACCCGCGACGGGGTTACAGGCCTGCGCCGCGACGGCGACGAGCGCACTGACCAAGGGCGAACCGATGGAGGTTCCCCCGATGCCGCCCCAGCCGGCCGCGCAGTTCTGGCGACATGGGCCACTCGTAGTGTTGGTCCAGTACTCGGTGAAGCCCGTGTTGGGGTCGCCCATCACCGAGAGGTCGGGCACCATTCGCATCGCGCCAGAACTTGCCGACGTCGTGATGCCGGGGCCAATTTGCCAGGTCGGCTGGGTCCAGAGTCCGGACATGCCGCCGCCGCCGGCCCCGCAGCCGCCGGCCGTGCAGTTGTCGTTCCATACCGTCTCGGTGAGCGGAGTAATGCTCGACACGTTGAGCCCCCCGACTCCGGTGACGTAGGGCTGGGCCGCGGGATCGTCCGCGGCGGGCGTCTTAGTCGGAGTTGTCACACCAATGCCCTCGCAGTCCGACGAACCGTTGTCGCCCGCCGCAGCGATCATCGTCTGGCCCTGGGCGGCCATCTCTTCAAAGATCGGCATTTCGGCCTGGGCCGCGCCGTCGTTCTGGGGTTCACAGCCGCCCCAAGATGTCGTGACGATGGTGGCGGAGTTGTCACTCGCAATCTGGGAGTACACGTCGGTCGGGCCACTGGTCGAGTTCGTTCCCTCGTAGACCTCGATAGCGGCGCCGGGCGCGAGCACGCTGGCTTCTTCGACGTCGAGCGTGGCCTCTTCCTCGGGGCAAGCGCCCGATACACAAGCGTTATCCGAGGACGTAGACCCGCCGTCAACGGGGATCTGCTTAAGCGTTGCTGTCAATCCATAACAAGTGAAATACGTCGCTACGTCGCTGACGCTGTAGTTGGCGAGTTCGTACACCCCGATGGTCTGGCCGACCCCAGTGTCACCGGCGCTCCACGCGGCGCTCAGTCCGTAGAGCTGGGCCTGTTGCTGCGCGTTGTAGCCGAGCGCGCCGTTCGCGCCGTTCGGCGTGTTGCTGGTCGTGCTACCCGCCGAGGGACATGTGCTGGGCGCGCCGACGACCTTGGGGGCGGCGACGTTGGTGGACTCGGGCGACACCGCGGAGAGCCCCGCCACCGCGGTGACGTCGGGCGCGAGGGAGTGGGGCAGTGACGCCGTGGCCGTCAAGTGCGCGACGAGCGTGCCGTCACTACGGCGAACCGTCTCGATGGGCGCGTCAAAGGCGTGCCCGATCGCCCGGGTCGTGCCGCTCACGTGCAAGATGTTGTGGCCCTTGCTGAGCGCCCCGACGCGCAGGCCGTAGCTCGAAAGAAAATCTCGAACCACCTTCACGGTCGCGCTGGAGGCGCCAAAGCGCCGCGCGTACTGCGCGGGAGAAAGGAAGTGGTGATAGTTCTTCGACGCCGGGTCGGTCAGACTCGCGATGAAGGGCGCGAGTTCGCGCTGGTTCTTTTGGGTCAGCGCGAGATCGAACGACGTCGTGATGACCTGGTTCACGACCACGTCGTTCGTGGGTATCGGGGTTAAGCCCGCGACGGTGATACGTGCGTCACTGGCGCCTAACGGTGTGGTCGTGAGTGGCAACGCCAAGACGACCAGCGACGAGCAGAGTGCGAGCAGGGGCCAGCGAGTACGTGTCCTAGACCCTCTCATAGCAGTCAGCCTAGGAAGAGGGCGAGCGCGCCAGCATTCGGGCGCACCTTTGTTAGTCAATTCTTAATGGAGGGCTGGTGGCGCCGAGAACGGGCGGAAAGGTCGTCGCACTCGACGCAGATGGACTTGGGAATGACGCCAAGACCCATCAGCCAGCCAAAGATCGTGCAGCCCACGCAGTAGCCCAGAAAGCCCTCAAGCGACGCCGCGGCGACGAGGGGTAGCAGTATCCACCTGGCGTCGAGCCAACCGGCCAAGAGCCACGTCGCGAGGGCCGCGAGGCTGAAGGCGAGCCCCATCGCCTGGGCGAATCGCTTGGGCGGACCGGGCACGAAGCGCTGCCAGCGAGTAATCCGGGGCGCCACCACGCGAACGGCGAACTGACCCAGGGGTGAGATCTTCGGGCCGGCCAATACTCGCGCGAGAAAACCGTAGGTCAAGAGAATAAGGATCCACGCACTGCCAGTGACGAAGGCGGCCACGGACATGAGCACGACACCAATCGCCACGGCGCGCGCCGCGGCCTCATTGACTGTGTTGGGAAAGGCGAAGAAGTTCTTCATCGCAGAAAGTGTAGTGAGTCGCTCAGAAATCTGTCCCTAACCCAGCACGAGCTTGACGGAGGTGGCGGCGCCGATGTCAATGACAGGCACACGAACGAACGTGGGCGAGAGTCGCACGATTAACTGCGCCGCGAGCCAATCGCCGATCAACATTTTCACTACTCTACGTAGGATGGGTTTTTTGATCGCACGAGCGGGTAATCCCCAATTTTGCTCGTTACGTCATCTACCGTTGGCGACGTGCACCTGTTGAGCGGCGAACTCACCACGCCTCGTGACGCGCCGGATGACCTGATCCTTGCGGCGGGCGGCATCGTGAAGCGAACGGCGTCGAACGGGCGCGTCGAGGTTGCGTGCATCTACCGTGAGTCGAGAGGCGACTGGACGTTCCCCAAGGGCAAACTCGACCCGGGCGAGACCTTCGAACAGGGAGCCCTGCGCGAAGTGTTCGAAGAGATTGGCCACAAGTGTCGGGTCGTGCAGTTCGCGGGCTTGACGAACTACACCCACCGCAAGGGCAAGCCCAAGATCGTGGCCTACTACTTGATGAGCGTCGACGAGGGCGAGTTCGCGCCCAACGAGGAAGTGGATCAGTTGGCCTGGGTGCCCCTTGCACAGGTCCGTACGCAGCTCACCTGGGATCGCGACCAGGAACTCTTCGACCTCGTGATGGCGTTACCCGAGATGAGGGCCGAGGCCTCCTAACGCACGCGCTCGAGGAAGTTTCGGGTGGACTCGTGCTTCGGGTTCGTGAAGATCTCATCAGGCGTTCCCTGTTCGACGAGGACGCCGGCATCGAGATAGACCACCTGCTGCGCGACGTCGCGCGCGAAGTTCATTTCGTGGGTCGCGATCAACATGGTGGTGCCTTGGTGTGCGAGGTCGCTCAGTAGGTCGAGCACCTCGCCGACCAAGGTCGGATCGAGCGCGCTCGTCACCTCGTCTAACAAAAGCAACGACGGGCGCATCGCGAGCGAACGCACGATAGCGACGCGCTGTTGTTGGCCGCCCGAGAGCCGATCGGGATAGTCGAGGGCGCGATCGCGCAGGCCGATTCGATCTAGTAGCGCCATTGCGTCGTCGCGCGCCTCACCACTGCGGCGTTTCAATGCGTGGAGCGGACCGATGAGGATGTTGTCGAGCACGCTGAGATGGGGAAAGAGATTGAAGGATTGAAAGACCATGCCAATGTGACGGCGCACCAGGTCGGGATCGATCCGTTCGTCTTCCAGGGACTGGCCGAACAGTGAGATCGATCCGGCGTCGATCGTTTCGAGCAGGTTGGCACAGCGCAGCAGTGTGGACTTACCCGAACCTGAGGCGCCAATCAAACAGACCACCTCGTGGCGGTGCAGCTGCAGCGACACCCCCGAGAGCACTTCGTTGTCGCCAAAGCGCTTGACGACGTCAGTGAGTTCGAGCACGACCTCCACTACACGCCCGCCAGTCGGCGAGTACGGTCCCGGGCGACCAGGTGATCTGTGAAGCGGGTCATGGGAATCGTGAGCAGCAAGAACAGGATCGCGGCGACGGTGTAGCCAGAGAAGTTGAACACCGTCGAGCCGTAGATCTGCGCGGCGCGGGTCGCCTCGATGACCCCGAGCACCGAGACCAACGCGGTGTCCTTTTGCAAGGAGATGAGGTCGTTGAGCAACGGCGGGATGACGGTGCGCACGGCCTGGGGCAAGATGACCCGGCGCATGGTGGCGGTGTGGGTGAGTCCGAGCGAACGCGCAGCCAGCAGTTGACCGTGGGGCACCGAGAACACCCCGGCCCGGTAGACCTCGGCGACGTAGGCGCTGTAGGTGATCGTGAGCGCCGTGCACCCGTACACCGCCGGCGACTGCGTGGAGAGAAAGCCAATGCTGAGTTCGGGCAATCCAAAGCCGACCATGAATATGACGAGCAACATGGGCACGCCGCGAAAAACGTCGGTGTACATCGTGGCGAGCACCCGGAAGGGATAGAGCACGGGTGACTGGCTGAGACGGACCCAGGCGATGACCAGACCAAAGAAGAGCACCAGCACTTCACTCACCACGAACATCCACAGGTTGGTGACGAGTCCCCACCCGACAGAGCTCAGGCCCTTACGGGGATTGCCCACGAAGGCCTGCCACATTAGATGGGGGTTGAAGAAGAAGTAGCGCACGGTCGCGCCGCCGGGCGCGAGCCAAAAGACAGCGACGATGACGCCCAGGATGACCACGCTCGATATCGCGCTCGCGACGACTCCTCGACGGCCCACGAGCATGCGCCGTCGCCGCGAGGCGAACAGTAGTGGCGGCGTCGGCGACGAACCTTCGTCGGTCGTCAACGCCACGACTAGGGCTTAATGGTGGGAACGCTGGTGTAGAGACCCAGCCACTTGTTTTGTAGGGCCGTCAAGGTGCCGTTGGTCCGTAACGTGGCGATCGCCGAGTTGATGCAACTCTCCAGGAGACTGTTCTTTTGGAACAACAGCCCGTAGTGTTCCCCGACGCTCGGGAACTGGCCGACCTGGGTCGCGATGGGCTTCTTGTTCTTGTCGAGGATCTGCGCTGACGCCATGTACTGACCGGTCGGGGTGTCGATCACGATCGCGTCGATCAGCTTGGCCTGCAACGCGGCGACTGCTTGATCGAGGGTGGAGTAGACGCGCGCGGGTCGGGTGGGCTGGATGTGGTTGTTGATGTACACGAGTCCCGTCGTGCCGATCTGGTCCCCGTAGAGGTAGCTCTTGAGTTCTTTCTGCGTGTGCTTGGTCACGATCGCGTTGGTCTTGAGCGCGACGATGGACTGTTGCACGTTGTAGTAACTCACCGAGAAGCTCACGGCCCTGGCCCGTTCGGCGGTGTAGGAGATCTCGTTGATGTCAAAGTCAAACTTCTTGACGCCGGGCACGTAACTCGAGTCGAAGGGTTCCACGACCCAGGTGACGTTGGAGTTCTTGATACCGAGGACTTTGGCGATGGCGTACACCACGGCCGACTCGTACCCTTTGCCATTGGACGGCCGGTTGTTGACGAACCACGGGGTGTAGGCGGGGCTGTCCGTGGCGACGGTGAGTTTGCCCTTGGTGTACTCGTGCGAAGAGATCGTGCTCGTACACGCCGCGATAGGCGTCGCCGCGCTGGCGCTGGGAACGCCCGCGCCGATGGCCAGCGTCGTGGCGCCTAAGGACGCCAGACCGAGAAATGAAGTGAGAAAGAGTCGAACGGTACGCATAGACATCCCTTCAGGACGTGGTTTTTCGTCGTGGTGCCAGACAGTGTAACGCTTGGACGTGGCGNNAGGGAGAGGTGGGTGAGTCCGGTTTAAACCACATTCCTGCTAAGAATGCGGCCTGCGAAAGTGGGCCCGAGGGTTCAAATCCCTCCCTCTCCGCCAGCAGACACCGAGCGCGTCGCGCTCGGTGTCGCTATGTGAAGGAGATGTCGTGCGGTACTGGATTGAGACGCTCGGGTGCCCGAAGAACGTCGTGGACTCGGACAAGCTGGCGGGACTCTTAGAGTCCCAGGGGTACCTGGTCGCGTCGAGTCCCGAGAGCGCCGACCTCGTCGTCGCCAACACCTGCGCCTTTATCGAGGCGGCACGTGAGGAGTCGATCGAAACGGTGCTCGAGCTGGCCGATCGCAAATCCAGCGGGGCTCGCTTGGTCGTGACGGGTTGCATGGCCGAGCGCTACGGCGAAGAACTCGCGGCCGCGCTGCCCGAGGTCGACCTGGTCGCGGGCTTTGGTAAGAGTCTGACGGCCCACGCCTCGACACCGGTCCAACTGCGCGAACGTCCGGGCTCGTCCTTTGACCTATTAAATCTTCCTCGGCCAAAGGCCCAGGCCCCCTGGGCGTATCTCAAGATCGCCGAGGGGTGCGACCGGCGCTGTGGCTTCTGTGCGATTCCGACCTTTCGCGGCGACCAGCGCTCGCGCTCGAGCGAAGAGATCCTTCTAGAGGCGCGCGCGCTCGTCGAGAGCGGAGTACGTGAACTGGTACTCATCGCCCAAGACCTCGCCAGTTGGGGACACGATCGGCGCCGCGCTGGGCGCGGCGAGGCGCTGGAGGTACTCGACGAGGGCGGCGCGCAGCCGTTGATCGAACTCACGAAGACCTTGAGCCGCGAAGTCGATCGAGTGCGACTGCTCTACCTCTACCCGTCGGGCCTCACGCCCGGTTTGATCGACACCATCTTGGCGACCGGCGTGCCGTACTTCGATCTCTCGCTGCAGCACGCGTCGCGCCCACTGCTTCGATCCATGCGCCGCTGGGGCGACGGTGGCCGATTCTTAGAGCGGATCGCGGCGATTCGTGCGCTTCAACCTGACGCGACGTTTCGTTCCTCGTTCATCTTGGGCTACCCCGGTGAGAGCGAAGACGATCAGCGCGTGCTGCTCGACTTCATTGAGTCGGCGCAGCTTGACTGGGCCGGCTTCTTCACGTTCTCCTCCGAGGTGGGCACGTACGCCAATGATTTGGACGCGCCGGTGCCCCACGAACTGGCCCTGGAGCGACTGCGCGAGGTCTCTGAGCTCCAAGACGCCATCACCGCGAAAAGGCGCGACACGTTGGTGGGCACGCGCCAGCAACTCCTCATCGACTCAGTCGGCATTGGACGAAGTGTGCGCGAGTGCCCCGAGATCGACGGCGTCGTCCTCGTCGACGGGGCACTTAACGTGGGCTCGATGGTGGAGTGCGAGATTGTGGCCAGTCGCGGAACGGACTTAGAGGCGGTGGCGCTATAAGTACCGAGCACACCTATGGACCGACGGCGCTTCTGACGCCAGCGAACTTGATGACCGGAGCCCGCTTGCTGGTGGCGCCGGTCTTTATCTACCTGATCTTCTTTGATCGCATTTCGTGGTGGACGACGGGCGTGGGGTTCCTCGCGGCGTTGTCGGACTACTTTGATGGAATCGTGGCGCGTCGTCACGGCACGACGACGTCGGGCGCCTTCCTCGATCCCCTGGCCGACAAGGTGATCGTGCTCGGCGGTCTTTACGCCATCATCCTGGCTCGGCCTCACGGGGTCACGACCTTTATCGCGCCGGCGATCATCATCACGCTGCGCGAGATCTGGATGAGCGTGTACCGCTCGCGCTCGGCCCAGCACGGCGTCTCAATCCCGGCGAGTCGACTCGCGAAGTGGAAGACCTTCGTTCAGGGCTGGGCCATCGCCCTTTGTGTCATTCCGCTCACGGCCCATCACCTGTGGATCGCGACCGCGACGATCTGGCTGGCGGTGGTCTTGACGCTCTACACCGGTTGGCAGTACTACGCCGTGGGCAAGAAGGTGGGCGCCGGTGCGAGTTGAGATCGTCGCGGTCGGTACCGAGCTCCTCTTGGGTCAGATTCCCGACACGAACTCCCAGTGGTTGGGCGAGCGACTGGCCGCCAACGGCATTTCATCACATTTTCACCAGCACGTCGGCGACAACCACGATCGCATCGTGTTGGCCTTTCGCACCGCCCTGGCGCGCAGCGACGCGATGATCGTCTGCGGGGGGCTCGGCCCGACGCAAGACGACATCACCCGCGCCGCCTTGGCCGAGGTGATGAACGTGCCGCTTGACCGAGACGAAGAGCTCGTCGCGACCATTCGCGTGATGTTCGAGTCGCGCGGGCGCGCCATGCCCGACAACAACCTGCTCCAGGCCGACGTGCCGCGCGGGGCCACCATCATTCCCCAGACCCGCGGCACGGCCCCCGGGTTGATCTGTGCCGTCGGACTGAAGGCCGTCTACGCCGTGCCCGGCGTGCCCCACGAGATGAGCGACATGTTCGAGCGCGCGATTCTGCCCGATCTGTTGGCTCGCCAGCGTCAAGCCGGCGAGACAGCGGTCATTCGAAGCCGCGTGCTTCGCACGTGGGGGGCGAGCGAATCGGCGTTGGCCGAAGCAGTGTCCGCGCGCTTTGACGCGCTCGAACACGGTGGACGGGTCACGATCGCGTTTCTCGCGTCGGGCATTGAGGGCATCAAGGTGCGCTTGACGGCCCGGGGCGAGAACGACGACGAGGCGTGGGCCCTGCTCGCCGATGAAGAGCGCCGGGTACGAGAAGTGATCAACGAAAGTTTCGGTGACATCATCTTTGGCGTCGACGACGAGTCCATGGAAGACGTGATCGCCCAACGTCTGATTACGCGCGGCGCCACGCTGGCCGTCGCCGAATCCTTAACTGGCGGGCTGATCGCGAGCCGGCTGGTGAACGTGGCGGGCGCCTCGACGTGGTTTCGCGGCGGCGTGGTGACCTACGCCTCGCAGGTGAAGTTCGATCTGCTGCACGTGCCCGAAGGTCCGGTCGTCAGCCCCGAAGCCGCGAAAGCCATGGCGCGCGGCGTGCGCGAGCTCTTTGGGGCTGACCTCGGACTGAGCGTCACCGGCGTCGCCGGACCCGAAGANNGTGCGCGCCTACAGCGCCATCAGCGCGCTCGACGCACTTCGCCGTGCGCTCGATCGCGGGACGTCACCCTCATGACTCATCTAGTCTCGCTCTAGAGAAAGCGGGGCCACCATGACGTCACTCGAAGTTGAGGTCGATCCAGCGTCGTTCGGGTTTTCGCCAGATCGTCTCAAGCGGATTAAGCCCGTCTTCGATCGCTACGTGCAAGAGCGCCGTTTCGCGGGGTGGCTCGCCACGATCGCCCGGGGGGGTCAGCTGGTTTACTGCGCCAAGGGCGGGGACCGTGACCGCGAAAAAGGACTCGAGGTCACCGACGACACGATCTGGCGCGTCTATTCGATGACCAAGCCGATCACCGCGGTCGCGGTCATGATGCTTTACGAGGAGGGCCACTTCGACCTCAACGACGAGGCCGGTAAGTGGATCGAACCGTTGCGCGAAGCGCGCGTGTGGTCGCGCGGTACACCCGTGAAATTCGAGACCGTACCGGCCCTCGAACCCGTGCGGGTACACCATCTCTTGACCCACATGAGCGGACTGACCTACGGCTTTGGCTACGTCCATCCCGTCGACGCCATCTATCGCGCCAAGGGCTACGACTTTGGCTACGCCCAGGGCGCCGATCTCGCACAGGCCGTACACGACTGGTGCACGAGCCCGCTCCTGTTTCAACCGGGTAGTCGGTGGAACTACTCAGTCTCCTTTGACGTGCTGGGCCGACTCATCGAGATCTGGAGTGGCCAGCCACTCGACGTCTTCATGAAGGAGAGAATCTTCGATCCCCTCGGCATGCCCGACACCGAGTGGTGGTGCCCACCGGAGAAACTCGATCGCCTGGCCATGCTCTACACCCCGGTGAAGGGAGAGTGCGTACCCGCCGAGGAACTGGCCCGAGGCGTGACGCGCGCGCCGCGGGTCTTAGGTGGCGGAGGCGGACTGCTCTCGACCGCGTACGACTACAACCGCTTCATGACGATGTTGCTGCGTGGGGGCGAACTCGACGGCGCAAGACTGCTGTCGAGTCGAACGGTCGAGCTCATGACGGAAAATCACTTACCCGGTGACGCCGACCTCGAAGCGTTGGCGACCGATTCGTTCTCCGAGACCAGTTACGCCGGCGTGGGATTTGGCTTAGGAATGTCGGTCCTTACCGATCGAAGAAAGAACAAGTCGTTGGTTTCCGAGGGCACGTTCGCCTGGGGTGGGGCGGCGTCGACGGCCTTTTGGGTCGATCCCGTCGAGGACATCACGGTGAGCTTTTTCACTCAGTTGCTGCCTAGCAGCACCTACCCCATTCGACGTCAACTTCAGGGCCTCGTCTATCAGGCGTTGGCGGATTAGGGGGCCCGCGGGCCCGACTATCACGTGATTAGCCCGGCTCCGGGTCCATTATGGAGGACCCAGCGGGAAATACTCGGCGTTGTGTGCGCAAAAAAACAGGCGATGTTCTAGGCGACGGCTCCGTAGATAGTCAGGCCAGCCCCAATCACGACCAACAAAGTGTGAAAATCTTCCCATTTCTTGGTCTTTTTGGCGTGCGCAATAGCGGCGACGATGGCGGCTAGTCCTGTGGCAACTGCCCCGACCTTCTGGCTTTCTTCCTTGCTCATCTTTGCCTCCTTTCCGAGAGAGACCTACAACGCTAGTTACAGCCATGTCATTCGTCAAGGGCGGCTCTAAGGAGACTTTTCTCAAGCATGGGTGAACAGTTTCTCTCAAGTTATCCACAGGTAAATCCCCAAGAAATGGGCCTTGTTGGTCACGTTTAAAGTCACACATCAGGTGAGATAATGACTCTGGCCCTTCGTAGCAGTCGGGTCGGTAGGGGGAGTAGCTCAGTCTGGTAGAGCGACAGCCTGTCAAGTTGTGCGTCGCGGGATCGAAGCCCGTCTCCTCCACATAGTACAGAAATGGCGGCCCAAAGGCCGCCATTTCTGCTTCCCTTTCCACGTAAGAAAGGAGTTTTTTGCGTCGTCCCAATATCTGAGTTGACAGCCTGTCAAGCAACACCACGTTACACCACTTCACCCCTACTTTCACCCCTCCGGTTACCCCAGTCGTAACGCCAGACATCATCCCCCAGCACCCTACGAACACCTGTTCGACCAGGGCTTTTGGCGTGTCACACCCCCTTGCGAGGATGGGTACATGAAGATAACAATTGCCAGCCTGAGCCGAGAGATTATTACCGAGGCCGACTCCTACCTTTACCTTGAAAACCTGCGGTGGCAGGGTGAGCCCAGGTGCCCCAAGTGTGGCACCACCGAGGTTCACTACATCGCCCCTACCAATGGCGTGAGTCGCAAAACGGCTGGTGGTAGTCAGTCCGAGCGTCGCGTGTGGAAGTGCGTTCCGTGCCGTAAGCAGTTCTCGGTTTTGACCGGCACGATGATGCACGCCACCAAGATTCCTGTTCGTACCTGGGTCATGGTGATCTTTGAAATGTGTTCTTCCAAGAACGGTGTCGCCGCGCGCGAGATTGAGCGCAAGTACGGACTCTGCCCTCGGACGGCTTGGCACATGTTGCACCGTATCCGTGAAGCCATGAGCCACGACGACTCCACGTTGTTCAGCGGTGACGTGGTCAGCGATGAGGTTTACATTGGCGGTGTCCCTGGCAACCGTCACGCAGACAAGGACGACGTAAAGGGAACCTACGGACGTACTGACATGACGCCCGTTGTTACCTTGATTGACGAGGACACTCACGAGGCGCGCTCCACGGTACTTTCCTGGGTGGACTCCGCTTCGCTTGGAACGGTCATTCGAGACAACGTTGACATGGCGACCACGACACTTCACACGGACGCGCTTCGTGCGTACATCCCCATTGGCCGCGAGATGGCCGGTCACTACTCCGTTGACCACAGGGCCGGTATCTATGGAACCGACAAGACGAACGGGACGAACCTTTGCGAGAACTACTTCGCGCAACTGAAGCGCGGACTCAAAGGAACACACATTCACGTTGACCCTAAGCACCTGCATCGTTACTTGGGAGAGTTCGACTACCGCTTCAGCACCTTTGAGATGACTGACATTGAGCGCATGGAGGACTTTGGCACTCGGATGAGTGGTCGTCTTTCCTACGAGAAGTTGAGCGCATAAGTTCATACTTCGGTCGGCAAAGTTTCCTCAAAATTATAAGGACAGTTAGTCAACAAGAATTGAAACCAATCTTGTTTCTTCGCAGCCGAGCGGTCAAAGCCGCGAGGGAGTCTGAGTGTGTGTGCTTGGTCAATGACTGAGGTGAGACGATGAATCAATGGCTGCATAATGTCTTGGACGGTTCGCTGTGCCTGGTTCTTCGATAAAGTCATCCCAGTCAATAGTGAATTGGCACGAGCATGGCCGTAGAAGTAGGCGACCGCTGTTGTTGCCGATAATGACCATTTGGCGGCTAGCACCTGATCCCCTGGCATCGTCGAAGCTATGTTTTGACCCGTGCTTAGAAGAGCACCCAAGCACTCTTCAGTGAAGAGTCGGTCATTCCCTACTCGCCGTGCCCGTTTACTTCCCACCAACGATTTGCCCATCAAAGCACGCGCAATGATGGTCGCCCCTCCGAATAGGCCCACGGTAGCGACGCCAAGGTCAACATAGGCAAGCCACGGGGTACCATGCGGAAGAGAGACGACTGCCAACGTCATGGCGTTAGTCGCTAACACGACGAACCCGCCAATCGTAAGGGCCGCTCCGGCGGCCATATAGAACTGCCGAAGTTCGTCCTCGTCCATCGCCCGAGCCTAAGTCTCGGTTTCTGACTCCTCAGAGTCCATTTCGACCTCTTCGCCCTCCGTCCCAGCGCCCTCCAAAATGGCTCCCAAAGCCTCTTCGGGCTCCATGTCGAGGCCAACCAGTTCGTCGGGGTCGTAGCGTTTGCTTGGCATAGATTCCACCTTAATGGGGGGTAGATTTCAGGGGTAGGGGTGTTTTTTTGCGCACACAACGCCAAATACTCACTACGAACAAGTGTTCGTAGTACCCTGAAACCTAGGTGGAGGCCGACCGATGTTACAGCGGGCACTTAGCGTGCCCTCCGTGACAGCGAAGAAGGAGAAATTAATGCCAACCGACGACCGTGAGAAGGCCCTCGAAGCCGCCCTCAGCCAGATTGAAAAGCAGTTTGGCAAAGGTTCGATCATGCGTATGGGTGAGACACTGAATTTCAACATTGAGTCAATCCCCACTGGCGCACTCGCGCTCGATATGGCGCTTGGCATTGGCGGACTGCCGCGCGGGCGCATCGTGGAACTCTTCGGGCCCGAATCATCGGGCAAGTCCACGCTGGCGATGCACGTCGTCGCGGAAGCGCAGCGTAACGGTGGGGTGTGCGCGTACATCGACGCCGAGCACGCCATGGACCCGGTCTACGCGCGCGCGATCGGCGTGAACGTGGACGACCTCTTAATCAGTCAGC
This sequence comes from Acidimicrobiaceae bacterium, assembly GCA_003134515.1. Taxonomy (GTDB): domain Bacteria; phylum Actinomycetota; class Acidimicrobiia; order Acidimicrobiales; family RAAP-2; genus RAAP-2. Next base: position 39,974 of record PLBM01000050.1, on the reverse strand, counting down.
CCGACACCGGTGAGCAGGCCCTCGAGATCGTGGACATGCTGATTCGCTCCGGCGCGTTGGACGTGATCGTGATCGACTCGGTGGCGGCATTGACGCCTCGCGCGGAGATCGAAGGCGACATGGGCGACAGTCACGTGGGCCTGCAGGCTCGACTGATGAGCCAGGCCCTGCGCAAGCTCACCGGCGGACTCTCTAAGTCCAACACCGTGGCGGTCTTTATCAACCAGCTGCGCGAAAAAATCGGCGTGATTTACGGCAATCCCGAAGTGACGCCCGGCGGGCGCGCGCTGAAGTTCTACGCCTCCGTGCGCCTGGACATTCGTCGTATCGAGTCGATTAAGGACGGCGCCGAGGTGGTCGGCAACCGTACCCGGGTCAAGGTCGTCAAGAACAAGTGCGCCGCGCCCTTTCGCCAGGCCGAGTTCGACATCATGTACGGCCAAGGCATCAGCCGCGAGGGTTCGGTACTCGACGTGGCGGTGGAGTTGGGCTTTGTGAAGAAGGCCGGCGCCTGGTTCACCTACGAGGGTGAGCAGATGGGCCAGGGCCGAGAGAACGTGAAGATGTTCCTGCGAGAGAATCCCCAGACCATGGCCGAGATCGACGAGCGCGTGCGAGCCCACCTGGCCAACGCGCTGGTGCCCGACGTCATGGGCACGCCCAACGAACTCGCCGTCGATTCGCCCCTTAGCCTCGAATAGCTAACCCCGCCAGAGCCCGAGCAAATAATCGCTATGTGGGATGGCGCGACCTGACGACATATTCGCCGCCGAAATACACGAGACGGGGCAGTAGCGTGACGCCGTGAGTTTGCGTCTTCGGTTCCGTCGCTTCTTGGGCGCGCGTGTTCGGTCGTGGCGCCGCTATCTCAACGAGGTAGCCATCGTTGGACCGGGTGACGACTACGCCCGCGAGTTTTACTACTTCGGCGCGGGCGCGGCTCTCATGGCGCCCCAGGGCGTGATCTACAACGAGCGTTACCTCTCCATTGGCGACGACACTCTCATCGGCCCCAACGTCTGTCTCACCGCAGGCGTGAGCGGCGATCAAGTCATGTTGGCCACGCCGACCGTGAGCATCGGCCGTCACTGCATAATCGGTCGCGGCTCGCACATTATCGGTCACTGGTCGATTGAACTCGGCGACGAGATTCAAACCGGCCCCTACGTTTACATCACTGACCAGAACCACTCCTACGAGGCAATTGACCAACCAGTGGGCTGGCAGTCGCCGAGCGAGGTGGCTGTCAAGATCGGTTCGGGCAGCTGGCTCGGCGCGAACGTGGTCGTACTGCCGGGCACGACCCTTGGCCGCAACACGACCGTCGCTGCCGGCGCGATCGTACGCGGGACGTTTCCGGATTTCGTCGTGCTGGGTGGCGTGCCCGCGAAGGTGCTCAAGCACTACGAACCGGGCGAGGGCTGGGTGGCGGGTCCGGGGTGAGCCAGGGACTGTTCGGTATTGATCTCACGCCGCTTCGCGTGTCGAGCCAGTACCGCCGGCTCTACGTGGCCGGCTTCATTTCGATGCTCGGCTCGCAGGCGACCTACGTCGTCGTGCCCTATCAACTACGCCAACTCACGCACTCGACGCTGGCCGTCGGCTCGCTCGGCCTCGCCGAGTTGGTGCCGCTGGTCGCCTTCGGGCTCTACGGCGGCGTGCTGGCCGATCGGCTCAACCGTCGCCGACTAATTATTTCCATGGAGCAGGTCTTGATGCTCTCGACCGGGGTGCTGTTCGTCAACGCCCTGCTCGCGCACCCCGTGACGTGGATTCTGTACGCCGACGCCGCGGTCGTGGCCGCCGCGGCTAGTCTGCAAAATCCCAGCGTGTCCGCCCTGAAGCAGATCTTCGTCGCGCACGATCTACAGCGTGCGGCGTCGACGCTCTCGAACGTGAGTTTCACCACGGCCTCGATAATTGGCCCGGCGCTTGGGGGACTCGCCGCGGTGACGCTCGGCCCCGACACGGTCTACCTCGCCAATATCGTGACCTTCACGTTCTCGCTACTGCTTCTGTTCAGCTTGAAAGCGACGCCGACGCAGTCGACGGCCACTGAGAGCGACCTCGCCGCGCTGCGAACGGGACTGAAATACGCCCGAAGTCGACCCGACATTGTGGGCACCTACGTTGTGGACCTCCTCGCAATGATCCTGGCGTTTCCCGTGGTGATGCTGCCCTTCGTCGCGGCACGCTTCCACGAGACCTACGCCCTCTCTCTTCTTTATTGCGGGCTACCGGCCGGCGCCCTCGTCGCGACGTTGACGTCGCGCTGGACCCGGCGGATCCACCGCTACGGACGGGCCATCGTCGCCGCGGCGGCGTTATGGGGGCTCGGCATCGCGCTCTTTGGCTACTCGTCGTCGCTGTGGCTCGTGCTGCTCGGTCTCGCCGTGGGTGGCGGCGCCGACGCGGTGAGCGGCATCTTTCGCAACACCATGTGGAACGAATCCATTCCGCCAGAAGTGCGAGGCCGGATGGCCGGCATTGAGATGATCTCGTACTCGCTCGGACCCACGGCCGGTCAGTTTCGCGCCGGGGTGATGGCGGCGTGGACGACGTTACGATTCTCCCTCACCTTCGGGGGTCTGGCCTGCACCGGATCGGTGGGGGTGGTGGCCGCCGCGCTGCCCTCGCTCTGGCGCTTTGACGCACGCACCGACGAACACGTCGCGCACGTGCGCGCCCTTCGCGAGCCCGAGGAGGCAACGTAGGGCAACGATGCCAACATCTACGCTCTAGCCATGACCCGTTCGACCTTCCTCGTGACGGTGAGTGGACCGGATCGGATCGGCGTCGGGGCCGAACTCTTTCACGGGCTGCACTCGTTGGAGGGCGAAGGCGTTCATCTGGTGGACGTAGCCCAGATCACGATTCGCGGCACGCTGGTGCTGTGCGCCGAAGTGATCACCGAGTCCAACTTGACCGCGGCCTCGTTGACGGCGGTGCTGCTCGAGCGAGAGATCGAGGGCCACGGGATGAGCGTCCAAGTGGAAGCGGTGACCCCGACCGACGCCATCGAGGGTCGCCGCCTGCTCGTGACGTTGCTCGCGCCACAGATCACCGCCGGTCAACTCGAAGCCGTCTTTCACGCCATTGCGGAGAGCCACGCGACGTGTGAGCGCATCGTGCATCTGGCGAGTTACCCGGTGGACTGTTACGAGCTCATCGTTATTGGACCCGATCACGCCGTGCTGCGCGCGTCGCTCACCGACGTCGCCGAAGTGTGCGGTCTCGACTTCGCGGTGCAGCGCGCCGGACTGCACCGTCGCTCGAAGCACCTCGTCGTGATCGATGCCGATTCGACGCTGTTACAGCACGAGGTCATCGACTTGCTCGGCGAGGCGACGGGACGCTCTGAAGAAGTGTCGAGGATCACCCGGGCCGCGATGAGCGGTGAGATCGACTTTGGCGAGGCGCTTCGCCAACGCGTGGCGCTCCTCGCGGGACTGCCCGTGAGCGTGCTGGATGACGTGCGCGCCCAACTTCACCTGGCTCCGGGGGCGCGTACGCTGCTGCGCACTCTTCAGCGCCTTGGCTACGTGGCCGCGGTCGTCTCGGGCGGCTTTGTCGAGGTGTTGGCGCCGTTGTTGGCCGAGTTGAACGTCGAGTACTTCGCCGCCAATCGACTCGAGATCGTCGACGGCGTCCTCACGGGAGGCATCGTGGGCGAGATCATCGATCGGGCCGGTAAGGCACGGGCGCTGCGACGCTTCGCTGACGAAGTAGGCGTGCCGCTTGAGCAGACGGTGGCGGTGGGCGACGGCGCGAACGACATCGACATGCTGTCCACCGCCGGGCTCGGTATCGCCTTTAACGCGAAGGCCATGGTCCAAGCGCACGCCGACGCGGCGCTTTCGGTGCCTTACCTCGACGCGGTCCTGTACTTCCTGGGTATCAGTCGCGAGGAGATCGAAACCGGCTAAGTCGTTTCAACTCGGGGCCGGGAAACTTCTTACCAGGTAGTAATGTCTGGAAATGAACGTCGAGGGGGGACCGTGAAGGTTGTCATCGACGCCGCCCTCTGTCAAGGTCAAGGGCGCTGCTTTTCAATCGCGCCCCGCATCTTTGACTTCGACGATCTCGGCAACGGTGTCGTGATCGGCGACGGTACACTGAGCGCCGAGACGTTGGAGTTAGCCCGATTGGCCGAAGCGAACTGTCCCGAACACGCCATCTTCATCGAGGAGTCCTCGTGACCGACAAGCCACCCGTACTGGACTTCGCCACTGATTGGGATCACACCGATCCCGAATGGGTGACTGACCCGTATCCGATTTGGGAGGACCTGCGTCAACGCTGTCCTGTCGCGCACACTGATCGCTACGGCGGCGCGTGGTTTCCCGCGTCGCACGCGGGGGTCTCCATGGTGGCCAAAGACACGGACACGTTCACCAGCCGTGCGGTCGTGATGGGCAACGGTCGACCGACCGAAGAGGACCTGCCGGCGCCCATCGGGCTGGCTCCGCCGATCACCTCCGACCCGCCCTTTCACCAGATCGCGCGAAAGTTAATCTTGCCGGCCTTCGCGCCCCGACCAATCAACGCGCTCGAGCCCCAGATCCGTGCGCTCTGCACGCAACTGCTCGACGACGTCGTCGGCGAGAAGATCGTCAACGCGTCGCAAAGCTACGCGCGCTTGATCCCGCCAGCCGTTATTCGCCAGATGCTGGGCTTTCCCGAAGAGGACACCGAGAAGTTCATCGAGATGGTTCACGTCATCGTCGAAGCGATCGACTTGCCCGAAGAGGAGCGTATCGAGCAGTTCGTGCCGGTCGAGGAGTATTTCACCCGCCAGATCGAAGAGCATCAGGCAAATCCCCGCGACGACCTCACGACGTTCTTGCTCAACGCCGAGATCGGGGGAGAGAAGCTCGCCGTCGAGCACGTCTTTGGCACGATGGTGCTCATCCTCGTCGCCGGCATCGACACCACCTGGAGCGCGGTCGGCGCGTCGCTCTGGCACCTCGCCCAACACCCCGACGATCTGGCCCGTTTGGTCAACGAACCCGAGTTGATGAACGTCGCCATCGAAGAGTTCCTCCGTTTCTACGCCCCGGTCACCATGGCGCGTCTCGTGAAGCAAGACGTCGAGTACCTGGGATGCCCGATGAAAGAGTACGACTGGATCCTGCTCGGCTTTCCAGCGGCGAATCGCGACCCGGTGGTCTTTAAGGACGCGGACAAGTTCATTATCGATCGGGCGGAGAATCGCCACGTGGCCTTCGGACTCGGGATCCACCGCTGCATCGGATCGAACCTCGCGCGACTCGAACTGCGCGTGGCGCTCGAGGAGTTCATCCAGCGCTACCCGAAATTCGAACTCGCGAACAAGGACGACGTCACGTGGTCCCAGGGCCAGATTCGCGGACCGAGAAATCTGCCGTTGCGAATCTTGGCCTGAGTTGTCGTGACTGATATCGAAGCAAAGCGCCCGGTCCGCGACTTCGCCACCGACTGGGACCACACCGATCCCCAGTGGGTGCACGACCCCTATCCCATCTGGGAGGACCTTCGAGAACGTTGCCCCGTCGCACACACCGATCGCTACGGCGGGGGATGGTTTCCCACGACCCACGAGATGGTGTCCTCGATCGCGAACGACACCGAGCACTTCACGAGCCATCAGGTCGTGGTCATCCAGACGAAAAATCCCGAGGGCGCGCCGCCGGCGCCGATGGGCGGCGCGCCGCCCATTACCTCGGATCCGCCGTTTCACCAGATTGCTCGCCGCCTCATCCTGCCGGCCTTCGCGCCCGGACCGGTCAACGCGCTTGAGGGTCAGGTGCGCGCACTCTGCGTCAAGCACCTCGACGCCCTGGGCGAGGTGAACGAATTCGACGCGGCGACGAACTACGCCCAGTTCATCTCACCGGGCGTGATCGGCAAGATGCTGGGCTTTCCCGAAAGCGACGAAGATCTCTTTCGAGAGTTCGTGCACTTGGTCCTGGACCTCGTGGACTTAGAGCCGGCGGTACGCATTCCGATGTTCGTACCCATGGCTGAGTACTTCACGGCTCAGATCGAAGACCACGTCGCGAATCCCCGTGACGACTTCACGAGCTACTTGTTGAATGTGGAGGTCAACGGCGAGAAGTTGTCGCCCGAACACGTGCGCGGCACGATGGTCTTGACCTTGGTGGCCGGAATTGACACCACGTGGTCGGCGATTGGCTCGGCCATCTGGCACCTGGCCACGCACGCCGAGGACTTGGCGCGTCTGGTGGCCGAGCCAACTCTCATGACGCTCGCGGTGGAGGAGTTCTTGCGGTTCTACGCGCCAGTGACGATGGCCCGGTTAGTGAAAGAGGACCTCGACTTCTACGGTGTCGCGATGAAGAAGGACGATTGGATCCTGTTGGGCTTTCCGGCCGCCAACCGCGATCCCGAGGCCTTCGTCGACGCCGACAAGTTCATCATCGATCGGGCCGTGAATCGACACGCGGCGTTTGGCCTCGGTATTCACCGCTGCGCCGGATCGAACCTGGCGCGTATGGAACTGCGCGTGGCGATCGAGGAGTTCATTGCTCGCTATCCCAAGTTCGAACTTGCCGATCCGAGCGCCGTCACGTGGGCCCAGGGTCAAGTGCGCGGGCCGCGGTCGATTCCGCTTCGCGTCGTGGCCTAACTACAGCCCGAGGTTGGTCGGTCCCTTGGCCCAGAGGCTCGCCATCCATGCCTCGAGTTCGTCGACCTCGCGCGGGAGCGCCGCTGAGAGGTTCCTCGCGCCGGTGGCCGTGACCAACACGTCGTCTTCGATTCGCACCCCGATGCCGCGGTACTCCTTGGGTACGGTCATGTCGTTGGCCTGAAAGTAAAGGCCCGGTTCGACGGTTAACACGTAGCCCTCGTGCAGTTCACCCAAGGTGTAGGACTCGGTTCTCGCGTGCGCGCAGTCGTGCACGTCCAGACCCAACATGTGACTCGTACCGTGCAGGGTGTATCGCCGGTGTAACTGGCGATCCTTGCGAAGGGCGAGTTCGGGCGCTTCTCGTAAAATGCCCCACTCGAAGAGTCCTTCGGCGAGGACCTTCATGGCCGCCTCGTGAGGGGCCATGAAGGGCGCGCCGGGCTTCACCGCAGCGATACCCGCCATCTGGGCCGCGAGGACGAGTTCGTAAACTCGCCGCTGCGTCGGGGAAAAAGTTCCGTTGATTGGCATCGTGCGCGTGACGTCCGCGGTGTAGAGGTGGTGGCCCTCGACGCCGGCGTCGAGCAGCAGAAGATCGCCTCGCCGGACCACGCCGTTGTTGCGGACCCAGTGCAAGGTCGTGGCGTGCGAACCACTGGCCGCGATGGTTTCATAACCCACGTCGTTGCCCTCGACACGCGCGCGCAGGTTGAATACGCCCTCGACAACCCGCTCGCCGCGGCCCTCGGCAGCGGGCAGTGCGCGAACAACATCCTCGAAACCCTTGACGGTCTCGTCGATGGCCCGTTGGAGTTGTGCGATCTCGAAGTCGTCCTTGACGAGGCGCAGTTCGCTGAGCGTAATCGCTAGTACGGCGTCGTCCTTGGTGGTGTCGTGCAGCGCGTCCACGCCGGGATCAAAGCCGCGTAGCGTCACGACGTCCGCGGCGCCGAGCGAAACGAGGTCCTTTTCTAGACGCTCGAGCGGCGCGGCGTCGACGTCGTAGAAGATCGCGGCTTCTTCAACGCCACGGCGGGGGCCGACCCACAACTCGCCGTAACGTGCGTCGGTAAAGAATTCGTGGGTGCGTGAGTCCCGTCGATGCGGCACGTAAAGCGTTGATCGGGGGCCGGCGGAATTGGGTGAAATGACCAGAACCGCGTCGGGTTCGTCACAGCCCGTCAGATAAAAAAAGTCGGTGCCGGGGCGAAAGCGAAAGTCGGTGTCGTTCGCGCGGACCTTGAAGTTGCCCGTCGGAATCACCAGCGTCTTGTTGGCGAACATTTCACCGAGGCGTTGGCGGCGTCGCGCCGAGTACGTGGCCGCTTCGTGGACTTCGCGAGGGGTGTCGCCGTTCGACCAGTCCGAGGTCATGTGGTCGACGAGCACGCGAGGACTCGCGGGGCGGTGCGGACCGACCCACACCCAGTGCTTCGAGCGAGGATGCTCTTCGGAGACGTCGGGTTCTGGAATTTCTACTTCTTCGCTCACGTCGCCAGATTAGTCGCGCCCTGCGTATGCTCGCCCTATGGATATCTCCCTGGGTCACGAAGGTTCGGTCGCGATTCTGACGTGGAACGACGGGGAGAATCGGATCAACGCTGACTCACTCGAACGACTGAACGCTTTGCTAGATGAACTCGAAGCGACCGAGGGTCCGCTGTCAGTGGTGCTTACTGGCGTCGGTAAGTTTTTCTCGAACGGTCTCGACCTCGAACGCTTTGGCGCTAAACCGGCCGAGTTCGCCGCCACGATTGAAGAACTCCAACGCACCATCGGACGGCTCTTGCTCTTTCCGGCGTACACCGTGGCGGCCATTAACGGTCACTGTTTCGCGGGCGGGGCGCTCGTGAGCTGCGCCTTTGACTATCGGGTGATGCGCGAGGACCGGGGCTATTGGTGCATGAACGAAGCGGAGATTGGTCTCACGCTCGATGAGAAGCTCTGGTCCATTTTGAATCATCGGCTACCTCGGGCGACGGCCATTGTCGCCGCGACGACGGCGAAGAGATACGGCGGCCCCGACGCTCTTAGAGCGGGCATCGTAGAGGCCATCGCTAGCGAGGACGAAGTCGTTAGCCACGCGGTCGAGGAGGCTGAACGCTACGTCGCGCTCGATCGAACGTCGCTGTCAAAGCACAAGTACTTGGCGCATGGCGCCGAGGCCAAGTTGCTCGGCTTTGCGAGGTAGCGACGCTCATTTCGCTTGACGCGACGCCGCACTTCTTGTATTAATCGAGTGACTAAATCCAACCGAGATCGCGAGCGATCTGTTCGACGTCGCCGATGCGCGTGGCGTTTCGGTGTTGCAAGGTGCGGATCAGTCCACCGGCCTCGTACAGCGACTCGTGCGTGCCGGTGTCGAGCCAGGTCGTGGCGCGCGAGAGGATCTCCGCGCGAAGTTCGCCTCGCTCCAAATACGCGTTGTTGAGCGCAGTGATTTCGAGTTCGCCGCGTTCGCTTGGCGTAAGTTGGCGCGCAAAGTGCGACGCGCGCTCGTCGTAGAAGTAGATGCCCGGCACCGCGTAACTGCTCTTGGGCACGGCCGGCTTCTCCTCGATGGAGAGTACCTTGCCGTGTTTGTCAAACTCCACGACGCCGTAGGCCGACGGATTAGAGACCTGGTAGGCAAAGATGAGCGCGCCGTCGACGGTGGTGTTCTGTCGAAGGTGGGTGCCCAGACCGGGCCCGTAGAAGAGATTGTCGCCCAAGATGAGTGCGCACTTTTCACCGTCGAGAAACTTCTCACCCAATATCAGCGCTTCGGCGAGTCCGTTGGGCCGTTCTTGCACGACGTAGGAGATCTCAATTCCCAATTGTGAGCCGTCACTCAATAGACGGCTGAACGCGTCTTGATCGTGGGGCGTCGTGATGAGAAGAATTTCACGAAGTCCGCTCAACATGAGCGTGCTTAACGGGTAGTAGATCATTGGCTTGTCGTAAATCGGCAGCAACTGTTTGGAGACAGCGCGGGTTATGGGATGCAGGCGCGTGCCGGTGCCGCCAGCCAAAATGATTCCCTTCACTCCATTAGTATAGAAGTCCAGAAAACCTTTCTAAAGGCCGAGGTAGTGCTATGCGCGTTGTAATTACGGGAGCGGCCGGATTCATCGGTTCGCGACTGAGTGAACTTTTGGTAAGTCAAGCCGAGCGACTCGGCTACAACGACGTTGTCTTGCTGGACGCGCTGACGTACTCTGGGCGACTCGAAAACCTCGAGGAAGTGATGCGTGATTCACGCGTGTCCTTCGTCAGGGGTTCGATCACCGACGTGCTCGTGACCGAAGAAGTGCTCGCGGGCGCGCACGCGGTCTTGCACCTCGCCGCGGAGAGCCACGTGGACCGCTCGATCACCGGGGCGCGTCTCTTTTACGAGACGAACGTCGTGGGCACCCAGCAACTTCTCGAAAGTGCGCGGAATGCCGGCGTCGAGCGCTTCGTACACGTCTCCACCGACGAGGTCTACGGATCAATCGACGACGGCGCGTGGGGCGAGGATCACCTCCTGCAGCCCAATTCGCCCTACTCATCGAGCAAGGCCGGCTCGGACCTCGCGGCGCTGGCCTACCAGCGCACCTACGGGCTCAACGTCATGGTGACGCGGTGTTCGAACAACTACGGTCCTCGTCAGTTTCCCGAGAAGCTCATTCCGCTCTTTGTCACGAACCTCATTGACGGAGAATCGGTGCCGCTCTACGGCGATGGACTACACGTACGCGACTGGTTATTCGTTGACGACCACTGTCAGGGAATTCTCCGGGTGCTCGAGGGCGGACGCGCGGGCGAGATCTACAACATCGGCGGAGGCACGGAACTCACCAACATCGACATCACCCGCCTGCTCTTGGAGCTCTGTGGCGCGGACGAGTCCTTGATCGAGCCGGCCGCTGATCGGTTGGGTCACGATCGTCGCTACAGCGTGGACTGGAGCAAGATTCACAATGAACTGGGATACCAGCCCGAGACTGAGTTTGAAGAGGGACTCGCCCGAACGGTGAAGTGGTACCGCGAGAACGAGCCGTGGTGGCGACCACTGAAGGAGCGCGACTCTTGAAGGTAAGCGAACTGTCGATTCCCGGACTCTTCGTGCTCGAGTCGCCGGTGTGGAGCGACGAGCGCGGATTCTTTCGCGAGTGGTACAAACGAGAGGACCTCGAGGCGAGTGGCGTGACGTTTCCGATTCATCAAGCCAACCTCTCGATGTCCAAGCGTGGCGTGGTGCGAGGGCTGCACTACTCCGTCGCGCCCGGTGGCCAGGCGAAGCTGGTGACGTGCGCGTACGGCGAACTCGACGACGTCATCGTGGATGTTCGCGTGGGTTCCCCGTCCTTTGGCCATGTGGAGATCGTTCATCTGGCCGCGGGCGACGACCGATCGGTTCTGACGCCCGCCGGAGCCGCGCACGGTTTTTGTGTAACCAGTGAGTTCGGCGTCCTTTCGTACCTGTTGTCGTCTCCCTATAACGCGGCAATGGAACTCGAGATTGACCCCTTTGACGAGACCTTCAACGTGCCGTGGCCGCTCTCGGGCAAAGCCATTGTCAGTGAGAAAGATGCTGCCGCGACGTCGTTCGCGGCGCGCCGCGCGGCGAACGAGCTGCCGATCTTCGTCGACGGCGCACATTAGGTGGGCATTTGGCGCGATTGCTAGCGTGAGACAGGTGAGTACCGCACCACTACGGCTGGTCACGAGTGACGAACGAAGCGTGCAACTTCCCAGTCGCACCAGGCTCCCCGTCGTCGAATCCGAGGCCCAACTTCGAGCCCTGCTCGCCAGTCTTTCCGGCGTCGACGCCGTGGGGGCCGAGGCCCGAGCCGCCAAGCTCGCGACGCGCTCTCTCAAGAAATCGACGAAGCTTGCGGCGCTCGATCTCGCTATTTCGATGGTCGATCTGACGACGCTCGAAGGGGCTGACACGCCGGGACGGATCACTTCGCTGTGCGTCAAGGCCATACGCCCCGATCCGCGTGACGCGAATGTGCCGAGCGTGGCCGCAGTGTGCGTCTATCCCGACTTGGTCGCCCACGCCCGCTCGGTACTCGGTTCGTCGCGCGTCAAGGTCGCGGCCGTGGCGACGGCCTTTCCCTCTGGTCGCGCGATGCTCAACGTCAAGTTGCTCGACGTGCGAGAGGCCGTCGCGGCGGGCGCCGACGAGATCGATATGGTCATCGATCGCGGGGCCTTTCTCTCCGGGCGAGTTGGACAGGTGCTGGACGAGATTCTGGCCGTGAAGGAGGTCTGCGGCTCAACTCATCTAAAGGTGATTCTGGAGACCGGTGAGCTAATGACCTACGACAACGTGCGCCGAGCTAGTTGGATCGCGATGCTCGGCGGTGCGGACTTTATTAAGACCTCCACCGGCAAAGTCACGGTCTCTTCGACGTTGCCCGCGGCGTTGGTGATGTTAGAAGCGGTCCGCGATTTCGCTGAGACGACCGGTCAACTCGTCGGGGTGAAGGTGGCCGGCGGCATCCGCAGCGCCAAGGACGCGCTTCGCTATCTCGTGGTGGTCAACGAGACCGTGGGCGCAGCGTGGCTGACGCCGGATCGTTTTCGTTTCGGGGCGTCTTCGTTGCTGAACGACCTTTTGATGCAGCGGCTCAAGCAACGTCGCGGCGCCTACGTGCGACCCGACGAGTTCAGCGGCGATTGATGTGAGCGAAGACCTGACACACTCCCCGTTGGGGTCGCTGGCGTACGATCCGGCGCCCGAGTCGGCGTCGATCGCGCACCTGCGAGCCAGCTACGGACTCTTCATCGACGGCGAGTTCACCGATCCCGTCGCACACGAACAGTTCACGTCGCTCAACCCCGCGAACGAAGAGCCCCTGGCGAGCGTGGCCCAGGCGTCAAGCGCCGACGTAGACCGAGCCGTCGTCGCGGCCCGTCGGGCCTACGACAACGTGTGGTCCAAGACCACCGGCGCCGAGCGTTCGAAATATCTCTTTCGCATCGCGCGCCTGATCCAAGAGCGCTCGCGCGAGTTGGCCGTCGTCGAGACCCTCGACAACGGCAAGCCCATCCGCGAGTCGCGCGACGTCGACATCCCCCTCGCCGCGGCGCATTTCTTCTACTACGCCGGGTGGGCCGACAAACTTGACTTCGCGGGCTTTGGGCCCAATCCCCAGCCCCTGGGTGTCGCGGGACAGATCATCCCTTGGAACTTCCCCCTGCTCATGGCGGCGTGGAAGTTGGCGCCGGCTCTCGCCGCGGGTAACACCTGCGTGTTGAAGCCCGCCGAGACGACGCCACTCTCGGCGCTGGTGCTCGCCGAGATACTTCAACAGGCCGATCTGCCCCCGGGGGTCGTCAACATCGTCACCGGCGACGGATCGACGGGCGCCGCGCTGGTCGATCATCCCGGCGTCGACAAGATCGCCTTCACCGGCTCGACGGAGGTCGGGCGGATGATTCAACAGCGCGTCGCGTCCAGTCACAAGCACTTGACGCTGGAACTCGGCGGCAAGGGCGCGAACATCGTTTTTGAGGACGCGCCGGTGGACGAGATGATCGAAGGGATCATCGACGGCATCTTCTTCAATCAGGGTCACGTCTGCTGCGCGGGCTCGCGACTTCTCGTGCAAGAGTCCGTCGCGGACGAGGTGCTGCGCCGGTTGCTACGGCGCGTCGACCAGTTGCGCGTAGGAGATCCTTTGGACAAGAACACCGACGTGGGCGCCATTAACTCGGCCCCGCAGTTGGCGCGCATCAAAGAGCTCACCGCCTACGGCGAAGCCGAGGGCGCCACCCGCTATACGAGTTCCTGCGCGCTGCCCGACAAGGGCTACTGGTTCGCGCCTACGGTCTTTGCGGACGTGGCCCAGTCGCACCGCATCGCGCGCGAAGAGATCTTCGGGCCCGTACTTTCGGTGCTGACGTTTCGAACGCCCGAAGAGGCGGTCGCCAAGGCCAACAACTCCAACTACGGCTTGGCCTGTGGGGTGTGGAGCGAGAAAGGCTCGCGCACTCTGTGGGTCGCCGAGCGACTGCGCGCGGGGGTCATCTGGGCCAACACCTACAACCGCTTTGACCCCACGAGTCCCTTCGGGGGCGTGCGCGAGTCGGGCTTTGGCCGCGAAGGCGGCCGACACGGCCTCGAGGCGTACCTCAATGTCTGAGCGTCAGGAAGTTCGAAAGACCTACAAGCTCCTCATTAACGGCGCCTTTCCCCGCTCGGAGTCGGGGCGTAGCTACGAGGTGACGTCGAAGAAGGGAACGTTTCTCGCCAACGTGGCGCAAGGTTCGCGCAAGGATGTTCGTGACGCCGTGGTGGCAGCGCGCAGCGCGCAGGCCAAGTGGTGGGCGCAGAGCGCCTACAACCGGGGCCAAGTGATCTACCGCTTGGCCGAGATGGCTGAGTCGAGGCGTGACGAATTGGCCGAACACGTGGCGCTCGCCGAAGGACGCTCGGCCAAGGACGCCCAGACCCGCGTGTCGAGATCGATCGATCGGATCGTCTGGTACGCGGGCTGGACCGACAAGATCGCCCAAGTCCTGGGCTCGTCCAATCCCGTCGCCGGGCCCTTCTTTAATTTCTCGGTGCCCGTGCCTAGCGGCGTGGTCGGCGTCGTCGCCGCACAGGACTCGTCGCTTGAGGGGTTCGTGAACGCCGTTTTTGCACCCATTGCGGTGGGCAACACGGTGGTGGTGATCGCGAGTGAACTGCGGCCCACGCCGTCGATCCTGCTCGGCGAGATGACGGCGACGGCGGACTTTCCGGCGGGGGTGCTCAACATCGTCACCGGTTACACCGGTGAGATCGCCCCGACCTTGGCGGCGCACGAAGACGTCGACGGCCTGGACCTTGGCGGCGTGGCCAACGGGTTCGCCGACGAACTCGCCACGAGCGCCGCCGCGTCGATCAAACGAGTGTTGCGCGCGCACGAATATGACGCGACGTCGCTTCGAGGTCTTCGCGCCTTCGTGGAGACCTCCACGGTGTGGCACACGATCGGCCAGTAGTGACCAACCCCTACGAACTCGCCCAACTCGCCGCGAACGAGCTTCGCAACATCAGCGGCGTCGACAGCTACGACGTCGCGGTGGTGCTCGGATCAGGTTGGAAGGAGGGTGCCGTCGCCCTCGGCGTTCCATCGAACGTCATCCCTTCGGCGTCGCTCAGTGGTTTTGTTGCCCCCACCGTCGCGGGCCACAGCGGCCAGATCCTCTCGCTCGACGTGGCGGGTTTGAAAGTCGCCTTGGTGTCGGGACGCGTGCACCTTTACGAAGGAAACAGCGCGGACCAAGTGGTCCACCCGGTGCGCACCCTTATCGCCGCGGGCGCGAGGACGATCGTACTGACCAACGCCTGCGGCGGACTCGATCCGACGATTAGTCCGGGCCACGTGGTCGTCATCCGTGATCACTTGAATTTCACCGCGACCTCGCCCCTGGAAGGTCCGCCACCGCCCGAGGGATATGGATCACGTTTCGTTGACCTGACCGATCTCTACAGCGCACGACTTCGCGCCGCGGTGCACGGCGCCGTGGCGGGTCTGAACGAGGGCGTCTACCTCGGCTTTCGCGGTCCCCACTACGAAACGCCCGCGGAGATCGAGATGGCGCGCGCGATGGGCGCCACGCTCGTGGGTATGTCCACGGTCCTCGAAGCCATCGCCGCGCGACATCTGGGCGCGGAGGTCCTCGGCCTCTCACTCGTGTCGAACTATGCCGCGGGCGTGGCGAGTGGTCCACTGAACCACGCCGAGGTGCTCGAGACGGGTCAGGCGGCCGCGACGTCCCTGGGCGCGTTGTTGACCCAAATACTTCCGGTGCTGTGAATTCGTCACTGCGCGAAGAAGTCACGGCCTGGATTGCCCTCGATCCGGACGACGACGACCGGCGTACGCTCCAGGGGTTGCTCGACGCGAACGACCAAAACGAATTGGAGCGTAGGTTCCTCACGCCTTTGACGTTTGGCACGGCCGGTCTACGAGGTCCCGAGATGGCGGGTCCGGCCGGGATGAATCGGGCCACCGTGCGTCGTGCGACCCAGGGCGTCCTGGCGTGGCTCGCCGAGACCGGCGTCGATACCCGTCGAGGCGTCGTGGTCGGACGTGACGCGCGCCACGGTTCGGAGCGATTCAACGATGAAGTGGTCGCGGTGCTGCTCGGCGCGGGCGCGAAAGTCTTTGAGATGCCCGCGGCACTGCCGACCCCCTTCGTGCCCTACTGCGTGAAGAACCTCGGCGCCGCCGCGGGCGTGATGATCACCGCAAGCCACAACCCGCCCCAGGACAACGGGTACAAGCTTTACGCGCGCGACGGAGCACAGATCATCCCGCCGGACGACGAGATCGTCGAGCGTCACGCGAGCGACGCCGGGCCGGCCACTTTGGCCAGCCGGTCGGCGCCGGGTCACTCATTCGTGACGGCTGAACTGCTCGAGGAGTACCGGACCCACTTTCTCGAGCGATTCCGCGTCGAAGGAGGCAGCGAACTTGGCATCACCTATACGCCGTTGCACGGGGTGGGTGGCGAGACCATGATGAAGCTCTTTGTCGATGCGGGCTATCGCCACGTGACACCGGTGGCGGCGCAGTTCATGCCCGACGGGTCGTTCCCGACGTTGGCCTTTCCCAATCCCGAAGAGCCCGGCGCGCTCGATCTCGCGATCGCCACGGCCGACGAAGCCGGTTCGACACTGATCATCGCCAACGACCCCGACGCCGATCGACTGGGCGCCGCGGTGAAGGACCGCGACCGGTGGCGGGTGCTGCGCGGTGACGAGATTGGTTGGCTGTTGGCGTCGTCGCTGCTCGAAGAAATCAGCGGGGCCAATGAAATGGTCGCGACGACGCTGGTCTCGTCCACGATGCTCGAAAAGATAGCGCGAGCGGCCGGTGTTCGTTGCGCCACCACACTGACGGGATTTAAGTGGATCGCACGCGCGGCGGGTGACGGGGTCCTCGGCTTTGGTTATGAGGAGGCGTTGGGTTACGCGGTGGACGCCCAGGTGGCCGACAAGGACGGACTGTCGGGCGCGCTCGCGCTCTCTCGCTTGGCCCACGAATTGTCGTTGACAGGTCAAACCCTGCTCGATCGACTCGACGAACTCGAGACCCGTTTTGGCGTCCACGCCACCGCGCAGCTTGCGCTTCGAGCGGATGGGCCCAGTGGCCTTGTTGAGATTCGCCGCGTCGTGGCGCGACTGCTCCTCGATCCACCGACGTCGCTCGGATCTTTAGCGGTCAGTCAGGTCGTCGATCTCAGCCAAGGCTGGGCCGACCTGGGGCCGAGTGAGGGAGTGCTGATGGGGTTGGGCCCGTGGGGTCGAGTGGTCGTTCGTCCCTCGGGCACCGAAGCCAAAGTGAAGGCCTACGTCGAGGTCACTCCCAAGGTTGAGGGCTCGCTCAGCGGCCAGCGCGCACATGCGGGCGAGTTAGTCGCGGGCGTTCTGGAGAACCTCGCCGTGTTACTTCGTCTTTGACGCTCGAAGGGCCGCGTACCCGGGTTTGATGACCGAGTTAATCATCGCGAGGCGTTCGTCGAACGGAGAGAACGCGCTTTTCGCCGCGTTTAACGTGAGCCACTCCATGTCGTCCAAGTTCCATCCGAACGCTTTGGCGCACACTTCGAACTCGCTCGACAACGTGATGCCGCTCATTAGTCGATTGTCGGTGTTCAACGTCACGCGAAATCGCAGTCGACGAAGTAGGTCGATCGGGTGGGTCGCGATCGAGGCCGCGGCGCCGGTGTGGACGTTCGAGGTGGGACAGACTTCTAAGGGTATTCGTCGATCGCGCACGAAGTTCGCAAGCCGGCCCAGTTCGTGGCGGCCGTTGATCTCGGTGATGTCGTCCACAATGCGCACGCCGTGACCGAGTCGCTCGGCGTTGCAGAACTGCACCGCCTCCCATATCGAGGGCAGTCCGAAGTCCTCGCCCGCGTGAATGGTCATATGAAAGTCCTCGCGTTGAATGAGGTGAAACGCGCGCAGGTGCTTGGTCGGAGGAAAGCCGTCCTCGGGCCCCGCGATATCAAAGCCGCACACCCCTTGGTCGCGAAACGAGACAGCCAGTTCCGCGATCGTCTCACTCAACGACGCTTGGCGCATCGCCGAGAGAATGGCGCGAACCGTGATGTTGTGGCCTTCGCGGTGTGCCTCCTTCATGCCTTGGGCGAAGCCGTCGAGGACGGCCCGCACCACGTCGTCCAGGGCGAGCCCGCCCTTCAAGTGCAGTTCGGGCGCGAAGCGCACCTCGGCGTAGACGACGCCGTCTCTCGCGAGATCGATGGCGCTTTCCGCGGCGACGCGTTCTAACTGGTCCCTCGTCTGCATAACGGCCGTGGTGTGGGCGAAGCCCTCGAGGTAGCGAACGAGATCGCTGCCCGGAGTGTCCACGATGAACCACCGACCGAGTTCGTCGGGATCGGTGGTCGGAAGACCTGGGTACTTGATGTCGCGCGAGAGATCGATCACGGTCTGGGGGCGCAGCCCGCCGTCGAGATGTTCGTGGAGCAGAACCTTGGGAGCTCTTTGGATCTGTTCGGGCGTTATCGCGGTACTCACTACCTAGACAGGCTAGCGAACGGGGCTCGCTTCCTTTCTAATGAGAAGTGGCTTCGAGGGGGCGACCCAGTGCTGTTCGTCGCTAATCTCTACCGCGTTCGCTATCGAGTCGCGACCGACACTGAGGTGCGCTGGGTCGTCGGCGTGCAACTCGAACAGTGGCTGACCTTTCTCGACCATCTCGCCTTCACGCACCAAACACATCACGCCGGCCGACGCGCTCACCGCGTCCTCCTTGCGGGCTCGACCGGCGCCCAGGCGCCAGGCCGTGACGCCCACCGCGAGCGCGTCCACGGAACTGACGTAGCCGGCGCGTGACGCGACCACTATCTCGCGGATCGCGGCCAACGCCATATCGGCGTCCGGGTCGCCGCCCTGGGCGCGGATCATCTGGCGATAGACCTCAAAGGCCGACCCATCGTCGAGTTTTGTGGCGGGATTTGCGTCCAAGCCGACGAGTTCGATCATGATCGTGGCGAGTTCGAGCGTCAGTTCTCGCACGTCGCTCGGTCCGCCCCCCCTCAGTACGTTGACTGACTCCGTGACTTCGAGCGCGTTGCCGACGGCCTGTCCCAAGGGGGCGTTCATCGGCGTTATCTGCGCGACGGTCTTGACCCCGTGGGCGAGCCCAAGTCCGACCATCGTGTGAGCGAGTTCGCGCGCTCGCTCGAGATCTTTTATGAAGGCGCCACGACCGACCTTGACGTCGAGGACCAGTGCCTGAGTACCTTCTGCGATCTTCTTCGACATGATCGACGACGCCATGAGAGGAATCGACGCCACCGTGCCGGTCACGTCGCGCAGCGCGTACAGCTTTCGATCGACCGGCGCCAGACCCGAACCGGCGGCGCAGATCACGGCCCCGACGGTCTCGAGTTGCTCACGGATCTCATCGTTCGTAAGTGCGGCCCGCCATCCGGGAATGGATTCGAGTTTGTCCAGCGTGCCGCCGGTGTGGCCCAGTCCCCGTCCCGAGAGCTGCGGCACCGCCGCGCCGCAGGCCGCGACGAGGGGAGCGAGGACGAGTGAGATCTTGTCACCGACGCCGCCGGTGGAGTGTTTGTCCACCGTGGGTCGAGAGAGCCCGTGCAAGTCGAGGCGCTCGCCCGAGGCGATCATTCGATCGGTCCAGGTGGTTAGTTCACTCGGGCCAAGTCCGTTGAAGAAGATGGCCATCAAGAGCGAGGACATCTGTTCTTCGGCGACGTCGCCTCGGTCGTAGGCGTCGAGGATCCACGAAATCGCCTCGTCGCTCAGCACCGCGCCGTCACGTTTGGCAGTGATGACGTCCACCGCGGAAAACGAGTTCACTTGTTTCGCCGTATCCCCAGATCCTCAGGGCCAAAGGCACGAGGGAGCAGCTCGCCCAGGGTGAGGGGCGCGACGCCGTCTCCCGCGTCGATCAGCAGTGTCGCTCCGCCGTGTTCGAACAACAGCTGGCGACACCTCCCACAAGGCGCGATCGGCAAGCCGTCGCCCGCGACGATGGAGACGGCCACCAGTCGGCCGCCCCCTTGGCGGATGAGGTCACTGACCAGTGAACACTCGGCACAGAGCGTGAGACCGTAACTCGCGTTCTCCACGTTCGATCCGACCATGGTCGCTCCGTCGTCTCGCTGCGCGCTGGCGCCCACGGTCACGTTCGAGTACGGCGCGTACGACCTGGTGGCGGCGTCGCGGGCCAGGGCGCGTAGTTCCGCCCACGCGATATCTACGGCCGAATTCACGTCCTCACTGTACACTTTGCGCCTGTTGAAAAATTTTCGATTCTCTCAGGTCGTCGTGAGCGATGAGGTCAGTACCGCGCTTCGTGAGCGACGTGGTGTGGTCGCGTTGGAGTCGAGCATCATCGCGCAGGGACTCCCTGCGCCGGTGAACTTCAAGGTCGCCCAAGAGTGCGAGGCCGGCGTGCGCGAGGGCGGATCGATTCCGGCGACGATCGCGGTCTTAGAGGGGCGCGTTCTGGTTGGCCTCAACGCCGGAGAGCTTGAGCAACTCGCCGACCCCGATCGCCACGTTGCCAAGCTCTCATCGCGCGACTTGGGGGTGGCGATCGCGGCTGGCGTCGATGGCGCGACCACCGTGTCAGGCACCGTCACCGTGGCGAAGAACGTCGGCATCGACGTGATGGCGACTGGCGGGCTCGGTGGCGTGCACCGTGACGCGAACGTCACTTACGACGAGTCGGCCGATCTGATTACCCTTACGCGCAACTCCGTGCTCGTCGTCGCGTCGGGCGTCAAGTCAATTCTTGACATCGGGGCCACGCTCGAACGACTCGACACGCTCGGAGTCGCCGTCGTGGGATACCAGACGCGTCAGTTTCCTGGTTTTTATTTGCGTGACAGTGGCTTCGAGCTCGATTGGTCGGTGGAGAGTGCCGACGAAGCCGCCGCCGCGTTCGCTCGACACCGCGAGTTCTCGATCACGAGTTTCATCGTGGCAAATCCCGTCGCCGTTGCCGATCAGTTGGACCGCCATTTACACGACGAAGCTCTAGAGAGTGCGTTGACCAAGAACCATCGCGAGGGAGTGAGAGGTAAAGCGGTCTCGCCGGCGCTGCTCGCGGAGTTTGCCGGCCACACCGGTGGCCTGAGCGTGCAAGTCAATCGCGATCTGGTCGTCGCGAACGCTGTGCTCGGAGGCGCTATTGCCGCGTCGCTCGCTCGATCGCTCGCGTGACCAGCACTCGCGTCGTCGTTCTCGGCGACGTAATGCTCGATGTCGTGGTCCAACCAACGGGCCGCCTTGCCCCTACCAGCGACTCGTCGGCGAATATTCTTGTCGCGCGCGGGGGCTCGGGAGCAAACGTCGCGATCGCGCTTCGAGCGACGGGCCATCACGTGGACTTCGTGGGCGCGAGCGGGCGTGACGCGGCCGGTCTCGTCTTCGTCGACGCCCTCGAACGGGGCCGCGTGAATGCCCGTTTGCAGCTCTGTGAGGCGCCCACTGGAACGGTCGTGGCGATCATCGCCGACGACGGGCAGCGCGCCATGTTGACCGATAGCGGTGCGAACGTACGGCTCGAGGACTCGTTCGTCGTCGAACAACTTCGTGAACCCTTTGACCATATACACGTGTCGGGCTATCTTCTCCTTCGCGCCTCGACCAGGGGAATCGGCGAGAACGTACTGGCCCTGGCCCGATCTCGGGGTATACCGTCGTCCGTCGACGTCTGCTCGGTGGCGCCCTTGATGGCGATAACGCCCGGAGTCTTTCTCCACTCGGCCAGGGACGCGTCGATGCTCTTTGCCAACGACGAAGAGGCGTGTGCTCTTACCGATTCCGAGAACGCGGGCGATGCGTTGGAAGTGCTCGCACGGAGCTACGAAGAGGTCGTGGTAACGCGCGGCGAATTTGGCGCGATAGCGGCCCTCGGAGCGCTGCGATTCACTGAGAACGCGCTGCCGGTCGAGGTCCTCGACACCACCGGCGCCGGAGACGCGGCGACCGGGACGTACCTCGGCGCTCGACTGAACGGCGAAGAACCTCCGGAGGCTCTGGCGCGCGCGATGGCCGCGGCGGCGCAGGTGGTCGGGGGCCTGGGCGCGCTCGGTTAGTCCCGCTGGTGGGGCAAACCGTCGGCGGCGGTGGGCCGCACGCGACCAACGAATCCGGCCACGACGGCGATGATGATGAGGTAGGGGCACCTCTCGAGGGTCTCATTTGAGGCGGGCACCCAATTCTCCTGGTGTTTGGCCGCGAGATGGACTGACACAGCGAAGTCAGTCACGGCATCGATCGCCACCGACCAACGCGTCTCGGTGTTCCTTGTTATGCTCACGCTCGGAAAGACGTTGATAGCGTCAACGGCTTCTTAAGAACCGTCCACCATATCCAAAGGGGAGTGCAATGAATTCAATTGGAAAAGGCCGCGTGGGGCGCTTCGCTCTCTCGGCCGTCACCGTCTGTTTGCTGTCCACGGGAATCACCGTCGGCGTGATCAGCTCGATGAGCGGTGCGAGCACGAAGTACCACAAGACGTTGGCCTGCGAGGTCACCGACACTGGTGGCGTCAACGACAAGTCGTTCAACGCTTCGGCTTACCTAGGTCTAAAGCAGGCCGTGAAGGTCGCCCCGAAGTTCATCACGAAAAAGGTGCAGTCGACACCGACTAACGGTACCGAGTCCACTTACGTGAACGAGATCTCATCATTCGTCTCGCAGCACTGCAGCATCATCATCACGGTGGGATTCTTGATGTCCGACGCGACATGGAACGCCGCGCACGCGAACCCGAAAGGCCACTTCGCGCAGGTAGACAACACCAACTCAAGCCCTGGTAAAGATGGAATTGCGGTTCCTCCCGCTACGGGAACGGCCAAGAACATCCTGGGCCTGACCTACCAAACCCAGCAGGACGCATTCCTCGGTGGTTACGAAGCGGCCGCGTACGCCGTAGCGCACAACCCCACGGCGCCTAAGGTCGCGACCTACGGTGGTCTGCAGTTCGCCTCCGTGACGTACTACATGGACGGTTTCTACGACGGCGTCCAGTACTACAACACGACGATGAAGCCAACGGTCTCGGTGGCAGTCCTCGGTTGGGACGAGACGACCCAGAAGGGCACCTTCATCGGTTCCTTCAACGACCNNGACCAAACCACTGCGGCGACCGACACGACCGCCTTCCTGGCTCAGGGGGCGACGACCGTCTTCCCAGTCGCCGGCTCTGACGGCCTAGGCACCACGTCCGCGGTAACGACGTGGAACCTTGCACACGCTTCGCTTCTGGCGAACGTGGAGTGGGTTGACACGGACGGCTGCGTCAGCGACGCGGTCGACTGCAACTTGTTCCTCAATTCGGTCACCAAGGGCGTCACGGCGTCAGTGAAGACCGCAGTCCTCGAGCAGGCCGCAGGTACGTTCAAGGGTGGCAACTACATCGGCACACTGAAGAACGGCGGCGCCGCATTCATCCAAGATCACGGCACGATGGGCAAGACGAACAGCGCAGCAACCGTCGCGAAGATCGCGGTTATCACGAAAGGCATTGAGAACGGGTCCATCAAGATCCCGGTGGGCGGCAAGTAATAGAGACTTTCTAAAACTCGCGAACGGGGGCCGAATCTTCGGATTCGGCCCCCGTTGCGTTTCGCATCCCGGTTAGGTTTGAGACTCATGAAGCTGGAACTTCGAGCCGTCACCAAGCACTTCGGTTCGCTCGCGGCCAACAACAATGTCAACCTCGTCGTCGAGCCGGGACAGATACATGGCCTGCTCGGNNGGCGAGAACGGCGCGGGCAAGAGCACGTTGATGAACGTGCTCTACGGGATGATCTCACCGGATAGCGGCCAGATACTCATCAACAACGAGGTCGTGACGATTCGCGACCCCAAGGACGCCGTCGGACACAGAATCGGTATGGTGCATCAGCACTTCATGCTCATCCCGGTCTTCACTGTCACCGACAACATCATCCTCGGGAGCGAGCCCGTCAAGCCCTGGCCGTTCATTGACCACCAGAGCGCGACCGAACGCATTGTCGCCCTTGCCAAGGAGTACAACTTCGACATCGATCCCTCCGCCACGATCGAGAACCTGCCCATCGGCACACAACAGCGCGTCGAGATCCTTAAGGCTCTCAGCCATAACGCCGAGATCCTCATTCTCGACGAGCCGACGGCTGTCCTCACACCGCAAGAGACCGACGCGCTGATGGTCGTCATGCGCACGTTGAAGTCCCAGGGCAAGTCCATCATCTTCATCACGCACAAGTTGAAAGAAGTCCTCGAAATCGCCGACGTCATCACCGTGATGCGCCTCGGCGAGGTCGTGGGCACGACCACGCCAGCGGAGACCGGCGAAGCCGCACTCGCCACGATGATGGTGGGCCGCGACGTCAGCCTGGTCGTCGAGAAGTCCCCCGCGAAGATCGGCGACGTGGTCTTCGAGGTCACGAATCTCTTCGTTCAGGACGATCGTGGACTGACCGCGGTGAAGGGCGTCTCGTTCGAGGTTCGAGCGGGTGAGATCCTCGCGTTCGCGGGCGTACAGGGAAACGGACAGACCGAGCTCGTCGAGGCATTGACCGGACTGCGACGTATAGCAGCGGGTTCGGTGGAGCTGAACGGGATGGACCTCGTTGGTCAATCGGTGCGAGACGTGCTCGGCGCCGGCGTTGGCCACGTCCCCGAGGACCGACAGCGCCACGGCTTGGTGCTGACGATGTCGATCGCGGACAATCTCGTCCTTGACCAATTGGGTAGTCCTCAATACAAGGCGTGGTGGGGCCGAAAGCTGAAGGCGATCGCGGAGAACGGTACACACCGCATCGCCGAGTACGACATTCGCGCCCAGGGCGAGTCCGAGCCGCTCAGCGCCCTCTCGGGCGGGAACCAACAAAAGGTCGTCATGGCGCGCGAGCTCTCGCGTGAGCTCAAGGTCCTGATCTGTTCTCAGCCCACTCGCGGACTCGACGTGGGGTCGATCGAGTTCATGCATCGCCAGATCGTCGCAATCCGTGACGCGGGCGTGGCGGTGGTAATCGTTTCCAGCGAACTCGACGAGGTCATCGCGCTCGGCGACCGCGTCGCCGTCCTCTACGACGGAATGATCCAGGACATCGTGCCGCCGACCACGAGCCGCGAAGACCTGGGTCTCTTAATGGCCGGTTCGCGTCCGACGGCGTCGAGGGCCCTTCTATGACCACCCACGTCGACGCGAAAGCGCCGCGGCCGAGCCGCCTGCTCGAGATTGCCGTTCGCGTTCGGCGCGCGAACATGGCGCTGGTGCTAGTGCTCGCGCTCTTCGTCGGGCTGGTGATCGGGGCGATCATGATCATCGTGACCACGCCGATGCTCGTGCACTCCTGGGCCACGTTTTTCTCCCACCCGGGTAAAACGATCTCGGAGAACTTCAATACGGTGTGGTTCGCCTACGAGTGGATTTTCCAAGGATCCATGTTCAACTTCCACGCGATGAGGGTCCTCATCGACCACCCCGACGCGGCCCACTTAGCTACCGCCCTGGGACCGATCTCGCTCACACTCCAATACGCGACGCCGCTTATTGTGGCGGGCCTCGGCCTCGCTATCGGCTTTCGCAGCAACATCTTTGACATTGGCGGTCAGGGCCAGGTCATAGCGGGAGGCGTCGTCGCGGGCCTGATCGGCTTCAGCCTCAATTTGACGCCCATCCTCCAGGTCTCCCTCGAGCTGATTGGTGCCGTCATTGCCGGCGCCCTGCTCGCCTCCCTCGCCGGTGTCCTCAAGGCCTACACCGGCGCTCACGAAGTGATTGTCACCATGATGAGCAACTACATCATGGTTCTCTTAATGGGATATCTCCTGATCACGAATCTTTTTGCGCGGCCCGGTGTGAAGGACGGAGCCTCGAAGGCCGTGACGCCGAGCGGGCAACTGCCCTACTTCTTTTCGCATCTGAACTCCTCGCTACTGGTCAACGCCGGATTCCTCATCGCGCTCGCGATGGTATTTGTCGTCCAGTGGTTCTTCAACCGATCCAAGACTGGGTTCGAGTTGCTGATGGTGGGTCAAAACGGCGAAGCCGCGCGAACGGCCGGTATTAACGCTAAGCGGACGACGATCATCATCCTGTGTCTCGCCGGGGGGCTCTGCGGGCTCGCGGGCATGCTGGAACTGACGGGCGTCGACCACTTCCTCTCCCCGAACTTCGGCGGTTCTTACGGATTCGACGCGATCACCGTGGCTCTGCTCGGCCGCAACCGGCCGTGGGGAGTTTTCTTCGGCGCGATCTTCTTCGGCGCGATGTACGCCGGTGGTGAGGCGATGCAGGCCTTCACACCCTCCAACATCCAGTACTCCCTCGCCCAAGTCATCCAAGCAGTCGTCGTCTTTGGCGTCGCGACACCGGCGTTGATCGTCGAGGTATTCCGTCTCACCGACAACGGGCGGTTCCGTTCGTCAGGCTCCTCGGGAGGCTGGGCGAAATGAGCGTTACGGCGCAAACTGTCCACCCCGAGGTCGTCCACCCCGAGATCGTCACTCTCGAGAACCTGCGTCGGGTCACTCGAAAGCGCGCGTTCGGCTACGGCGTCACGTTGGTTCTGCTCGGTCTGTTGGAGGTCCTCTGGTTCGGCGGCGCGAGTTCCGCCCTCAAAACGACGATCGTATTGGGTTATAACAGCTCGACTGCGATGCCGTCGATCGCCAGTCCCGTGCGAGTCGTCCCTCTCCTCGTCGGCCTGATCTTGCTCGCCCCCGTCGTTTCTCGCGCCGCGCGTCAAATCGTTCCCCGGCGAATCAAGTTCACCAAGGGCGTGCGCAGCTTTCTCGTCATCGTCGGGGGCTACCTCATCATTTGGCCGGTCGCGCTGTGGCTGGGCGTGAATAGCGACGGAGCACTGCGGACGTTGACCATCCCGGTCTCCACGACCGGCTACGTCATCGGGGTCCTCACCATTGTCGTTGGGGGTCTCCTCGCGTGGCGACGGTTCGACCGAGGCGCGTCGCCCCTGCTCTATGTCGGCTTGATGTTCTTCCTGCTTGGATTCCTGGTATGGGTCGCGCGCGGATCGAACGTCTCCGGCCTCCACCTTCAACTGACCGGGATTCTCGCCGCGGCCGTGGCGGCCGCCACGTTCCTCATCTTCGGGTCGCTGTCGGGGACATTGTGCGAGCGATCCGGCGTTGTCAACATCGCCATCGAGGGCCAGTTCATGATCGGGGCAATGTCATCGGTCATGGTCGTGAGCGCCATGAACGGCGCGGGAATCTCGCTGTTACTTGGTGTCGTCGTCGCGGGGGTCCTCGGTGCCCTCCTCGGCTGGGTCCTGGCCGTCATGTCTCTGCGATACCAGGCGAACCAGATCATCGTGGGCATCGTCATCGTCGCCTTCTGCACGGCCGTGACCCAGTTCATCATGTTCCAAGTGCTCGACACCCACCAGAACCTCAACGGCGCCTTCCGGCTGCCCGTGTGGTCCATTCCGTTCCTCTCACGCATCCCGATTGTCGGTCCGGTCGTCTTCGATCAGAACGTTCTGGTCTACGTCGCGATCCTCGGGGTCATCATCGCCAACATCGCACTCTTTCGCACCCGATGGGGTCTTCGGGTGCGCTCAGTTGGGGAAAAGCCCATCGCGTCTGAGACCGTGGGAGTCAGCGTTAAGCGGATGCGCTATGGCGCCGTCATCCTCGGGGGATTCGTCGCGGGACTCGGTGGCGCTGCGTTCACGATCGGTGCCGGAACGAACTTCACCTTTGGCATGACGAACGGTTACGGCTACATCGCGCTCGCCATCATGATCTTCGGCCGCTGGCGCCCCTACGGGGCGCTCATGGCGTCGCTGCTCTTCGGCTTCGCTATCGCGCTCAGCGCGAACCTCAACATCTACCTGAGCCAGTTGGTCATCCCCCAACAGTTCATCAGCATGCTGCCCTATATCATCACGATCGCGGCGGTCGCGGGACTCGTCGGCCGGATACGCCCGCCCGCCGCGGACGGCATACCCTTTAGTCGCGAGTAGTCGCGACGAGGTCTGGCGTCGGGCCGGCAACCTCGATTGTTTGTATCTCGTGGCACTGGTCCCAACTTGTGGGACGCAAAGGAGTACCTCAGTTGGCGCACCGAGTGAGTATTAGGTCGCTTCGACGGGTGAAATGGTCACCACGGCGCGACCCGTAAGACGTGGCAAGGCGAAGGTCGCTAAAAGGGCCACGAAGGTCACCGCCGCCGAGATTTGAAAGACCCGCTGATAGCCCGAAACCAGGGCCGAGGCGTTCGACACGTGGCCAATTACTGACGCCGTTCGATCCGCCGCGACCGTGCCCAGTATGGCCAGTGACAGCGACCCGCCGACTTGACGCGCGGTGTTGAGCACCCCGGAGGCCAGTCCGGCGTCGGCGCGGTCGACCTCGGACGTGGCGGCCATGGCGAGCGGTGCGAAGAGCAGGCCCATGGCGAAGGCGCAGAGAAAGCACGGTGCCAAAATGTCGCCAAAGTACGAACTCTCGGGCCCCATCAGCGAGATCCAGAGGAAGCCCAGGGTCGCCAGGGTCGCACCGATCTGCAGGAGCGGGCGAACACCGGCCTTGGCAATCAGTCGAGACGATATCTGAGCGCCGATGATGATGGCGATGGCCATGGGCAAGAACGCGAAGCCGGCCTTGATGGGACCGTACCGCAAGACGTGCTGGAAGTAAAAGGTCAAGAAGTACCACATGGCGAAGAAGGCTCCCCCGACGAGGAACATCACGCCGTTGGCGGTGGAGAGTGAACGTGAGCGAAAGATTCGAAACGGCACTAGAGGATGTGAGGCGACCTTCGCTTCCCAAAAGATGAACGACACCAGCAAGATGACTCCGCCGCACAGCCAGTCGATCGTGCTCGACGAGGTCCAGCTCGACGTCGTGGTGTGCACGACGCCGTAGATCAAGGACGCCAGCCCGCCGGTGACGAGCACTGAACCGGTGATGTCGAGCTTGACCGTGGCGTCCTTGTTGCGCATCTCGCGTAAGTACCTCGATGCGACGACAAAGGCAATGATTCCAAAGGGAACATTGATGAAAAAGACCCAACGCCACGAAGCCCATCCGGTCAAGAGGCCGCCCAGGAGACCTCCTACGGCGCCCCCGGCGCCCGCGACCGCGCTCCACGCGCCTATGGCCTTGGGCAGTCGGGGGCCGTGGAACGTTGTCACGATGATGGTGAGCGTGGCGGGCGAGAGGATCGCGCCGCCGAAACCTTGCACCGCACGAATGGCGATCATCTGAGATCCCGTGGCGGCAAAGCCCGCGCCGACGCTGGCGAGCGTAAAGATGAGAATGCCCGCAAGATAGACCCGGCGCCGTCCGAACAGGTCCGCGGCTCGTCCGCCGAGCAGTAGGAATCCCGCGAAGGTTAAGACATAGGCGTTGATGATCCACTGGGCACTGGTGAGAGAGAAGTGAAGATTGTGACCCATCCGTGGCAGTGCCACGTTCACGATGGACACGTCGAGTACCACCATGAACTGTGCGACGCAGGCGATCGAAAGGATTAACCAGTCCGGAGCGTGGCGAGGTTCCGCGAAGGTGGTGACGGACATGAGGCGAGTGTAATAGTCGACTTCACGCGTTCATGACACGGCCCACGAGCCGTCGTGGCGATTTCGGCAACACTAGAAGAGATGGTTGCCCAGTTCATCTTCACCATGCGAGATCTCCGTCGCTTCTATCCGCCCGACCGCGAGGTCTTGCGCGGGATCAACCTCTCGTTTTACCCCGGGGCGAAGATCGGCGTCATTGGAGCGAACGGTTCGGGCAAGTCCTCCTTGCTTCGCATCATGGCCGGCCTGGACGATGGCTTCAACGGCGAAGCGCGGCTCACTCCGGGCTTTAGCGTGGGCTACTTGTCCCAAGAGCCCCAACTCGATCCGACGAAGGACGTCGTCGGCAACGTCGCCGACGGCGTGGGCGAACAGCGCGACCTGTTGATTCGATTCAACGAGGTCTGTGCGGCGATGGCCGATCCCGAGGCCGACTTTGACGCCCTACTCGCCGAACAGGCGGACCTGCAGACCAAGATTGACGCCGCGAACGCGTGGGACTTAGAGCGAACCCTGGAGATCGCGATGGACGCTCTGCGACTACCGGCACCCGACACCGACGTGCAGACCCTTTCAGGCGGCGAGCGCCGGCGCGTCGCACTCTGTCGCTTGTTGCTTTCGAGACCCGACCTGCTCTTGCTCGATGAACCGACCAACCACCTGGACGCCGAGTCGGTGGCGTGGTTGGAGCGCGCACTCCAGGAGTACAGCGGCACGGTGGTCGCCATCACCCACGATCGCTACTTTCTCGACAACGCCGCGCAGTGGATTCTCGAGTTGGACCGGGGTCACGGCATTCCCTGGGAGGGCAACTACTCGTCGTGGCTTGAGCAAAAACAGGCCCGACTGGCCGGCGAAGAGAAGGCCGACAAGGTGCGCCAAGCATCGCTCGAGCGAGAGCTGGCGTGGATTCGACTCTCCCCCCGAGCGCGCCAGAGTAAGGGCAAGGCGCGGCTCAGCTCCTTCAACGAACTGGTCGCTGAATCAGAGGCGGCCGAACGACGCGCCGATCGACTCGAGATCGCGATACCGCCGGGCCCTCGGCTCGGTGACGTCGTGGTGAACGCGACCAAACTGACCAAAGGCTACGACGAGCGTCTCCTCATCGAAGATCTCACGTTCCTCTTGCCGCCGGGGGGCATCGTGGGCGTCATTGGACCCAACGGCGCGGGCAAGACCACGTTGTTTCGCATGATGGTCGGCCAAGAGACGCCCGACAGTGGATCCATTGAGATCGGTTCGACGGTGCAGTTCGCCTACGTGGACCAGTCGCGCGACACCTTGGTCGGTGAGAACACTGTCTTCGATGAGATCAGTGGGGGCTTAGAACACATGGTCGTGGGCTCTCGTGAGATCCATGCGCGCGCCTACGTGGCGAGCTTTGGCTTTAAGGGAAGCGACCAGCAGAAAAAAGTCGGCGAGATCTCGGGCGGCGAGCGCAATCGAGTCCAGTTGGCCAAGGTGTTGCGAAGCGCTGGCAACGTGCTCTTGCTCGACGAACCGACGAACGACCTCGATGTTGATACTCTGCGCGCCCTTGAAGACGGGCTTTTGTCGTTTCCCGGGTGCGCCGTCGTGATCAGCCACGACCGCTGGTTCTTGGATCGCATTGCGACCCACGTGCTGGCCTTTGAGGACGACGCCGTCGTTCGCTGGTTCGAGGGAAACTTTTCGGACTACGAGGCCGATCGCCACAAGCGTCTCGGCACGGACGCCGATCAGCCGCACCGGCTTCGTTACAAGCCCATTACTCGCTCCTAAAGCGCTCGACGGTGTCCGACCTAAGGTTCTCTCTGTGGCAAAGCTAGAGGTCGGTTCGCTAACGACTCGTGACGACTGTGTCGCTCTCGACGCCAATGACGTGCTCGCGCCACTGCGTGGAGAGTTCACCCTCAACGAGGGCGAGATCTACCTCGACGGGAACTCCCTGGGTCCGGTGTCGCGCGCGGTGTTGACGCGCGTCAACGAAGTGCTCAAGACGGAGTGGGGACAGGGTCTCGCGCGAAGTTGGAACGACGCGGGCTGGATGGAGATGCCCACGCGGCTCGGCGACCGGCTCGCTCCCTTGATCGGCGCCCAGCCCGGCGAAGTGCTCGTTGCCGACACGTTGACCTTCATGCTCGCCAAGCTCATCGGTGGCGCGCTCGATCAACGGGTTGATCGTCACGTGGTGTTGACCGACGTGGCGAACTTTCACTCTGATCTCTACATCGTCCAAGCGATGGCGTCGCGCGCCGGCCGGCCCGTCACTGTCAAAGCCGTCGAGCGCGGCGCGCTCGAGCGCGAACTGGGCGGTGACGTTGCGCTCGTCATGTTGACCCAGGTCGATTTTCGAAGTGGTGAGCTGCTCGACA
The DNA here is from genome assembly GCA_003134515.1 of Acidimicrobiaceae bacterium. Classification (GTDB taxonomy): domain Bacteria; phylum Actinomycetota; class Acidimicrobiia; order Acidimicrobiales; family RAAP-2; genus RAAP-2. The sequence continues at coordinate 8,465 of PLBM01000050.1, read as the reverse complement.
TGAAGGCCATCACCAAAATGGTGCACGACGCGGGCGCGCTGATGCTCTGGGACTTGGCCCACTCGGCCGGCGCGGTGCCCATCGACCTGAGCGGCGCCGACGCGGACTTTGCCGCGGGCTGTGGCTACAAGTATCTGAACGGGGGACCGGGCGCGCCGGCGTTTCTTTACGTTCGAAAATCCTGGCAGGGCGTGCTGGAGAATCCACTGCCGGGTTGGCTGGGACACGCTCGACCCTTTGACTTCGAGTATCTCTACGAGCCGGCCAAGGGAATGCAAGCCTTCGTGACGTCCTCGCCCTCGATCATTGCCTTGGCCGCCCTCGACGGCGCGCTCGATGTATGGGACCGCGTCACGATAGATCAGGTGCGCGCCAAGAGTCTCGCCCTGACCGACCTCTTCATAGAACTGGTGGAAGCACGCTTGCCCGGGGTCTTTGAGATCGTCACGCCGCGCGAACACGCCCAGCGCGGAAGTCAAGTCGCCCTGCGCCACCCTTTGGCGTACGGCGTGATCCAATCGCTGCTCGAGCGTGGCGTGGTGGGTGACTTTCGCGATCCCGACATTGCGCGTTTTGGCTTTGCGCCGCTCTACGTGCGATACGTGGACGTCTTTGACGGAGTCGAGCGCCTGGTGGACGTCATGGACGCTGAAGGCTTCGACGATTCGAGGTTTGCGACTCGTCGTCCCGTGACGTGACGGACCGATCGGCCCATCGTGGATCGTGTCGATGACTATCGCCCTCGAGCGACGCGGCCCTTCGCTAGAGGTCCAGGTCCGTTTCGAATAGAAGTCGAGTCGGGGACGTCGAGTACGGTGGCACGTTATGCAACTTGACGACTGGTTCTTGTTACCGGAAGAGAGGGGCAACCCGCAAAGCCAAATCGACTCGCGCCGTGGCTCGAATGTCGCGTGGAGCGAAGGTAATGACGCGCAATTTCTGATCGACGGGGCCGCCTATTTCGCCCGATTGGTCGCGACCTTTGCGGATCTGCAGCGCGGCGACGAAGTACGTTTCACCGACTGGAGAAGCGACGGTGACGAGTGTCTGAGCGACGGGGGTCTCTCGATCGCGGCGCTCTTGGCCGATACCTGTCAACGGGGCGTCGAGGTGCGCGGCCTACTTTGGCGTTCGCACAGTGACCGCTTCGCCTTTAGCTTGAGAGAGAATCGACGTTTCGCCGCCGACGTGACCAGGGCCGGGGGCGAAGTGCTGCTCGATGAGAGAGTCCGGCGCGCCGGTTCGCACCACCAAAAGATGGTGCTGCTTCGCCACCCGGCGGCCCTTGAGCGCGACGTCGCCTTCGTCGGAGGAATCGACCTCAGTCACGGTCGACGAGATGACCTTCGCCATCGCGGCGACGAGCAAGTCATTGTTTTGGACCCTCGATACGGTCCCCGACCCGCGTGGCACGACGTGCAACTCGAGATTCGTGGACCGGCCGTCGGGGATCTCGATCTCACGTTCCGCGAGCGATGGGAAGATCCGACGCCCCTCAATCACGCCGGTCTCGCGAGAGCCTGGTTCTCACGCCTGACGTCGCGCGATCGCACGACGAATGAGCTCCCCGAGCCACTGGCCGATCCCCCGGCGTACGGTGGACACGCCATCCAGGTGCTGCGAACGTACCCGTCACGGCGTCCGCGCTACCCCTTCGCGCCCGCGGGCGAGCGCAGCGTCGCGCGGGCGTTCGTCAAGGCCGTGGCGCGCGCCCGTACCCTCATTTACATCGAGGACCAATTCTTCTGGTCAGTGAAAATCGCCAAGATCCTCGTGCGCGCGCTCCGTCGCCATCCGGGATTGCAACTCATTGTTGTTATCCCGCGCTACCCGGACAAGGACGGCGAACTGTCGGGTCCGCCGGGTCGACTGGCCCAGGCGCGGGCCATGGCCATCGTGCAGCGTGAAGGTGGAAAACGAGTGGGGTTCTTCGACGTGCAGAATGAAAGCGGCGCCCCGATCTACGTTCACGCCAAGGTCTGTGTCATCGACGACGTATGGGCGACCGTCGGGTCGGACAATCTCAATCGCCGCTCGTGGACCCATGATTCAGAGATTTCCTGCGCCGTGATCGACAGCGAACTCGATGTGCGAATGCCCCTAGACCCCGGCGGCTTGGGGGACGGCAGTCGTAAGTTCGCGCGCGATCTGCGCTTGACGCTCTGGGCCGAGCACCTCGGTCGTGCACTCGATGATCCGGAGCTTCTCGGTATTGAAAACTCGTGCGAGTTATGGAAAAAATGTGCCAGCGAACTGGAACACGGGGAGAGCGAACGCCAACGCGGGATTCCTCCATCAAGCCGCATCCGAACCCACGTCGTCGAACCGGTCGCTCGCGGGCGCCGACGATGGTCGGACCTTGTCTACCGCTTCGTTTTCGATCCGGACGGACGCCCGCTTAAATTACGCCTACGGCATCGTTTTTGACGACGGTTCAGCGTGGGTTCGACCTTAGGACTTATACGAAAAGAATCCCTGTCCCGTCTTTCGCCCGAGTAGGCCCGCTTGGGTCATCCGTGAGAGCAGCGGCGGCGGCGCGAGGTGGGGTTCTTTGAACTCTTCGTAAAGTGATTGAGCGACCGCCAGGGTGGTGTCGAGACCAATGAGGTCAGTGAGCGCCAAGGGACCCATCGGATGCGCGCACCCCACCACCATGCCGGTGTCGATGTCCTCGGCGCTGGCGAAGCCCGATTCGAGCATGCGTACCGCAGAGAGCAGGTAGGGGATGAGCAGGGCGTTCACGACAAAGCCGGCGCGGTCGGGCGAGGTGATGACGCGCTTGTGCAAGGTATCGGTCGCGTACGCGCGAACGCGCGCCGACGTTTCGGGGCTGGTCAACAGCGAGGAAATCATCTCGACGAGCTTCAACACCGGTACCGGGTTGAAGAAGTGCATGCCGATGACGTATTCGGGACGCTTGGTGACCATGGCGAGCTTGATAATTGGAATTGATGAGGTGTTGGTGGCGAGGAGTGCTTCGGGGTCCTTCACTTCGGCGTCAATTTTTCGAAAGACGTCGAGTTTGATCGCCTCGTCTTCGGCGACGGCTTCGATGACTATTTCTCGGTCCCAGAGGTCGGCGTAGTCCACCGAGAACAACATGTTGGCGCGCGCGCGATTGGCTTCGTCCTCGGGGACCTTACCCGCCGCGACCGCCCGAGAGAGGGATTTTTCGATCCGCTCAAGGCCGCGTCCCATCGCCGCGGTGTCTTGTTCGACGATTATGACGTTGGCGCCCGCGCGCGCCGCAATCTCCGCGATGCCCGATCCCATCAGACCGCAACCCACTACGCCCACACGATCCATGAAGACCTCCTCATCCAACCAAGTACCGGCTTCTCGAACGTTGAGTCTAGGTCGACCCCAGAACGAGCCCCCGGGAGAAAACTCGGCGGCGACTCGTGAGACAAAACGTCGTTGGTGGAGTCGGTGGCTACGATTGTCGACAACCGGGTAGCCCCAACCACGGCGAACTTTGAAGGAGCCTCCATGGATACGGTCAACGTCATAGTGGAAATCCCGCGTGGTAGCCAGAACAAGTACGAGTACGACCACGACAGTCACACGATCAAGCTGGACCGTCACCTCATCGTGTCGATGGGTTACCCCGCAGAGTACGGATTCATTCCCGACACGCTGGGTGGCGACGGCGATCCTCTCGACGCGCTCGTCTTGACGGAATACCCGACGTTTCCGGGCTGCCTCATTGAAGTCAAGATCTTGGGCATGTTCATAATGACTGATGAGAATGGGAAAGACGAGAAACTCATCACGGTGCCCGACTATGACCCGAAGTGGAAGTCGGCCACCGACATCGGTGACGTACCCAAGGACGTCCTCGATCGGATCGGTCACTTCTTTACTGTGTATAAGGACTTGGACGAGGGTAAGTGGGTGAAGGTCGAGAACTACGTCGGCCGTGCGCAAGCGCTCGAAGAACTTGAAGCTTCGCGTGCACGCTTCGTAAAGTAACGCGCGTCTTCGGAGTAGTTCATGTCAAGTAGCGAACAGACAGTCTTAATAGACTCAACAGCTGAGTCGCTTCAACAACACGCATTTCGCTTCCTTCTCACGACACAGGTACTCTTCTTTGCCGCTCTCGCGTGGTGCGTTCTCCTCGTGCACAACTATGACGCCGAAAACTCGGGTATCTCGTTCTACGGGGCGCATCATCGCACAGTCCTTATCGCCATCTTTGGTTACGTCGCGGCGGCGATCGGTCTTTGGAGTACGTCGTCGCTCTTCCGGCAAGGCGGTTTCGAGCCACTGGCGTGGATTGGACTTCGCGTCGTGGCCGTCATGTTGATTCTGCTACTCGTGACGCCTTACAACGAAGGAGCTTTTCTCAACTGGACGCACATGACGGTAGGGGTCGTGGGCGCGCTCGTCCAGTTGGCGATCTCCTACTCGTTCCTTCGACGTCTCGGTTCCATCTCCTTGATTCTGGGCTGCTCCATTCAACTGGCCGGAGGGATCTTGGGCGCGCTGTCGCTTCCGGATTGGAGCTTCCATTTCCTCTTGTACGCAGAGATCATCTTTGAGCTGGGTTTTTGCTGGTGTCTTCTCGAAGGGACCAAGTGTTGGGCGCTCGATGAGGCTCGTTCGTACTAGAGAGTGCTGTGCTCGCGGCGGATTGCGGCGTCAGCGAGCACCGTGAGCGCGGTGAACCATTCATCCGCATTGACGGAGAGTTCGTGCTCTCCCTCGAGTTCTATCTGACCAAAGAAGAGCGCGTACCAGATTCGAGCAAAGGCGACGGCACTTATTCCGTCGGCGAGGAGGTTCATGTCTTTGAGTGGCTTCACACGACTCATGATCAACGTCGCGGTTTCTTTCTTCGCTTCGGCAATACCGAGCGACGCGGTTGGATTGTGTCGCGCGAACGACATGCTCTCGATGCGCTGAATGCGAGCTTCGGTGCGAGCAGGGACCTGCGCGTCGGCAATGATCACGCGCAACGCCTGGCGTAAGTCGTCGGTGGTCTTGACGGTCTCAAAGGGATGAGTGAAGGTCTCGGCGAGGCCGAGGAGTACTTCACGAAAGCGGTGCACGATGGCGCAAGCAATGAGATCTTCGCGGTCATCAAAGTAGCTGTAGAGCAGCGCCGCCGAGATATTGGCATCAGAGGCCACGCGTTTCACTCGAAACTGCGTCATGCCGTTGCGCTCTATTTCGCGCGAAGCTGCTTCGAGAATCGTGTCTCGCGTCATACTTGGAGACTACGCCGGACATGGTCGACCTAGTGTTCGTCAGTCCAATCGCGACCGTTCAACTGTGCCGTGACGTGATTCAAAAATCTGGCCGCCGCGGCGCCGTCGATGGCTCGATGGTCAAAGGTCAACGCCAAAAGTCCCGCGGAGTGGATCACGATGGACTCTTCGCCGGTGGGCGAAGTGACGACGACGGGCTTGCGAGTCACGCCATCGGTCGCCAAGATGGCGATCTGGGGTTGATAAATCACCGCACCGGTCAAGAAAGTTCCGAAGGGACCGGGGTTGGTGATCGTGAATGTGCCCCCGGTCACGTCGTCGACGTTGAGCTTCTTCTTTTTCGCCCGAGTGGCGAGTTCACGAATCTGTCGCGCCATCGCCCACAGGTCGAACTGATCCGCTTGGTGGATGACGGGTACGACGAGACCGTCGCCGTCAAGATCTACGGCGATGCCTAGATTGAGGTCGTGGTGCACGACGAGTTCATCGTGTCCCACGGACGCGTTTATCTGAGGGAACGCCCGCAAAGCGTCAAGGACAGCGAGGGCCACGTAGGGCAGGTAGGTCAGGGTGTATCCCTCGCGCTCTTTGAACGCGGCGCCGTGGTGGCGTCGATGTTCTTCTACGTGTTCGTAGTCAACTTCTTTCACCATCAGCGTGTGCGCTGAGGTGGCCTTCGAGCGAACCATGTGTTCTGCGGTGAGACGGCGGGCCTTCGTGAAGGGGATCGTCTCGTCGCCGGAACGGGTGTTGCCACGAGAAATGGCGGATTCGCTAATGGCGTTTTCCACGTCGTGGTGCGTCAATTGGCCGTTTGGTCCGGTGCCCTTTAGTGACGCAACGTCGAGGTGGTGATCATTCACTAGTCGGCGAACGACGGGCGACATCGACGTCGAAGCGTTCGGCGCGGGTGATTGACCTTGCGCGGCGACATACGCCTCGACGTCGCCTCGAGTTACTCGTCCCATCGGACCCGAACCGACAATTTGATCGGCTCGTAGCCGGTGTTCTTCGAGTAGGCGACGCACCACGGGAGAGAGTTGGTTCGATGTCTCGTTGGCGTCACGCGCCGACTTCACCGTGCTCGACGCGCTCACGGGCGTGGTGCCAACGACGCGAGGGGCGCTCGTGAGCGGGTCTTCAGGGCTGGTGCCAATGATCGCAAGAGTGGTACCAACGTCGACGGTGACACCCTCGGCAACCAAGATCGCGCTCAGGACTCCGTCGGTTTGAGCGGGGATCTCCATGTCGACTTTGTCGGTTGACACCTCGAAGAGTGGTTCTCCCTTTACGACGACGTCGCCAACTTTTTTGAACCACTTTGTCACGGTGCCGTCGGCCACCGTTTCACCAAGCTGTGGCATCGTGACGTTCGCCATGGTTCTTACGCTCGAATCGCTAAATGAGTCAAAGTTATCGCTCGCTCACTTCGAGCTGTGATGCCATCCAGTCGGCGCCCAGAGGGCGATGACGATAGACGACATTCGCGCACCCGTGATTTCCCTCTTCTAAGAGTACGAACTTGGTCTCACCGCGCGCCTCATTGGCCAGGCGCTCACCGTCTTGCCAGGGGAAGAGGCGGTCTCGCTTGCCCATGATGACCATGAGCGGCTGGGAGATCGTCGCAGCGTATCCATCGAGGGTCATGCTCCAAGCTCGCTTCTCAGCTTCTTCGGGTGACGACGAGTACGAGCGCACCTCAAAGGCGTGTCGAGTGAGAGGATTCAAATCTTTCCACGTCGCGCCTAAGTTGTAGGGCCCAGCGAGCGCGATGGTGCCGCGAATGGGAAGGTCGGCGCTGGCCAATCGCGCCGCGTAGAAACCTCCCAGTGACACGCCCCACACACCAATGCGACTCGAATCAACTTCAGGTAGCGACTGGAGATACGAGATCACCACTTCACCGACGGTCTCCCATTCGGGGCGGATCGGCAATGTCCACTCGGCTTCGCCCTGACCCGGGCCATCGAGCGCGAACGTGGCCATGCCCCGGTCGAGGAACGCCCGTTCCACGTCGCGAAACTCTTCCTTCGTCGAGTCGAGCCCGGGGATCAAGAGCACGGTCGGGTGAGGGCCGTTCTCGTGCGGTGCGCGGAAGAGTCCAACCAGGCTTGAGCCTTCAAAGGGGATGGCGTGCCGACTCCCCGGCGGCACAAAGAGGGGCGCGGCCATATTGAGCGCGTTGACCGCGCGAGTATGCGCGGCCCGGGCCTGATCGAGGTCATGGACGAAGAGAAACTTGCCAAAGTGAAAGTACGTCGCCGCTCGCGCGTAGAACTCGCCGGCGCTGCGACGCCGTCCATCGCGCAGCGCTTCGTCGGCCAGGTTCAGATGCTCTTCGGCGCCCGCGCACCACGCAGCGCACCACTCATCCCAGCGTTCGAGTACCCGGGTGATTCGCGCGTAGTCGCTTGCCTCCACCCCGTTGGCAGTGAATCTCGGTTCCCAGTTCGCGATCGCGGTTTCAAGAAGTACGTCAGCCATGAGCCCCCAGACGTCGGAATTGATGCTGATGGTAATGGATACAGGATTGCGTTGAACGGGGAGGGGCCTTTAAATCTTTTCACCCGAAAATGGCCCTTTTCCATTTGCTCGAACTACAAGGCATCATTAGGGTTACGACATCGCTCATCGGGCGATCGACTCTGGAACAACGGCAAACGGGGATGCCAGGGTCGCGTTAATGCAGGGGGTTAATAATGAGAGGGAAAAGGGAACTTTTTCGCGCGCTAAGTGTGACTTCGGTCTTGGTGGCGTCGTTGATCACGGTCGCGTCATCGAGTGGAGCGTCGTCGAGCGGAAGGATTGCCAAAGGTCAGCCAGTCTTGATTGGGGCGTCACTCTCGCTCACGGGTGAATTCTCGGCTGACGGCACCGCCTTCCAAGCGGGCTACAAGTTGTGGGCCGCCGATCAGAACGCCAAGGGCGGACTGCTGGGCCATCAAATCCAGCTCAAGATACTTTCGGACGCTTCAAGTCCTACGCAAGTGATCACGAACTATCAGTCGCTGATTTCGACTGACCACGTGAACTTGACCTTTGGTCCGTTCTCGTCACTTTTGACGCTTCCCGCCGCGATTGCGGTCAATCGTTACGGCTACGCCATGGTGGAAGGTGCGGGCGGAGCACCGTCGATCTTCAAGGCGGGACTGAAGAATGTCTTTGATGCGGCGCTGCCCGTAGCGGACGGACTCGTTCCCTTCGCCAATTGGATCGCGTCGCTGCCCGCGAATCAGCGACCCAAGACCATTGCCT
>PLBM01000043.1 GCA_003134515.1 Acidimicrobiaceae bacterium | reverse complement strand
ATCTTGCCCCACAAAATGCTCCACAAATCGCGTCGTGTGCAGTATTCTCACGTCGTTTCGTGTTGTCATTAATCCTGGTCAAAGTGGTCTGTCGCCGTGTCGTGTCGTCTGGTGAAAAGCGAATTAACACTTTCACACGGCTGAGGTCACAGGTTCGAGTCCTGTAGCGCCCACGAAACGGTGCCTGAAGTGCCACGTTCCTACAGTTCTGGAGTTGCTTCGCGCAATCGATGGATCGGGCAATTTCTGTTAGTTGTTAGACCCCGACATTAACTTCGTTGCCGATAGTGTCCCCGTCAATTCAGGATGGAACAGACGGCGTTGGCGAACATTTCTGCCGAGCACTTGGAGAACGGACGCCGGTTATTTCATTGGTATGAGACGGGAATCCTCACTGCGTCGCGACGTACTTCTGGATGGCCTCGATGTGTAGGTAACGTGATCCACTCTTCGAGCAACCCACGAAGGGGTAGGGAATCACCTTCGCCACGCTTTGACCCGGGGGATAGACGCGTAGTCCCGCGGCTGTGACTTGACCGCAAATCGAAGCGGAAAAATTACTCACGTCAGTTATTTGAAGAATTGCTGTGGCCGAGTTGTGGCTGTTCGACGCGGCCAGCCCCGTCGCGGTATGCGCACTAGCCAGCGTGATGAGCGTCGCGGTGTGCGCGGCGTTGCGCGCGGCGGAACTGCCGAGTTGCGTACTCGCGAGCGAGAGTCCTGACACGCCGGGATATCCCTCAAGGGTGCACGAGTGTGACGAGAGATTGGTGAAATTGAGGTTGTAGTAGGCGCTTCCGGCCGCGCCGCTGCCCGAGGTGTTGAGCCACACCACCACGTCCGACGTCGTGCACGACGACGTCGAAGCGGACGAGACCGTCGGTCCCGAGAGGCCCCAGACGCCGAGCGCCGCGACGATCGCCAACGCCGTGGAAGAACTGACGACTCTGCTCCAGAGGGTCATGGTCAAGGGATGAATTCGTGCGCGCAAGGTACACCTCCGACGATCTTGTAGGGAATCTTCAATGTAGAAACTACCTCGGAGTTCGCATTGGTTCTGAACCATTCCTGCGTAAACCCTGAGTATTGGCGAGACGTCGAAGGGACGGCGCCGTTTACTAGTACACCACGTAGTTCCAATTGTTCATTTTGGCCCTGGAGCGATTATTCCAGAGGGAAATGAAACTAACGGGACTTAGGAGGATGAGGAGATTAAGTAACTGTTAGATCACGAACCTCTAGCCATCTGGGCCGGGTCTTCAGAGAGAAGACACATGAGTCAAGTCTGGTTGTCGCCAACGAAGCAGGTTTCCAGTCTCTTGGGCGTCACGGCGTTGCTGTTGGCTGCGACGCTCATCGCGGCGTCACCGCCAGCCGCCGCCGCTACGGCGAACGTGGTGCCCACGGTGACGTGCGTGACGCTGGATACTGGTCACAATTTCACCGCGTACTTTGGCTACTCAAATTCCGGAACGGCCGCCAATTACCCCGACGGGAGTTCCAATCAGGTCACTCCGTCGAGGTACGACGGCAACCAGCCAACGAGTTTCATTACCGGTACGGTGACGAACGCCTTTAATGTGCTGGCGCACAACCAATCGATCACCTGGACGGTGGAAGGTCAATCCGCGACGGCGACGGCGACGAGTACTGCGTGTTCTGGCTCATCGCTCCCGGTCGATCCCTTAGGCCTGAGTCTCGTCATCGCGATCGGCCTCGGAGTTCTTATCGGTGTGGTCGTGATTCGACGCACCGCGAAAAGGAAGGCAACACCGTGACTGTAAAAAGTGTGCTCGCAATTGGAAGTCATCCCGACGACGTGGAGCTAGGTTGCGCCGGCGCGCTCTCGGCGCACCGCGCGATGGGTCATTCGACGAGCATTCTCGTCATGTCCGGCGGCGAGCAGTCGAGAAATTACTTGGGCAATCTCCGTGAACTCGAGCAAGAGGCGTCGGCCAAGAGTCTGGGGGCATCGCTTTACTGGGGTGGCTTTGTGGACTGCGGGATTCCCGACGATCACACGACGATTGATCGCATCGAAGCCGTCATGGACGCGGTGCGCCCCGACGTCATCTACGTGCACGCGCCCGATGACGCCCACCAAGACCATCGAATCGTGGCAGCGGCTACCGTCTCGGCGGGACGACGCACGTCTCGAATTCTCTACTATCAGTCGCCGTCGACCACCCGATTTGAGCCAACGATCTTCGTCGACATCAGTGACCATCTCGGCGCCAAGCTCTCGGCCCTGACGTGCCACAAGTCCCAAGTAAACGCTGAGTCGGTCCAACTTGACGCGATCGCGGCCTCGGCTCGCCACTGGGGCGCGTTCGCGCGCGTCGTTCTGGCCGAGGCCTTTGTGCCCGTGCGCTTCGTCTGGGACATGGGCTCGCCTCGTTCGATTCTCGACGATTACATTGACGTGCACGCGTCGGCCGAAGAGATCCTGCAACGGCTGACGACGTCGGGCTAGAACTGTTGCGATTGATGCGCGCCGTACGCCCGACGTCATCTGGTCGGCCCAAGAGTCACTTCGTCGCGATTCTGGTCTACGCCGCCATTACGGCGGGATTCATTGCCTACTTTGGCCTTGGACGTACCGCCGCGTTTATGGCCTGGGGTCTCATGGTGGTGTTCTTCTTCTTCTTCGTCCGCCATTTGGGCTTTGCGATCTCGGCGGCGCGCTGGGTGGAAAAAGACCTCTACGCCGCGGACGTGGGCTTGAGCGACTACGTGCCCACGGTGGCGGTCTTTGTGGGGTGCAAGGACGAAGTCTTGGTGGTCGACAAGCTCGTGCGAGCGCTCTTTCGACTGGACTATCCCGCGGAGAGTTTGCAACTGATCATCGTGGACGACGGGTCGAGCGACGGCACCGGCGAAAGGCTCGACTACTGGGCGGAACTGGACGGCCGACTGACGGTGGTCCACCGTCCCTCGGGGGCCGGTGGGGGAAAGTCCGGTGCGTTGAACGCGGCGCTCGAGCTCGTCGACGTCGAGATTATCTGCGTGTTCGACGCCGATCACGAACCGGCCGGTGACGTGTTGCGCCGCCTGGTACGTCATTTTCTTGACGAGAGAGTCGACTGTGTGATGGGTCGTTGCGTCATTAGGAACGGCAACGAGAGCCAACTCGCCGGAGTGGTGTTCATCGATTTTCTCTCTGGCTACCTCGTCAACGAGTACGGTCGCCAGGCGCTTTACGAACTCCCGGCGTACGGCGGGGCCAACTGCGCCGTACGCCGTTCGACCTTGGTGCGACTGGGTGGCTGGAACACCGAGACCGTGACCGAGGACACCGACTTAACGATTCGCGTGCTGTTAGCCGGCGGACGCGTTCGCTACGACCCCACGGCCGTCGACTTCGAAGAGGCCGTGCTCGTCGCTCGTCGATTTTGGAAGCAACGCTACCGATGGGCTCGGGGCCACCAAAAGTGCACGCGGGACTACCTCATCCCGACGTTGCGCAGCCCAAATTTGAGTTGGGGCGAAAAGGCCGAGTTCGTGATGTTCCTCTTCATCTATCACATTCCAGTTCTCTCGGGCCTGGGCATTGTGCTCACGGCCGCGCGACTTTTTGGCATCGGGAACATCCCGGCGGTGGCGCTACTGCCCCTCACCTTGTTGTTGTTCTTGGGCCCCTTGGCCGAACTCACGGTGGGGCTCTTACTCGGCCGCGTCGAACGGCGCGGCGCGTGGCACCTGATTGGTTTCCTGCCGAGCTTTGCGCTGTCCATCGTCATTACGACCTGGGCGTACGTCGACGGCATGCTCGGTCGCCCGTACTCGTGGGTGAAGACCACGCGTTCAAGCGAGGTGGGTTCGTCCTACTCGGTGACGACCATTGTCAATAATCCCCTGATGCGTCGCCGCACGAGCGACGCCGCCCGCGTGGAGACCAAGTCCAGTGAAGGCGCCTTGATGGCCACCACTGGCTTGGTGATGCGCTCGGGTGGACTCGACGAAATCAGTGCGGTCGGCTCGCGCACGTTCGCCCGAGTCAAGTCGACCTAGAGCCGTGATGACGACGATCGATCCCCGGGCGCGCCACGACATTGACCAGGGAGCGTCGACGAGGGCGGGCACGCGGCGCCGTCGGTGGGCGGTGCTGGGCGAACTGTGGGCTCTGACCGTTGGCTATCTCGTACTCTTTGAAACGCTCATTGGCCCGATGCGCCGGGTCGAGCTGGATTCGTTGGCGTGGCTGTTTCGTCTCTTTGGCGCTCGTGGGGTCACCCTGGCGGTCGGTGACAATCTGCTTATTGCCTCGCCGGGCCATCGGCCGATCTTGGCGTTCATCTCGCCCTCGTGCTCATCGCTCATGGGGATACTCGCGCTGGGCACCCTCGCCATCGCTGTTCTTAGAGGGCGGCGAAGCCATACCGTGGTCGCCTACATCGTGTCGGCCTCGATGCTGTTTGTCTTGAATCTTGGGCGAATGGCCGCATCGAGCGTCGCCGGTCTCTGGTTCGGCCGTGGCGCGTTGCTGTTGTTTCACGACTGGGTTGGCACGGTATGGAATTTCGTCGCCACTCTGCTGGGCTTTTTATTGTTGTTGTATCTGACGCTGCCAACGGCTGAACGGGCCGAACAAGATCGCTACGGGCGACATACCGCGCGTCGCCCCGAATCCTGGTCCCACGCCGGGCTGGGGTACCGCATCCCGGCGGTGCAGCGCGTGCGTTCGAATCGGCGATCGTTGACGGGCTGGCTGATTCGCTACTTTGTGCCAGCGAAAACGCGCCGTTGGCTGGCTCGACGCCGTGAGTCCAACCGGATTGACTTTCGCATTGGCTTTCTCAACGTCGAACAGCGCTGTGCCGCCATCGCGACACTCTCCGCGAACGGATTAGAAACCCAGGGGGCGTCGCTTATGGCGCTCGCGGTCTTCGAGGAAGACTTCACCGTGCTGGACGCGTTAGCGAGGGCCGTCTTCATTCACGCACACGATCCAGTTACCACCGATCGCACCGCTTCGCTGCTCTTATGGTGTCGGGCATGGTCGTCGCGAAGAGTCATCGAGGGCGTCGGTCCGTTGCCACCATTCGACGTGCTCGCTCTCAAGAGGTTTGCCACTGGACCGTTCGCTCAACGTCGAGAGAGAAAGTGCCAACGACTCTTGCAGAGCACGACGGACAGATCCTCTGTCAAGATCCGACTCGTGACGCAGTTGGGCGATCAGGGTCTCGCTTACCACGCGTACTCGTTGCTCAGCGTCGCGGCGGAAGAAGAGGACGACTACGTTATTCAGGCCCTGGTGGAGGCGATTGCCAAGCGCCAGTGGGAACCGGTCTCGAACTCGGGCGTGGCGGCGCTACGTCTGTGGGCACGAGCGTGGCTCTTGTCCCATCGACTGGAGGTGCTGTCCGTGCCCGAACTCAACGTGTCCGCGCCGATCGTACCGGAGCGCTCAGATTCGAACGGTAAACGCCGACACGGTAAACGACTGGCGATCGAGAAGTTGTCCGAACCGCAGTTCGTCGGAGGTGTCGGGCGCGGGGGACCCTTTCGAGTCGCGGTGAGTGGCGCCGGAGGTCCGGCCGGCCTGGCCGTGATTCGAGCCCTGCTCTTCGCGGGTCACAGCGTCGTCGCCCTCGACGCCGATCCCTTCGCCGCCGGTTTTCAACTGCCCGGTGTTCAAACGGGCGTCGTGCCGCGCTTTGACGACGAGAGTTTCGCCGATGGGCTCACTTCAATTGTTGAAGCTACTAAGGTGCAAGCCCTCATCTGCACCGTGGCCGAGGAGTACGCGCCGCTCGCCGCGATCGCATTGGACCTCAGTGACCTTGGTTGTAAGACCTGGATTCCCGACCTCGAGGCGGTGGCGCGGTGTCTCGATAAAGCCGCCTTTGCCTTCGCGATGGAGGAGTACGGCATTGCGCACCCTCCGACCGCGACGACCTCGCGGGGTAGCCGACGTTTACCGGGTCCGTGGATCGTCAAACCTCGTCGCGGTCGGGGGAGTCGTGGTTTCGCTCTGGTCGATGACCGTCGGGTTCTTCGCCGGATCATGCGCCACGACAAAGAACTCATCGCGCAGTCGCGTCTGATGGGTGAGGAGTTCACGGCCGATGTTTTGGTCGATCGAAACGGCCAAGTGGTGACGTGCGTGCCACGGTGGCGCTTAGAGACGCGCGGGGGAATCTCGGTCAAGGGACTGACCTTCGATTCAATCGAAGTCACCCGCGTGTGCGCCGAGGTGGTGGCCGCGACGGGGATCACCGGACCGATCAACATTCAAGGCATGGTCGACCCTTCGGGCGCGGTGTCGATCATCGAGCTCAATCCACGGTTCTCCGGCGGCCTCCCGTTGACTTTGGCCGCCGGCGCGGATGTGGTGGGCGCGTACCTCCAAGCCATTCTCGAACCCGAGCGGCGCATCGCGCCGCTGTACTTCGACGTCGGCGTGCGCATGACCCGGTACTTTGAAGACATCTTTGAAACGAGTGGTGTCTGATGAGTGAGCGAGGGCAGAACGCGGCAGACCGGACTCGCCGCATTCTCGTGCCCTTTGGCACCCGTCCCGAAATAGTCAAGCTCGCCCCGGTCGTGCGCGCGCTGCGCGACGTTGGTCACCACGTGGTCACGGTCGACACGGGTCAGCACTCGTCATCAAACATGAGTGGTGAGATCGCGAACGCGCTGGAACTTTCCGTGGACGTGGCGAACGTGCTCTCGATCGATCCTGATCAACGCGTGGGAGAGATTCATGCCAGCGCGATGCGACTGGTTCGCGAATATGAACCCGACGTCGTGCTGGCGTTGGGTGACACCCAAACCGTGCCCGCGTACGTTTTGGCGGCCCGGCGAAACTCAGTTCCCTTTGTCCATCTCGAAGCCGGACTTCGAAGTTTTAACGAGCGAAGCGTTGAAGAGTTAAATCGTCGCGTGGCCAGCGCGGGGTCCTCGATGCACTTTGCGCCGACCGAGCGCTCGCGGAACTTTCTGCTGCGCGAGGGCATCTCGAGCGAGCGGATCTTCGTCGTGGGCAACTCGGCGATCGACTCCTTGGTGGCGAGCGGATACGGATGCGTCCCACTTAATGAACGCGACGGCGTTCTCGTCACGGCGCATCGGCCCACCAATGTTGACGACCCGATCCGACTGCGCCGATTGACGTCGTTGATCAACGAACTTTCACTACACGTGGGTCCGGTACTCTTTCCCGTTCATCCAAGAACAGAGCAACAGCTCGAAAATGCGGGCGCTGAGGCGCAACTCTCCAACGAGGTCGCTCGGTGCCCGCCGCTTGGCTACTTTGAATTCATCGACCGCTTGCGCCACGCCCGACTTGTCGTAACCGACTCGGGAGGTCTTCAGGAAGAGGCCGCGTACTTTGGTGTTCCCGTCATCATCTTGCGTGGCTCGACACCGAGATGGGAAGGAGTGGAGAACGGTTCGGCCGTGCTTGTCTCGCTCGCCCACGATCGTGGCGTGGCCGCCGCGCTGGAGGCGGCCCGTGGCTTCACCACGGGTGAGGCACCGTCTCGAATCGCGGCCCTGGCCTGTCCTTACGGCGATGGTACGACCGGGCTGCGAGTAGCCCGGATTCTCTCCAGTTCGGAGTCTGACGCCCTCTTGACGTTGCCAGAACCCGACTTCACGAATGGCGTGCTGCCGTGGTGAGTGGGTAGTGGTGGGGTCGCGTAGCGGCGGAGTAGTGGTCGTGGATCTCGATGACACGCTCTACGCTCAACGCTCGTTCCTTGTCGGCGCTATTGGCGCGGTCGCGGAGCGAGCGACGTCACTTGGCTTCGATCGAAACACGTTCGCAGACGCCTTTACGTCCGTCCTCAAGCGTGGCTCGGACACTGGAAAAACGATTGACGACACGCTAGAGGCATTGGGATGTTCGTCGAACGACGTTCTCACGGCAAGGGGTCCGCTGGTTGAGGCCTTCATCAATTTTCGGCCACTCTCCATGTCGTGTTATGACGGGGTGATTGAGAGCCTCGATGCCCTCTCTCGTCGGACCCTCCTTGCGTGTCTAACCGACGGCAATCCCGACCTACAGCGCGCGAAGTTACAGTCCCTCGGTGTGGCGCACTACTTCGACGCAGTGGTGATCACGGACGAACTCGGAGGCCGGTCGTGTCGAAAGCCCAATCCTGTGGGGTTAGAGGCGCTGTCTCGGGCGCTGGGTCTCGAAGTGAGCGAGTCGCTCATCATTGGTGATCGCGTCGATAAAGACGTAGCCCTTGCGCAGCGAGTGGGTGTGCCCGTCATACGAGTGCGCCAAGGTGAGTATCGAGACGTCCCGTCGCCATTGGGCGTGGCGACGGTTGACAATTTTCCCGAAGCAGCAGCGTTAGTCATCGCGGAGTTCCTCGCTACGTGACTTGCTAAAAGGCGGACCAATTTCTCTGGTATCAGAGTAGCCAAGAGAGATTAGATAAAAGAGGCAATTTGTATCAGGTATTTGCTAACAGGTTTTATGATAAGTGCAGATTCTTGCACTAATCTGGCTGTAACGATGTCTAGGAAGGAAGTTCTGATGGGCAAGGTTCTGGACTATCCCCTTTTGACGAAGCATGGTAGCGCGCTACTTCTCATCGCGAACGATCAGAGAATTCGTATCCGCGATATCGCGGCGTCCTTGGAAATCAGCGAGCGAACCGCCCAGGGCATCGTGGCGGACCTCGTGGAAAACAAGTACTTAGAGCGCCACCACGAGGGGCGTCGAAACGTCTATGAACTGAAAGCGAACCGTCTTCTAGGGCTACCCATTGATCACGACGTCAAAGTGCAGTCATTCTTTGAGTCGCTGGCGACGTTCCAAAGTAAGGCGTTAGAAACCCACAGTGATTTGACCTTCGACCAGTCAGGTATCGCCACCATCGTTGTCGCACTCGACGGAACGATGCAACACGTCAATCAAGCCGCGTGTCAGTTGATTGGTCAGCCGATGAACGCCATTATTGGGCGCCAGTGGACGGACTACACCCACCCTGACGACGTAGCTAATTGGCAAGTGGTCATCGCAAAGATTTTGGGTGGTGAAGATGGTTATCTCGAACAACAGCGTTTTGTTCGACCCGACGGCACCTTCGTGTGGACCTCGGCGTACGTGTCGATCGTTCGAGGCGAGGACGGTCAACCACTGCATTACGTCGCGCACTTACCCGATATCACCGATCAAAAGAACATCGAAGAGCACCGAGATTTCCAGGGTCTCCATGACCCGCTCACCGGAGTTGCCAATCGAACACTACTGACCAGTCGTCTGGAACACGCACAGGGCCGCGCGCAACGCCAGGGCATTTGGCTGGGCGTGATTTCGCTCAATCTCGACCACTTCAAGCTCATCAACTCTTCGCTGGGGCACGACTTTGGCGACGAGCTCCTTCGTCAAGTCGCGCAACGACTACTCGGGGTGATTCGCCCCTCCGACTCGGTCGCTCGTATCGGAGCGGATGAGTTCATCATCGTGTGTGATGACAGCACCGGATCTGAAACCGCTTCGCTCGCGCGCCTGGTGATCGAGACGATTCGAGCACCGTTTCTCCATATGGGTCACCAAATCCTGGTTACCGCGAGCCTTGGCGTGGTCATGGCCACCGCGGAATCAACGCCCGAGGAGTTGCTGCGCGACGCGGAAGTAGGCGTCGCTCGAGGTAAAGAGCAAGACGGCAATCAAATTGAATACTTTGATGAATCACTTCGATGGAAGTCGGAGCGACGAGCGATCTTAATGGTCGGACTGCGTCGGGCGTTGGAGCAAAACGAATTCACCGTCTACTATCAGCCGATCGTCGATCTGGCGACTGGCTACATGGCGTCGGCCGAAGCACTGCTTCGTTGGAATCATCCCGAACTCGGATCAGTAAACCCGGCGGAGTTCATTCCTTACGCCGAAGAGATAGGCCTCATCGATGAGATTGGTGCGTGGGTCGTAGAGCAGGCGTGCGCACAATTAGCCCTCTGGCACGCTGACGGCCACGACATGAACGTCGCGGTCAACGTCTCCGTGCTTCAGATGATGGCGGCGGACATCGTGCAAGTCACCGAGAAAACGTTGGAGCGCACGAAATTCTCCGGTGAGGGACTCTGTTTTGAACTGACCGAGAGTGTCTTAATGGACGACGTTAATTACTTCGGTCAGACCTTCACCGATCTCAAGTCACTCGGTATCAGGCTCTCGATCGATGACTTCGGCACGGGATTCTCGTCTCTCGGGCGCCTCAAGCGCTACCCCATCGATGAACTAAAAGTCGACCAAGGCTTTGTAAAGGGACTCGGCACCGACCCCTTGGACACCGCGCTCGTCGAGGCCATCGTTGCTATGGCGAACGCGCTCAAACTGTCGGTGACCGCCGAAGGAATTGAGAATGAGAGTCAACTCGCGCACCTTCGCGCAATGGGCTGTCAACGAGGTCAGGGCTATTTCCTGGCCCGCCCCATGCCCGCCGCGGCCATCAATCAGTTGGTCGAGTCGCGACATCGCTGGGAGTTGGTCTAAACCAAAAGAGATCGTTGCGAGAATCTGTCACTCTCCAAAGTGAGTCCATGAATGTCGGCCCACTAGCGTTACGTCGATCATGAGACTCAGCCACAAGATTCCCGTGACGCCGTGGCGAGCTGCTAGTCCCTGGGCCCTTCGTCCTCGAATGGCCCTGCCGCTGCTCCTGGGACTCGCCCTCTTTGGCCTCGGCGAAGGACTATTGGTCCAAGCCCAATGGGGGGCGACGCCGTGGACAGTCTTCGCCCAAGGTATTTCGCGCCACACGAACTGGTCGCTCGGCTGGTCGACGGCCATCATCAGCTTCGTGGTGTTGGTGGCGTGGTTTCCACTTCGTGAGCGACCGGGCTTTGGCACGATCGCGAATTTGATCGTCATCGCCTATGTGCTGGACGTGGTCTCGACGAATCTTGCCGTGCCCCACGCCTACTGGCTCAAGTCCATCTACGTCGTGGGCGCCGTACTCGTCATTGGTGCGGGCAGCGCGCTCTATCTCACGACCGGGCTCGGGCCGGGGCCGCGCGACGGACTGATGACGAGTTTGCACCGGCGCCTCGGCGTCAGCGTGGTCTACATCCGCCTTACCTTAGAGGTGATCGTGCTCGTCGTCGGGTGGTTGATGGGGGGCACTGTTGGCGTGGCCACGGCCTTTTTTGCCGGGACGATCGGTTTTAGTATCGGCGCCAGTTTAAGAGTGACTGAGTCGCTCGTCTCGCGGTTCACCTCGTGATCAGCGGCGCCCAACTCGCGACCTTTGTGGTGGCCTCGATGGCGATCATCATCGTGCCCGGGCCCAGCGTGCTCTTCACCTTGGCGCGCGGCGTCGCGTGGGGCCGAAGCGTCGCCGTGCTGACCGTGCTCGGCAACAGTATTGGCACTCTGGTCCTTTCAGTGATTGTCGCCATTGGTCTCGGCCCTTTGCTGGCGCACTCCAAGGCCTTCGCCGTGGTCTTGCAACTCATCGGCGGCGCGTATCTGCTGTGGCTCGGTTATGACGCGCTGCGCCAACGCCACGAGCACGCCCGGGCCATGATTAAGCGCGAAGGTCAGCGCCCGAGGAACCTGCGCGTCGTTCGCCAGGGCTTCACCGTCGGTATTTTGAATCCCAAGTCGCTGGTCTTTTTTGCCGCGGTCTTTCCCCACTTCGTCAACCGCGCCAAGGGCAACGTCACCTGGCAGCTGCTGGTCTTCGGCGGGCTCTTTAGCGTTATGGCCTTTTGCAGTGACGCCACCTGGGGCGTCATCGCCGGCACTGCTCGGGAGTGGCTCTCGGGATCGCCGACGCGCCTCGTGGTGTTACGAACGATTGGCGCGTGCGTGATGATGACCTTGGGCGTCGTCATTTTGATAAGTGCCGTGACTTCGTAACGTCTGGCGCGCGTTTATCAAGACAAGCCCGAGGCCGAACGTGACTTCGAAGGACCGATGGGCGCGCGCGGTGCCCGCGAGCCTTCCTACACTGCCTACGACGGGAGAGTTGAAATGAGCATGCACGGCGCCGGCGGGCGAATGGGAATGCGCGGGATGCAACGCGACCGAAAGATTCTCGAGCACCGTCTAAAGAAGGGAACGCTCCCTCGCATCTTGAAATTCGCGGCGCACTACCGGCCCGCGTTGATATTCTTCTTAACCGTCGTCATCGTCGACGCCATCATTTCCTCGGTCTCACCGCTCTTGTTGCGCGAGATCATTGACGTGGGGATCTACAAGCATCGAGCGGGCCTGGTGGTCGGTCTCGCGGTTGCTACGGCAATTCTGGCCATCTTTGACGCTGGGCTCCAGATGATTGAACGCAGAATCTCGGCAATCATCGGCGAGGGCCTGATTTACGATCTGCGCGCCGAAGTCTTTCGTCACATCCAAGAGATGCCCATTGCGTTCTTTTCGAGAACCCAAACGGGCGCATTGATCAGTCGCCTCAATAACGACGTCATCGGGGCTCAACAAGCCTTCACCGACCTCTTTTCCAATGTCGTAGGCAACGTGATTCTCGTGGTCATCGTGCTCGTGGTGATGTTTCTCCTAAGTTGGCCCATCACTCTGGTCGCGCTGATTCTGGTTCCGGTCTTCCTTCTGCCCGCTCGCCGTGTCGGACGGCGACTGGGTACTCTTTTCCAACGCGGCATGGAATTGAACGCCGAGATGAATATGGTCATGTCGGAGCGTTTCAACGTGGCCGGCGCGATGCTCGTGAAGCTGTTTGGTCGTCCCCAGGAAGAGCGCAAAGCATTCGAGCACCGAGCCGCGCAGGTGCGTGACATTGGCATTCATCAGGCCATGTACCAGCGCTACTTTTTCATCTCGTTGTCGTTGACCGCGTCGCTGGCCACGGCCTTCGCCTACGGTTTTGGAGGAGTGGAGGCCGTGCACGGCGTGCTGCTCGTTGGTACGGTTGTGGCCCTGACCGCGTACCTCGGCCGCCTGTACGGGCCCCTCACGCAGCTCTCCAATCTCAACATTGACTACATGTCGGCCATGGTGAGCTTCGAGCGGCTCTTCGAGGTTCTCGACCTCGAACCGATGATCAAGGAAAGTCCTCACGCGCGTTCGATTCCGCCGGGTCCGGCGAAACTGGCGTTCTCGCACGTTGATTTTTCTTACCCCGGCGCGGAGGAAGTCTCGCTAGCCTCACTCGAGGCGGTGGCGCGCCTTGATGACACTCCTCGCACCGCCGTGTTGCACGACGTCAGCTTCGTGGTCGAACCGGGCACCATGACAGCGCTCGTTGGACCGAGCGGCGCCGGCAAAACGACGATATCTATGTTGGTGTCGCGGCTCTACGACGTGAACGGTGGATCGGTGTCGATCAATGGCGTGGACGTGCGCGAGGCGACGACGGCGTCGCTCAACGCGACCGTGGGCGTGGTTACCCAGGATGCCCATCTCTTTCACGACTCGCTTCGCGCCAATCTGCTCTTCGCCAAACCCGACGCTACCGATGAGGAAGTGGCCCTCGCGCTGGCATCGGCGCAGATCGCCGACTTGGTGGCGTCGCTGCCCCTGGGCCTCAGCACCGTGGTGGGCGAGCGGGGCTATCGGCTTTCGGGTGGCGAGAAGCAGCGTGTCGCGTTGGCGCGCCTGCTGTTGAAGTCACCCCATCTGGTGGTGCTGGACGAAGCGACGGCGCACCTCGACGCCGAGAGTGAAGCCGCGGTGCAGCGTGCGCTCGATGAGACCATGAGCCAGCGCACGTCGCTCGTCATCGCGCACCGGCTCTCGACGATTCGAAACGCCGATCAGATTCTCGTGGTGGACGAGGGACGCATCGTGGCGAGCGGCACGCACGCTCAGTTACACGCTCGCGACGGGCTCTATCGCGATCTCTACGAAACGCAGTTCGCCGCGCAAGAGGACTAGCCCATTGCGTAAGCGCCGCCGTCGACGTGAATCACCGAAGCGGTCGTCGCGCGCAGCAACGGTGACAACAGCGCGACCGCGGTATCGGCGATGGCGCTGGCGTCGTGCACGTTCCAGCCGAGGGGCGCTCGATCACCCCACGTGTCCTCGAAGAGCGAAAACCCCGGGATTGATTTCGCGGCGGTGGTGCGGATCGGTCCCGCGGCGAGCATGTTGACGCGAATCTTGTCCTTACCCACTTCGCGCGCGAGATAACGGCCGAGTGACTCGAGGGCCGCCTTCATGACGCCCATCCAGTCGTACATTGGATAGGCGCGCGATCCGTCAAAGTCCAACGCCACCACCGACGCGCCGCCGAGGGCTTCGCTTTTTTGCAACAGCGGGCGAAACGCACCCACCAGGGCCGCCAGCGAGTACGTCGAAACGTGCATCGCGGTCGCCACGTCTTCGTAGGGCGCGACGAACATGCCGCCTCCGAGACAGCTCGGCGGGGCGTAACCAATGGCGTGCACCAGTCCGTCGAGACGTCCAAATCGAACTTCGATCTCCGCTACCGCCGCGGCGATCTGCCCGGGACTGGTGACATCGAGTTCGATGACTTCGCCCACGTCGCCGAGTTTTCTCGCGGTACGCCGAGTAATGGAGGTGCCGCGCCCGGCGCCCGAAAGCGCAATCGTCGCCCCCTCTTGCAGGGCTCGCTCGGCGATGCCAAAAGCGAGGGAGTCGTCGGTCAATACGCCGGTGACCAGGATGCGGTGATCGCTCAGGAGTGCCATGTTGTTAGCGTACTTCTAGGCTTTATGACCAATGAGGACGACGATGACGACAGTGGGCATCTTGGGCGGCACCGGACCGGCCGGTAGGGGCGTGGCGATTCGTCTCGCGAGTGCGGGTTACGACGTCATGCTTGGTTCTCGCGACGCGGCGCGCGCCGAGGTCACGGCCACCACACTTTTGCCGCGCGGTACCGGCGTGGTGCGCGGCGCCACCAACGAGGCCGCCGCGGACTGTGAGCTCGTCATCGTCGCGACGCCCTGGGACGCCGCCGTCGCCACGGTCAGCGCGCTTCGAAGCTCACTCGCTCACAAGACCGTGATCTCGATGGTCAACGCGCTCGCGCGCGAAGGCAAAGAGGTTCTCCCGCTCTATCCCTCGCGTGGTTCGATGGCCGCTCAGTTGGCCTTCGCCTTGCCCGAGAGCACGATCGTGGCCGCCTTTCATCATCTGCCGGCGAGGCAGATGGAAGACCTTGACAGCCAACTCGATGCCGACGTGATCCTTTGCTCCGACGACGAGCGGGCTTGTGAAGAGGTCGCGGCGATAGTCGACTCGATGCCTGGATTGCACGCGGTGATCGCGGGATCGATGTCGCTCGCCAGTGCCATCGAGGCCTTTACGGCGGTGTGTATTTCAATCAATATTCGTCAAAAGTCGTACAGCTACGTAAAGCTCGCCGGACTCAAGCACTGATGCAGCTCTACGACAGTGCGCGCCGGGGCGTGTTTCCCCTCGAGATCGGTCCCGTCGCCACGCTGTACAGCTGTGGCATCACACCCTACGAATCGGCGCACCTCGGTCACGCCTTCGTCTATCTCACCTTTGATGTGTTGACCCGACGTCTGCTCGACGCGGGCCATGAGGCCCGTTGCGTGCGCAACGTCACCGACGTCGATGACGACATTCTTCGAAAGGCCCGCGAGCTTGGGGTCAACTACCTCGACCTCGCCGCGCAAGAGATGGTCACCTTTGAGCGTGATATGAAACTTCTCAATCTCTTGGCGGTGTACTCCGAACCTCGCGCCACGGGCGCGATCCCCGAGATACTCACGTTGATTGGTCAGACCTTCGATCTGGGACTGGCCTACGAAGTCGAGGGGAGCGTCTACTTTGAAGTGTCCAAGT
Source organism: Acidimicrobiaceae bacterium (assembly GCA_003134515.1). GTDB lineage: Bacteria > Actinomycetota > Acidimicrobiia > Acidimicrobiales > RAAP-2 > RAAP-2. The sequence goes on along the minus strand of PLBM01000043.1, from coordinate 22,427 downwards.
TCCCTCGCTTTGGTCAGATCAGCCATCAACCACGAGAAGTGATGATCGAACTCGCCGGCGCCAACGGGGGCCGACCCGACGACCCAAACAAGCGCGACCCGCTCGATTTCGTACTCTGGCAGCCCTCTCTCGAGGACGAACCGGCCTGGGAGTCTCGCTGGGGCGCGGGTCGCCCGGGTTGGCACATCGAGTGCTCCGCGCTGGCGTTGCGCGAACTCGGCGAGACGGTCGATGTCCACGGCGGCGGGCGAGACCTCGCGTTTCCTCATCACGAATGTGAAGCGGCCCAGAGCGAATCGGTGACCGGCGCGCCGTTCGTGAAGCACTGGATGCACACCGGGTTGGTGGCGCTGGATGGGGTCAAGATGAGCAAATCACTGGGCAATCTGGTCTACGTGCACGACGTGGTGCGGCGTTCGGAGCCGGCGGCGGTTCGTCTGGCGCTGCTCGATCAGTTCTACCGCGACGATTGGGAGTGGCGAGACGAGTTGTTGTCGCACGCCCAATCGCGACTCGCGACGTGGCGCTCGACGTTGACGACCGGTCGCGTCTCGTTGGTGCTGGAGGACGTGCGCGACGCGCTTGACGACGACCTCAACACGCCCGACGCGCTTCGCGCGATCGACGCCGCCGCGCACGCCGGATCGAGTGTCGCTTCGGCGGCATCGTTGCTCGGCATTACGCTGTAGTCGACGAAAGGACGAGATGTCTGATCTCAAAGTTGAGCTACCCGACGCTTCGATGCGAACCCTGTCCGAGGGTTCGACGGCGTTCGACCTCGCCAAGGCGATCGGGAAGCGACTCGCCAAAGACGCCCTCGCGGCGCGCGTGAATGATCAGCTAACTGATCTCTTTACGCCCCTGCACGACGGTGACCACGTAGCGATCGTGACTCCCGCGAGTGACGACGGTCGTGAGGTGCTGCGCCACTCGTCGGCCCACGTACTGGCCCAAGCCGTCACCCGTCTATGGCCCGGCGCGCACTACGCCATCGGTCCGGCGATTCGAGACGGCTTCTACTACGACTTCGAACTGCCGGGCGGTCAGCACTTTAGTGACGACGATCTGGTTCGAGTCGACGCTGAGATGCGCGCCATTGTCGCGGAGGACCAGCCCTTCACTCGCTCGGAGTACTCCATTGGTGACGGCTTGGTCCTCTTTAAGAATCAGCCCTTCAAGATTGAGATCATCGAGGCGGTGGCGCGAGGGGCCGGCGAGGAAGACCTGGCGGAGACGGGCGGCGGCGACACCATTTCGACCTATTCCAACACGGACGCGTTCATCGATCTCTGTCGGGGACCCCACGTGCCGAGCACGTCGCACCTCGGGCACTTCCAGTTGACCAGGGTCGCGGGCGCGTACTGGCGCGGTGACGAGTCTCAACCGCAACTGCAACGAATTTACGGCACCGCGTGGGAGTCGAAGGAGGCCCTCGTTGCGCACCTGGTGCAGTTGGAAGAGGCGGAGAAGCGCGATCACCGTCGCCTCGGTCACGAACTCGACCTCTTCTCGTTCCCCAGTGAGCTCGGGCCAGGACTCGCGGTCTTTCACCCCAAAGGTGGCATCATTCGACGCGTGCTCGAGGAGTATTCCCGCCAACGCCACGAGGCGTCGGGCTATGAGTTCGTGTACTCGCCGCACATCTCCAAAGCCGAACTCTTCGAGACCTCGGGGCACTTGGCGTGGTTCGCCGAGAGCATGTATCCGCCGATGGTGCTCGATGAGGGCCAGCACTACTACCTCAAGCCCATGAACTGCCCGTTTCACGTCTTGATCTTCAAGGCGCGCCAACGCAGTTACCGAGAACTGCCGTTGCGCATGTTCGAATTCGGCTCGGTCTACCGCTTCGAGAAGTCGGGCGTCGTCCAAGGTTTGACTCGCGTGAGAGGTATGACCATGGACGACGCGCACATCTTTTGCACGCGCGAGCAGATGACCGAAGAGTTGGCCAGTCTCCTCACCTTCGTGCTCGATCTGCTGCGCGATTTTGGCCTGTCGGAGTTCTACCTGGAGCTTTCGACACGACCATCGTTCAAGGCCTCGGGCACCGACGAAGAGTGGGCCGAGGCCGAGGCCATTCTCGCTGCGGTGGCTGAAGCGGCGGAGCTCGAACTCGTGCTCGACGTCGGGGGCGGCGCGTTCTACGGACCCAAGATCTCCGTGCAGGCGCGCGACGCCATCGGCCGTACTCACCAAATGTCCACGATTCAGTTGGACTTCCAACAGCCCAAGAATTTTGACGCCACCTACGTCGCGCCCGATAACTCGCGTCAGCGCCCCATTATGATTCACCGTGCGCTCTTTGGATCGGTGGAGCGATTCATGGCGATTCTCATCGAGCACTACGCCGGGAACTTGCCGACGTGGCTCAGTCCCGAGCAGGTTCGCGTGCTGGGCGTTCGTGACGACCATGACGACTACGCCTTTGAGGTGGCGGCGCTGCTTCGCCTCGAGGGGGTTCGCGTCAACGTCGAAGTGGCGAGCGAACCATTGGGTGCTCGAATTCGTAAGGCCAAACTCGAAAAGATCCCCTACGTGGTGGTGGTGGGCGACGAGGACGTCGCGAACGCGACCCTCGGAGTAAACGCGCGCGGATCGAACGACCCCGAACGTGGCGTGAGCGTGAGCGCGTTTCGCGAACGGCTGCTCGAAGAGATTCGAGCACACGCCTCACCCGAGGCGCCCACGTGGGCCTAGAGCGTTTTTCCGCCGCGTGGCGTGAGGGGTACGTCGCGAGCATCAACGCGAAGGAGAATGCGGATGAAGGAGCCGAGTGCGTCTTTTGCGTCCTGGGCGCCGAGCCGGTCGACGAGTCGACGGGCGTGCTGAAAAAAAGTCAATATACCTTCGTGGTCTTGAACGCCTTTCCCTACGGCTCGGGCCATCTCCTCGTGGTGCCGTTTCGTCACGTGGACTCGCTCGAGGAGTTGAACGACGAAGAGTTCTCCGACTTTTTTCTCGTGTTGCGAGACGCGGTCGCGGCACTTAAGAAGGCCTACGAGCCCGATGGGATGAACCTCGGGATGAATCTCGGTCACGCCGCAGGCGCGGGAATCCCTAAACATCTGCACGCGCACGCGCTGCCGCGCTGGAGTGGCGACACGAACTTCATGACCACGATTGGCGAGACGCGCGTTTTACCCGAATCGCTACAAGCGACGTGGCAGAAAGTGCGCGCCCATCTCTAGGCCCCGTCTTTGCTGGCCCGACCGGTAGACTCAGCGTCATGAACCCAGAGGGTCGATGTTCGACGGCAAGTTCCGCCAGTCGCTAGACGCGACGACCGCGCCGATTGGGCGCTGGCTCGTACGAATAGGTTTTTCCGCCGACGTGCTCACGGCTTCGGGGCTGGTGTTCGCCTGCGCGACGGCCTGGGCCATCGCGGTCGGCCTGCACTTTTGGGCGATCGTCCTGTTGACCTTGACCGGTTTTCACGACATCTTTGACGGAGCGGTCGCCAAGGCGTCCCACCGCGCCTCCCAGCGGGGCAGTTTCTTTGACTCCGTCTCGGATCGTCTCGCCGACGCCATCATTCTGGGGGGTGTCGCGTACTACCTGACGGCGCGCCATCACGGCCAGCTCGTCTTGTTGCCAATCGCGATCCTCACCACGACCTTCATGATCTCGTATCAACGCTCCAAGGCCGAGAGTCTTGGACTCGACGCTAAGGGCGGTCTGATGGAGCGGGCCGAGCGGATGATCCTCTTGGGTGTGGGGCTCATCGCGACCGTCATCTTCATTCCCGTGCTTTGGCTGATGCTGGGCCTGACGGCAATGACCGCGGGGGGACGGTTTTGGCGCGTCTGGCGGGTGGCCGCGCGTCCGGCCCCGTCGCCGACCTCGGCGCTGCGCGCGCGCCAACACAGTCGGCGTCTTCGCCGGGGTCTCAGTCGCGTTTCGCGCCACTAGTCGTGGCCCGAAAGGCGCGCGTCGCGCTTTTTAAGTCCGTGGGCGCCGTCATGGAGTTGTTGCCTGAACGGTTGGATGTTGCCGTCGCGAGCGCTCTGGCGGGATTGGTGGGACGGCGAAGTAGGGGCGCGAGAGAGGGCCTGACCAGTAACCTCGCCCGCGTCCTCTTTGCACCTGGTTCAGCACCGAACGAGACGTTGCTCGAGCACTTTGTGGCGCGCGGCTTTCGCAGTTACGGTCAGTACTGGGCGGAGGGCGCGAAACTACCGGCGCTCGCTAAGCCAGCGATCTACGAGCGCTTTACGATGGCCGAAGGACTCGAACACCTTCGCCGGGGCAAAGAGCGCGGGCAAGGGGTCATCATCGCACTGCCGCACATTGGCTCGTGGGAGTGGGGCGGCGCATTTTTGAACTCGCTGGGCCTGGGCATGACGGCCGTCGCCGAAGAGCTGGACCCACCCGAGCTCTTCGAATGGTTTAAGGAGAAGCGAGAGTCCATTGGCATTCGCATCGAGCCGTTGAACGAACACGCCGGTGCGGCGCTGTTGGCAGCGCTGCGTGAGGGCGGGGTGGTCGGGCTGCTTTGTGATCGCGATCTTCAGGGCAACGGGGTGGAGGTGGAGTTCTTCGGCGAGCGAGTAACGATGCCGGCCGGTCCGGCGACCTTGGCGCTGCGCACCGGTGCGACGCTGGTGGCGGCGGCCTGCTACTCGGGTCCGGGCCGGGATCACTTTTCGGTGGTGACCCCACCGATCGAAGTCGAGCGAACGGCCAAGTTCCGCGACGACGTGACCCGAGTGACCCAACTGATCGCGCGAGAACTCGAGGGTCTCATTCGCCGTGCGCCTGAACAGTGGCACGTGTTGCAGCCTCGATTCCCATCGTCGTGAGCGTGCAGCGAGTCGCGCTCGTGTCGCCCTACGCGCTAAGTGTCTTCGGCGGTGTCCAAGAACAGGTCCTGGCGATGAGTCGCGTGCTGTGCGACTCTGGTCGCGACGTGCTTATAGTTGCGCCCGATATTCGCGACGAGACGATCTACGACACCCCGGCGAAGGTGCTTCGTCTGGGCACGCGTTGGTCGATTCCGACCAACGGCTCGAGGGCCCCATTGACCTTCTCGCTTACCGCGGCGAGGAAAGCGAAAGCCGCCATCGGCACTTTTCAGCCCGATATTGTGCACTTTCACGAGCCCTTCGCACCACTGCTCGGTTGGTCGACGCTGCGAAGTCACGATTACCCCGCGCTCGGCACATTTCATCGCAGTGGCCACGGTCCGGCGCTGACCTACACCAAGCCGTTGATGGCGCGATTAGGCGCCGGGCTTGACGACGCCGTGTCGGTCAGTGAGGCCGCGGCGACGACGTTGCGCCACGCTTGTGGCCTCGACAGCGTGGTGCTCTTCAACGGCTTTGAGGTTGATCGATTCGTGGCGACGCCGCGAGAGCGGGCCGTCGGTCCGGTGCTCTTCTACGTGGGCCGGCTCGAGGAGCGAAAGGGCGTGGCCCTGGCGATCGACGCGGTGCGCGAGCATAACGCTCAAAACGTAAAGCCCTGGCAACTGGTCATCGCGGGCGAGGGGCCCGAACGGCGCCGCTTGGAAGCCCTCGCGGCTCACGACGACAGAATCGTCTTTGTCGGTCGAGTGGACGACGAGATCAAGCGCGCGTGGCTTCGTCGCGTGGACGCATTGATCGCGCCGTCGACACGCGGCGAGAGTTTCGGACTCGTGCTCCTCGAGGGCATGGCTAGTGAGACCTTGGTCGTGGCCAGCGATATCGACGGGTACCGCGAGGCGGCCGGTGGCCACGCGACACTGTTTCAACCCGAGAGCTCGTCGTCCTTAGGCGTGGCGATTGCCCGTGCGCTGGCTGAAGAGAGCGAGGCGAGCGTCGCTGCGGCGCGGCGTCACGCCGAGCGATGGTCGATGGCGTCATTGATGAGCGCCTACGGGGAACGTTACGAAGTGGCGAGACAGCGATTTCGAGCGAACAGGTAGCCTTACGACGTGGCTACCAAGCAACGATCCCGTTCTCGCCGCTCCAATTTCTCGCGTGATCGCGCGCCCCGTTTCGTGGCGCCCGTGCTCGATCCCTCCTGGCAGAACCCGTACGCTCCCTCGACGAGCGAGCGTCATCACAACCTGCGCGTGGTGCGCCGTTTCGCCTTCAAGCGCCGTCTGCCCCAGACCATCGTGGTGGGGGTCGTGGCCGTGGCGCTCATTGGGGGCGTGGTCGTGGTGCCGTGGCTGCCCGCGCTCGGTGTCGTGCTCGCCGTGGTGTACGCCTGGGACCTACGCCGGGTGATCGGAAGTTACTCGCGTCGCGGTCAAAGCCTCGGGGGCACGGTGCTCGCGCAGTTTTCTCCCGGCGGTGACGCCGCCGAACGGGTGCGTCTCGTGACGGTGCTGGATCGTTTGGCCGCTACCTTTGGCGTCGACGCGGTGAGTGCCTTCATCGTTCGTGATTCGGGCTACAACGCTGCGCTCGTGCCGAGCGGGAACAGCTTCTCGCTCCTCGTGACGAGTTCACTCATCCAGGACTTTGAACTGATCGAACTCGAGGGCGTGGTGGCCCACTGCCTGGCTCGTCAGCGACTAGGACTTTTGGACCGCGAAAGCCTCGCGGCGGTTATCTCGCTCAACGACGACCAGCGCCAGGCCCTGGCCGGTGACGGCAAGACCTATCGGGCCGACGAAGTCGCCGCGGCGAGCATTCGCTACCCTTTAGGACTCGCGGGGGCGTTGCGTAAGTGCGCGCGTCAACAGCTCAGCGAAGACTCCTTTTTCCGCTCTTCGTCCTACGCCCAGTGGCGATGGGTCTTTTTCAATCAGTGGAGTGACCGACACGAAGGCGACATAGGCGACCTCGACGACGTCGAACTTCGAGCGCGCGCGCTCGAAGAGTGGTAGGGCTCGGCCATTAGGCTGGGACCATGAGTCCTTCAAAGAGTCCCGCGGTCACCGGCTCGGCGCTCGTGAAGCGCGGTCTGGCCGACATGCTGCGCGGTGGCGTGATTATGGACGTCGTGAACCCTGAGCAGGCCAAGATTGCCGAGGACGCCGGCGCCGTCGCGGTCATGGCCCTCGAGCGCGTGCCCGCCGATATTCGCCGTGACGGGGGCGTCGCTCGAATGAGTGATCCCTTGATGATTCAAGAGATCCAGGCCGCGGTCACTATTCCCGTCATGGCCAAGGCGCGCATCGGACACTTCGCCGAAGCCCAGATCCTCCAAGCACTCGACGTTGATTACATCGATGAGTCCGAGGTCTTAACGCCGGCCGACGAGGAGTACCACATCGACAAGTGGGCCTTTACTGTCCCCTTCGTGTGCGGCGCGACGAACCTGGGCGAAGCGCTTCGTCGAATTGGTGAAGGGGCGTGCTTGATTCGCTCAAAGGGCGAAGCGGGCACCGGCAACGTCGTTGAGGCGGTGCGACACCTGCGCACGATCAACGCTCAAATGCGCCGCCTGCACAGCGCTGACAAGAACGAGCTGTTCACCTTGGCGAAGGATCTTCAAGCACCGCTGCCCCTGGTTCAAGAGGTTGCCCAAAGTGGCAAGTTGCCGGTTCCGCTCTTTTGTGCGGGGGGCATCTCCACGCCCGCCGACGCGTCGCTGGTCTTGCAGCTCGGCGCCGAGGCCGTCTTTGTGGGCTCGGGCATCTTTAAGAGTGAAGACCCCACGCGCATGGCGTGCGCCATCGTCGAAGCCACGACCCACTATCTCGACGCCAGTGTCGTGGCGAAGGTCTCGACCGGACTCGGTTCGGCCATGAAAGGCTGGGAGACGTCGTCGCTGGAACAGCGACTCGCCGAACGCGGCTGGTAGTGAAGCGCGTCGGCGTACTGGCCCTGCAGGGCGACGTGGGTGAACACGTCATGATGCTCGAGTCGCTCGACAGCGTCGTGGTGAAGGTGCGAACGATCGAACAACTCGAGAGCATCGATGCTCTCGTTCTGCCCGGCGGCGAGTCCACGACCATTGCCCACCTGCTCGTCACCGCCGGTCTCAAAGACGCCCTGGGAGAGAAACTCCGTGACGGGTTCCCGGTCTTTGGCACTTGTGCGGGGTTGATTCTTCTCAGTGCAGAAATCCTCGACGGTCGCGCGGACCAGTGGTGCTACGGCGCGTTGTCGGTGACGCTTCGCCGTAACGGCTACGGCCGCCAGATCGCGAGTTTCGAGTCGCCCATAGAAGTGACGGGTGTCGGGTCGGTGTCGGGGGTCTTTATTCGCGCGCCGCGCATCGTGGCGTGGGACAACGACGTCGAAGTGCTCGCGACGCTCGATCCCGGGGACGGGCGAGGTGAGCATCCGGTCTTCGTACGCCAGAAGAACGTCTGGGGCGCCTCGTTTCACCCCGAGTTGGCCGGTGACCCACGACTGCACCGGCTTTTCGTCGACTCGCTCTGATTTTCGCTACGATAGCCAAGCCCTTAGGACAGGAGGCACTATGTCCGGCCACTCCAAGTGGGCAACGACCAAACACCGCAAGGGCGCCAAGGACTCGGCTCGCGCCAAGGTTTTCGCCAAACTGATTCGCCAAGTCGAGGTCGCCGCGCGCGAGGGTGGCGGGGACGCCAACACCAACGCCGCACTACGCACGATGTACCAAAAAGCCCGTGAGGCGTCGGTGCCCTTAGATACGATCGAGCGCGCCATCAAGCGCGGCACCGGTGAGCTCGAAGGCGTTCGCTACGAATCCATCAGCTACGAAGGGTATGGCCCGAGCGGCGTGGCGGTCATCGTGGAGACCCTTAGCGACAATCGAAATCGAACGAGTTCTGAGATCAAGCACCTCTTTGGGCGCAACGGGGGAGCGATCGCCGAGCCAGGGGCGGTGTCGTGGCAGTTTGAACGTAAGGGCGTGCTCGAGGTGGCGGGACCCCTTGACGAGGACCAACTCCTTGAATGGATTATGGAGGCCGGTGCCGAGAACTATGAAGTGAACGGCCAGAACTACACGGTCACGACCGAGCCCCACGCCCTCGGGTCGGTCCGCGAAGCCTTGGAACAGCAACAGCTCAAGGTACTCAGCGCCGAACTGACCCTGGTAGCCCAGAACACGATTCCCGTCTCGGACGAGGCCGAAGTGAAAAAGGTGCTGCGCCTCATGGACGCCCTGGACGACCACGACGACGTGCAGAACGTGTACGCCAACTTTGACATCTCCGATAAGTTGCTGGCTTCGTTTGAGGGCTAATTACCAGCAGTAGGGCCCTTTGGGGAGTACTATCGAACGTATGTTCGTACTCGGTATTGACCCTGGACTGACGCGTTGCGGGTACGGGCTCGTCGAGGGGTCATTTGAGGGAGTGGAGTCGTTTCGAGCGGTTCGCGCTGGCACCATCGAAACCGACCCCCAGGTGCCCGTCGAGCAACGTCTTCGTCAGTTGCACCTCGAACTCGATCAACTGCTCAAAGAAACATCCCCGCACGCGGTCGCGGTGGAGAAGGTCTTCTTCCAGCGAAACGCGAAGACCGCGATTTCGGTGGCCCAGGCCAGTGGCGTCGCGATCGCCCTCGTCGGCGGCGAGGACGTGGCGGTACGCCAGTTCACCCCCCAGCAGGTGAAATTAGCGGTGACGGGTTACGGCGCGGCCAGTAAGTCCCAAGTGCAGGGAATGGTCGCTCGGCTCTGTGGACTGAGCGAAATTCCTCGACCGGCCGACGCCGCCGACGCGTTGGCGCTGGGAATTGCGTACTTCATGATTGTGCGCGTCGAGCGCCGCTACCCGCTCGGGAGCCTTACGTGATCGCCTGGCTGAATGGGCGGGTTCTGCGTCAGTTGCGAAATGGGGCATTCGTAGTTGACGTGCAGGGCGTCGGGTACGAGGTCCAGGTCGCCTCGAGTGAGCCACTGCCGTTCGAAGAACTCGTCGAACTCTTTATCTTCACCGTGGTGAGAGAGGACGCCATCCAACTTTTCGGTTTTCGCACTGTTGAAGAACGGGAGTTCTTTGAACTGCTCATCGTCACCCCGGGGGTTGGTCCCTCGACCGCTTTGGGCGCTTTGCGAACGATGAGCGTGGGCGAACTCGCTCGCGCGATTGAGAGCGGCGACGCGAAGAAGGTGGCCACGATTCCCGGCATCGGCCCCAAGACGGCGAGCCGGATCGTGCTCGAATTGAAAGGCAAGGTTCTCGTCGACGGTGCCCTTGAACCCGGCGCACCAGTAACGCACGTCAACGCGGCCGTCGACGACGCTTTGCGCGCACTGGGTTACACCAGTCACGAGGTGCGCGGGGCTCTCAATGACGTCGAGTTACCCGCGGACGAGTCCGAAGCCCTTCGCACCGCCCTGCAACTGTTGAGCCGATCGTGACCAAGCACGAACTCAACCTCGAGCAACTTCGAGATCACGTCGTATCGGCCGAAGTGATCGAGCAAGAGCGTCGCGCGGAGGTGTCGTTGCGCCCTCAGACGCTCGAGGACTTCGTCGGTCAACGTGACTTGGTGGGTCATCTCCAAGTCGTTCTTGGATCGGCGAGAGCTCGTCACCAGTGCGCGGATCATCTGCTCTTTGCCGGACCGCCCGGGCTCGGTAAGACGTCGCTCGCCAGCATTGTGGCCAGTGAGATGGGCTCGGGCTTTCGAGTGACGTCGGGTGCGGTGCTTGCACGTCCGGGCGACCTCGCCGCATTACTCACCGACCTACAAGACGGCGACGTGCTCTTCATTGATGAACTCCACCGACTTTCGCGCGCCGTCGAGGAGATTCTCTATCCCGCGATGGAGGAGCTTCGCCTCGACGTCATGATCGGACGCGGTCCGTCGGCCCGGTCGATCCGTCTAGATTTGGCGAACTTTACCTTGGTCGGTGCGACCACGAGAACCGGACTCGTGGCCGCACCCCTACGAGATCGATTCGGATTTATCGGACAACTCGATCTCTACGATGTGGACGAGCTCGCCCTCATTGCTCAACGATCGGCCGGACTGCTCAATGTCGCACTCGAGCCCGAAGCGGCCCACATCATTGCGTCGCGTAGCCGTGGCACGCCGCGCATCGCCAACCGACTATTGCGGCGAGTGCGCGATTTCGCCTCGGTGAAGGGCTACGAGAAGGTCGACGCGCAGGTCGCCGTTGACGCTCTGGCGCTGTTTGGGGTCGACGAGTTTGGGCTTGACAAGATCGATCGACGAATCTTGACGTTGCTCTGTGAGCAGTTCGCGGCGCAGCCCGTCGGACTGACGACACTGGCGCACGCCTGTGGTGAAGAGCCCTTCACTATTGAAGACGCGTACGAGCCCTATCTATTGCGAGCCGGGCTGATGGTGCGCACGCCGCGGGGGCGCGTTGCGACCGAACGGGCGTACGATCACCTAGGTATTCAGCCGCGTCACGGCGGCCTGTTCTAACGCACTGCGCACCTAGCGACTAGAGTTTCTCTGTCCGTTAACGAAGGAAATCCCCATGTTGGTTGCCAGCTCCAGTTCGTCGTCGATTCTCATCATTTACGTCGTGGTCTTCGGCGGACTCTACTTTTTCTACCTGCGTCCTCGCTCTAGGAAGCAGAAGGCCCAGCGTCAACAATCGCGTAAGGTCGAGGTCGGCCAGCGCGCCCAGACCATCGGCGGCTTCGTAGGAACAGTCGTGAAGAACGAAGACGACCTGGTGACCTTGCGCAGTTCCAGTGGCGTGGAGCTCGACTTCATACCCTCGGCGATTGCGCGCCGTTACGACCCCGTTGTTCCCGGGTCCTCCGACGATCACCCCTCGGAAGGTGACGCCAAGTAATGCCGCCACAGGTTGGCTCACGGCGATCAATGATCGTCAGTCTCGTGCTTACCGTAGCGATCGCCTTTGGATCGCTTGCCGCGACCTTGTCGCTCGGTTGGGGGCCCAAGCTCGGCCTCGACTTGGCCGGTGGTCTCTCGGTGGTCTATAAACCTACGACCCCCGCCTCCACGGCGGACATGCAAGAAGTGGTGACGATACTCACCAATCGCGTGAACGGACTGGGCGTCTCCGGTGCGCAAGTAAATCTTCAGGGTAAGGACGTCGTGGTGAGCGTGCCCGGAGCGAAAGACGCGCGCGCGGTGTTGGCGGTGGTCGGTCAAACCGCACAACTCTTGTTCCGTCCCGTGATCTGCCAAGCCGGCGTGGGCGCCAAACTCGCCCCGCTCGGGAAGAAGCCGTTGCCCACTTGTGCGGCGAACTATCAGATGACCGAGGCGAATCTCGCCGTTGCGCCCGCGAACAACGTGGCCGGCTTTACGAGCAATAACCTCCAACCTGATCCCGCGTTCACGAACATCGAGTCCACACAACCCAAGAGCGATTTACCCAAAGACCCCGTGCTCTTGCCGCTCTTGGGCCAACCCGGCGTACGCTACGTCTTGGGACCATCAGAGCTCACGGGCCACTCGATCAAAAAGGCGATCGCCCAACAGGACCAGGCCGGCGCGTGGGTTGTCAACTACACACTTACTTCTCCGGGCAGCCCGCTCTGGGACAAAGTGGCCAGCCAGAACTTCCATCAGCTGCTCGCCATTGAACTTGACGGCGTTGTGCAATCCGCGCCCATCATTCAGCCCACGCAGACGACGTTTTCGAGTTTCCTAGGCACCGGTCAAATCTCGGGCTCCTTCACTGAAGCGTCGGCGAAGAACCTGGCCCTGGCGATGAACTTTGGCGCCCTGCCCGTGCGCCTCCAGGCCCTCAACACCGTGACCGTGTCGCCCACCCTGGGCCACTCCGCCCTGATCGCGGGTCTCGGAGCCGGTTTGGCCGGCTTGGCGCTGGTGCTGCTTTACACGATTCTCTACTATCGCGCACTGGGGCTGGTCATCGTCTTCGGTCTGGCCGTCACGGCGGCGCTTTTGTGGGCCATCATCTCGTCCTTGGGTCATACGGCCTTCGCGCCGAGTTTTGACCTGGCAGGGGTTACTGGAATAATTGTGTCGATTGGTATCACGGTTGACAGTTACGTCGTGTATTTCGAGCGATTAAAGGATGAGGCTCGAGCTGGTCGATCGGTGCGATCCTCCGTGGACCGGGGCTTTCGCTCCGCGTGGCGCACGGTGTTGGCCGCGGACACGGTGAGCCTGCTCGCCGCGGTCCTGCTCTACATCATCGCGGTGGGTGACGTGAGGGGCTTCGCCTTCTTCCTTGGACTTTCGACCATCATGGACGTCGTCATCACTTGGTACTTCACCCGTCCCCTCGTGATCTTGCTCGGGCGACGGGGCTCGTCGAGCACCTCGGCGCTTTCGATGGCTGCTGGAATGCACGCGGGAGTCGTCAGTGAGTAACGACACCGACATGGCGCCACCTCCCGACACCAAGGTCTACGGTCATCTCGGTCGTCTCTACCATGGACTCACGACCGTTGACTTCGTGGGACGGCGCAAGATCTGGTTTAGCGTCTCGGTGATCATCATCGTGCTGGGCATGGGCTCGCTGGCTATTCGTGGCTTCAATCTCGGTATCGACTTCAAGGGCGGTAGCTCCTGGGAAGTGCTCGCGCCGAACACGTCGATTGCGCACATGACCAGTGCGGTACAAAAGGCGGGACTCACGAATCCCAAAGTGGAGAAGTTGGGTTCCGACACGTATCAAGTCACGGCCAACATCAACTCACTCTCCCAGAAAAAGGCGCTCACCTTGACCACCAACGTGGTGGACGCAATGGCGAAGGTGGCTCATACCACGAACAATCAGGTGTCCACGAGCAACGTCGGACCCACGTGGGGCGGTCAGATCACCAATAAGGCGATCGAAGCCCTCATCGTTTTCTTCATCGCGGTGGTGGCTTACATCAGTATTCGCTTTGAGCCCAAGATGGCTGTTGCCGCGTTTATCGCCATGGTGCACGACCTGCTCGTCACGGTCGGAGTGTTCTCGCTCTTTGGTTTCCAGATCACGCCCGATACGGTGATCGCCGTCCTGACGATTCTGGGTTACTCGCTCTACGACACAGTGGTCGTCTTTGACCGGGTGCGCGATAACACCCAGGGCGTGCTAAAGGGCGGGGACCTCACCTACAGCGAGATGGTCAATCTTTCGATGAACCAGACGCTGGCGAGATCGATCAATACATCGCTGGTCGCCATCTTGCCGGTGCTCGCGGTACTTCTCATTGGTGCGGACCTCTTAGGTGCGACGACCCTGCAGAACTACGGCCTGGCGCTCTTCGTTGGTCTCATGAGCGGGGCGTACTCGTCCATCTTTATTGCGAGCCCGATCCTGGCCTGGATGAAAGAGCGCGAACCTCGCTACAAGGAACTCGCCGCGCGCGTTAATCAGCGATCCGAGCGTCAGACTTTGACGGCTACGAGCGCGGCGCGCTTATTGACTGAGGGCAAGATAACGGGCGCTCGTCCGACGCGCTCGGGCATCATGGGTGGGACGATTCAACCTCGCGCGCGAAAGCCGAAGCGCCGCTAGGACGTGGGCCATTGAGTCAACTCAGTGGCCCTTGCCGTGACCGTGGCCATTATTGCCCGGTGATGTAGGCGCCGTCGTTGTCGTTACGTTAGGCGCGTTGACGCCTAACGAGAGGGCGAGCGCCGATAGATCACTCTGAAGAATCGCGCCCTCGCGTTGGCTGATTTGTCCGCCTTGTACACCGTTGGCGACGACGGTCGCCGCTTGTTGGAGGTCGTTTCCGGCCTGAGTCAAATCTCCCGACTCGGCATCGAAAAGTGACTGGTTGGCGTCTTGAGAGATGCTTTGCTGAGAGCCAGTGTCGACGCTACCGGTGGTCTGGCCCGACGCCAAATCACTAATCAAGTGGGCGAGTGCACTGGAGCTGGAAAGGATGGTGGTTGACGTGGTGGTGGTTGATGCCTGTGTAGTCGTGGTTGGCGCTTTCGAAGGGTTCGAAGCGAACACGAAGATTGCGGCGACGACGGCCGCGGCGGCAATGACACCGCCTGACACCAGCCACGGCGAAAAGCGGTGAGACGCGACGCCTCGTTGCGGTGTCGTGACGCGCTCCGGGGGCGTTTCAACGAGGGTGTCGTCGCCGGATCTTGTCCCGGCGACGACCTCGCCCGGCATGAGTATCGTGAAATCCTCCGCCGACACTGACGACAAGCGTTCGGTCTCATCGTTCTTTGATGCTCGCCACGGAGTGGCGAATACCGATGTCGACAAAAGGGCGGCGACTTGAGCGCCGCTCAAGCGTTGCTCGGGTTGAACATCAAGCATTCCACCGAGAACCATCTTCCATGGCACCGGTAAGTCCTTTGGTACCGGCACCGGCCCAGCCATTCGACTCGCGACGATCTCGCTCGGCGAGCCTTGGTAGACGCGCCGTCCCGTCAGGCATTCGAGCAACACAATGCCCAATGACCAGATGTCGGCGCTTGGACCGACGCGGCCACCTTCGAGTTGCTCCGGGGCCATGTACACGACGGTTCCCAAGGTTGTCCCCGCCGCGGTGAGCGTCGTCGTGTCATGGAGCTGTGCGATGCCGAAGTCCCCGAGCCAAGCGTCGCCACTGGCCGATTGCAGGATATTGGACGGTTTCACGTCACGGTGCACTACGCCCTGGGAGTGCACGTACGCCAAGGCATCGGCCATTCTCGCCCCGAGCGCTGCCGTTGTCGGAGCGCTGAGTGATCCCTTTTGGAGTGACTCGGCGAGTGTCGGTCCGTCGACGAACTGCATGACCAAGTACGCGTCATCTCCGGCCAGTCCGGTGTCCAGCAGTCGGATGAGGCCCGGGTGCTCGAAACGCTCCAAGGCCTGGGCCTCCAGGGTTAGTCGCCGAACGAATTCCGGGTCGCCGGATCGTACGATCTTCAGGGCAACGGAGGTACCGTCGCGCTCGTCCACTGCCTCATAGACATCAGACATACCCCCTCGACCGAGCAGTCGGACGAGACGATAGCGCCCTCCGAGGACGTCAGCGATGGAAGTCATGGGCATTCGTCAAGATATTCAAGCGTATCGCCGAACACTGTTGATGGTCCGAGGTGGACGAGTTTTTGACGAGTATTGACCACGCTGCGGTTGATTGGACACACATAAAGTTCGTGTCGCCAAGCAAAACTTCGCGCCAAAGCTTTGTGCGGTAAGTCGAGGGGCGCGGAGCGCAAACATGGTTGCTCGTGATAGGTCGAAGAGTCAATGCCAGCATCACCACGCCGTAACATGTGCGAACGCGCCGGTAGACTGAGGCCATGGTTAGCCTCACTTCACGCTCCACCGCCGACCCGGTGCTGCTGAGCTCGATTGAGCGCCTGATTGCGCGCTTTAACGAGCACCACGTCGACGGCGACGTGGACCTGATTCGTCGAGCGGGAATTGCCGCCATAAACGCCCACGAGGGTCAGTTGCGCCGAACGGGCGAGCCCTACGTCACCCACCCCATCGCGGTAGCCGGGATTACGGCCGATCTGGGTCTCGACGAGACTACGATCGCGGCCGCTTTGTTGCACGACGCCGTGGAAGACACTGGAGTCACGACGAAGTGGCTGGCCAAGGAGTTCGGTGCTCAAGTGGCGGCGGTAGTCGACGGGGTCACCAAGCTTGACCGCCTCGAGTTTGACTCGAAGGAGGCTCAGCAGGCCGCCACCATCCGCAAGATGTTCATCGCCATGGCCCAGGACTGGCGCGTGCTCTTGATCAAGTTGGCCGACCGACTCCACAACATGCGCACCATCTCGGTGATGCCCATGCATCGCCAGCGCGCTATCGCCCAAGAGACACTCGACGTCTACGCGCCCTTGGCCCACCGACTCGGCGTGCAACAGGTGAAGTGGCAGCTCGAGGATCTAAGTTTTGCCACGCTGCACCCCAAGCGTTACGCCGAGATCGAACAGATGGTCGCCGCGCGCCAGCCCGAACGCGAGGCCTACCTGCGTGAAGTGATGTCGACGCTCTCGGCCAAGCTCGACGAGTTTGGAATCAAGGCTGAGGTGCGTGGTCGACCGAAGCACTTCTGGAGTATCTACGAAAAGATGGTGGTCGGCGGCAAGGAGTTCGACGATATCTTCGACCTGGTGGGGCTGCGGCTCATCGTCGAAGACGAGCGCGACTGTTGGGCGGCATTGGGGGCGATTCACGCGCTGTGGTCGCCGGTCCAGGGTCGTTTTAAGGACTTCATCAACTCTCCGAAGTTCAATCTCTATCAGTCGCTGCACACCACCGTTATCGGTCCACGTGGCAAGTCGGTCGAAGTTCAAATACGCACTCATGAGATGCACCGGCGAGCCGAGTTCGGCGTGGCCGCTCACTGGAGTTACAAAGAGGGCGCCTCGGCCAAGGAGGTGGCCTGGATGCAGCGATTGGCCGACGTCGACCAAGAGGAGAACGACCCCATCGCCTTTTTAGAGGCATTGAAGCTCGACCTCGGCCAGGACGAGGTCTATATCTTTACTCCTAAGGGCCGCGTGATCCCCCTCATCGAAGGGGCGACGCCCATTGACTTCGCCTATGCGGTGCACACCGAGGTCGGCCACCACTGCGTGGGTGCCAAGGTGAACGGCCGTTTGGTGCCACTCGACACCGCGCTGCGCTCGGCCGACGTCGTCGAAATCGTCACGAATAAGAACGACAACGCCGGTCCCTCACGCGATTGGCTGAATATCGCCCAATCGTCTCGAGCCAAGTCCAAGATTCGCCAATGGTTCCAGCGCGAGCGTCGCGACGACGCCATCGAGGGTGGTCGCGAGGAACTGACTAAGGCCCTTCGCCGAGAAGGCCTGCCCATCGCGACATCGCTCTCCTCGGACGCCCTCGACGCGGTCATCACGTCGATGAACTTAGAAGACCACGACGCACTCTTCATGGCGATTGACAGCGATCAGATCTCAGCACACGCGGTCGTGCAGCGACTCGACCGCGAGTTGCGTGGCGGCGACGCCGAACAGATGCCCACAACCGTGGCCAAGGCGCCGCGCGCGTATCGCACCTCGCGCCGCACGGCGGGGATTTACGTTGAAGGGCTCGACGACGTCATGGTTCATCTGGCGCGTTGCTGTTCGCCGGTGCCCGGTGACAGCATTATGGGTTTCATTACCCAGGGCCGCGGCGTGTCGGTGCACCGTGATGACTGCTCCAATGCCGTGGCGTTGGCCCAGCGCCTTGGTGAGCGAATTATCGACGTGGAGTGGGACGGCTCCGCGGGTGGTCAGTACCGAGCGGTCCTGGAGATCATGGCCTTTGACCGCTCGCGTCTGCTGCTCGATGTGTCCAAAGTCGTCGCGGAGTACCACCTCAATATCATCTCGAGCAGCTCCACGACGTCGGGGGCGCGTATCGTGCGCATGATCTTTGATGTCGAGCTCGCCGACCCGGTGCATCTGTCGAGTCTTTTGGCGGCACTCAAAGGGGTTGACGGCGTCTTTGACGCGTTTCGCTCGTTGCCGGGCCAGAACAAGACCTCATGAGCGAACCGGCCGCGCCCTTTCAGGCCCCCGTGGGCACCCACGACGTGCTCGGACCCGACTCCGCACTGTGGGAAGGACTCCTCGCGCTGTTCGCCCAGCGCGCGTATCGCTACGACTTCTCATTGGTAATAAACCCACTTTTTGAGGACGTGGGGGTCTTTCTACGTGGTATTGGCGAGCAGAGCGAGGTCTTCACCAAAGAGATGTACGTCTTCGAAGACCGCGGCGAGCGACGCTACGCACTGCGCCCAGAAGGTACCGCGTCGGTGGTGCGCGCCTTTGTGCAACACCAGCCGACGACGCCGTGGAGGGCCTGGTACGCCACGCCCGCGTTTCGCTACGAGCGCCCCCAGGCCGGACGGTATCGTCAGCACTACCAACTCGGCGTCGAGGTGCTTGGCACCGACGACCCGGCGGCGGACGTGGAGGTCATCGCTCTGGCCCATGGCTTTTACCGCGACGTCGGGCTGCGCCGGGTGCGTCTGCTCGTCAACTCCATGGGTCACGAGGCGTGTCGGGGCGCGTACGTGACGCTTTTGAGCGAGCACTTGGCCGCCCACCATGACGAGCTCTGTGAAGAGCACCGCGAAATCTGGCGGCAGAACCCGCTGCGGGTGTTGGACTGTAAGCGAGATCGCTGCGTGGAGGTCACTTCCAACGGTCCACTCCTCATCAATCACCTCTGTGAAGAGTGTCGCACGCACTTCGACCAGGTGCTCGCGGGACTCGGGTCGCTCGGCATCGAGTGCACCCTCGACCCTCGCTTGGTGCGGGGCTTTGATTACTACACGCGCACGACCTTTGAGTTCATTGCCGACGCGCTCGAGGGCGCCCAAAACGCGATTGGCGGCGGTGGACGTTACGACAAGTTGGCCGAATTGCTGGGCGGCAAGCCCACGAGCGGCATTGGTTTTGGCAGTGGCGTCGAGCGAATCTTGCTCGCTCGACACGCCGAAGGTGTTACGGGCGATCTTCTCGATCGCGCGCTCGACCTTTTCGTCATCGACACCACCGGCGACGACGTGGCGACAGTCTTGGTCGAACGGCTTCGCCAGGCTGGATTCGCGACCGCTCGCGCCTACGATCATCGTTCCATGAAGGCCCAGATGAAGGTGGCCGATAAGTCGGGCGCTCGCTTAGCGCTGCTCTTGGGGCCCGGCGAGGTTGAGACCGGTGAGGTTACGATTAGGGACCTTCGAAGCGGGGACTTTGCGCAGACGCAGTTGCGCGTAGCTCAGAGCGAGATCGTTTCGACGGTGGCCAACCTACTGACGAAGTGACGTGACGATGCCTGACAACGTTGAAGCCACCACCATGCGCGACTTGCTGTGTGGCTCGGTCAACGAGAGTCACGTGGGAGAACGCGTCAGCGTCTGTGGCTGGGTCGCTAAGCGCCGCGAGCACGGAGAGCATCTGGCCTTCCTCGACGTTCGTGATCGTTCGGGCGTGGTCCAAGTGGTGGTCGAGGGCACGGTGGAGGTGAAGAGTGAGTACGTCGTTCGCGTCACCGGCACGGTCACTCCGCGACCCGAAGGCACTGTCAACGATCGTTTGTCGACCGGGGCCGTGGAGTTAAGCGATTGTCAGATCGAGGTGCTCTCACTCGCCGAGGTGCCGCCGTTTCAACTCGACGATCGTCTCGACATCGACGAGCAGGTGCGCTTGCGCTATCGCTATTTGGACCTTCGGCGCGACAAGATGCAGCACAATCTGCGCCTCCGTGCCAAGGTGAACGCGGCGTTACGTCGGGCCATGGACGCTCAGGAATTTTGTGAAGTGGAGACGCCGCTTCTCTGGGCGCCCACGCCCGAAGGCTCTCGCGAGTTCGTGGTGCCTTCACGTCTTCACTCCGGCGAGTTCTACGTGCTGCCCCAAAGCCCCCAGATCGCAAAGCAACTGCTGATGGTCGGTGGGTTCGACCGCTACTACCAAATCGCTCGGTGCCTGCGCGACGAAGACCTGCGAGCCGATCGTCAGTTTGAGTTCACCCAACTTGATCTTGAAGCGAGCTTCGTGTCGCAAGACGACATCATGGGCTTCGTTTCGCGGGCGGTCTTAGACGCCGCCGAAGTGGCGACGGGCGTTCGTCCCGGCGCCATTGCGAGCATGACCTGGGCCGAGGCGCTGGACCGTTACGGCACAGACAAGCCCGACTTGCGATTTTCAATGACGCTGCACGATCTCTCGGAGGTGTTCGCCACGAGCGACGTGAAGGCGTTCGCCGCGCCGACGGTGAAGGCAATGCGCGTGAGTAACGGAGCCAATTTCTCGCGCGCGAAGCTCGATGAATTGATCGATCACGCCAAGCAACTCGGCGCGAAGGGACTGGCGTGGTTTCGCATAACGAGTGAAGGACTGGACTCGCCGCTGGCGCGCTACTTGAGCGAGCGCGAGGCGGCGGCGCTTCGAGGCGTCGACGGAGCCGAAGTCGGCGACCTTGTACTCGTGGTCGCCGACGAGTACGCGCTCGCCTCTAAAGTGCTCGGGGCGCTTCGCGTGACCCTCGGCTCGCCGCCGGTCAGCGAAGGGCCGCACCAGTACGTGTGGGTGACCGAGTTTCCCTTGTTCGAAGGCTTTGACGAAGACGGCCACCTTCAAGCGGCGCATCACCCCTTCACGATGCCCCATCCCGAGGACCTTGAGTTCATCGAGAGCGATCCGCTAAAGGTTCGATCTCAGGCGTACGACTTGGTGTTGAACGGATGGGAGCTGGGCAGTGGATCGGTGCGGGTGCATCGCGCCGACATCCAATCGCGAATCTTTCGAGCTCTGGGCATCAGTGACGACGAGGCGCAAAGCCGCTTCGGTTTCCTGCTCGGGGCGTTCAAGTTCGGCGCGCCGCCGCACGCGGGCTTCGCGTTCGGAATCGATCGGCTCGTGGCCATCTTCGCCGGGGAGGAGAATATCCGTGAGGTCATCGCCTTTCCCAAGACCCAGTCGGGGAGCGATCTTATGACTGGGGCGCCGAAGAGTATTGCCGAGCGCCATTTGGACGAGCTGCGTCTTCGCTTCACCAAGAAAGGATCGTGACGTACGTCACTCTTTGACGACGCCGTCAACGAGCGCCTGCGCGAATCGGCGCCACTGGCCGAACTGCTACGGCCTCGGACGCTCGACGAGGTAGTGGGCCAAGACCACTTGGTGGGCGTCGACGGACCCCTGCGGCGCCTAGTCGAAGCGCGTCAGTTGACCTCGATGATCTTGTGGGGCCCGGCGGGTACGGGCAAAACCACTCTGGCCCGGATTCTGGCGACGTCGGCGAACTACGTCATCGAGAGTCTCTCGGCGGTGTCGAGCGGGGTCAAGGACGTTCGTGAAGCGATAGCGCGCGCTCGCGAGCGCCTGGGCGAGCAGGGTCAACGAACGGTGCTCTTTATCGATGAGGTGCACCGTTTCAATAAGGCCCAGCAAGATCTCTTGTTGCCGGCAACTGAGACCGGCGAAGTCGTGCTCATCGGCGCCACGACCGAGAATCCCTACTTCGAAGTCAACGCGGCGCTGATGAGTAGGTCCACGTTGTGGCGACTTCACCCCCTCAGCGAAGAGGATCTCGTGACCCTCGTTCGCCGCGGACTCGAACTCAGAGGCGCGACGATCTCCGACGACGCACTGGCGGCGGTGGCGTCGTCGGCCGATGGCGACGCGCGAAGCGCCCTGACCACGCTCGACACCGCCATCGTGCTCGTAAACATCGAAGACCCCGGCGAGCCCGTCGAGGTCGGCCACGTCGCTCGAGCGAGAGACGGTCGTCTCTATCACCAGTCCGCCGACACGCACTACGACCAGATCAGCGCCTTCATTAAATCAGTGCGCGGCTCTGACCCCGACGCCGCGCTCTATTGGATGGTCACTTTGCTCGAGAGCGGCGAGAGCGCGCGTTTCATTGCTCGTCGTCTCGTCATCCTCGCGAGTGAAGACGTGGGTCTCGCCGAGCCGCTGGGACTACTCGTGGCCGAAGCCGCGGCGCGCGCGGTGGAGTTNNATGCCCAAGAGCAACTCGGTGACCCGCGCGTTGGGCGCGGCGACCGGCGCGTTGCAGTCGGGCGGTTCGACCCAAGTTCCCGTGCACTTGCGTGACGCGTCCTATCGCAGCGCCGCGCTGTTGGGCCATGGCACTGAGTACCGCTACGCGCACGACTATCCGAATGGATGGGTCGACCAGCAGTATCTGCC